>DATHTR010000040.1:0-8217 GCA_035463095.1 Candidatus Angelobacter sp. | reverse complement strand
AGGGTTCGAATCCCTCCCTCTCCGCCACTCGATCCGTCACCGCGCGGATCGGTCGCACGGGTGCCCGTAGCTCAGTGGATAGAGCGTCAGGTTGCGGACCTGAAGGTCGGAGGTTCGAGTCCTCTCGGGCACGCCATCCCCCGCACTCGAGGCTGGGCACGGCGTCTGCATGCCCTGGGCGGTGCCGCAGGGGAACCACGCGCCAGCGCATCGGACCCCCGAGCTGTCAGTCTCCCGAGCCGATGCGTTCCACCGCCGCTGCCGCTGCATCGCGTAGCGGCATCAGCACCAGAGCGGCGCCGTGCTCCCTGAGGAGCTCGGCGTCGTGATCCCGATCGGCCGACACGGCCACCCGTCCGGCGAACCCATGGTGGTCGAACGCCTGGAGCAGCGCCAGGTTGGCGTCGAGCGCCCGCACGCTGGAGACGACCCAGGCCGCTCGCTCGAGGGGAAGCACGCCGGGCAGGTCCGGGTCCTCGACGTCGCCGTACGCCACGCGGAGGCCGCGCTCACGCAGCTGATCGAGGGCGGCCGGGTCGAAGTCCACGCCCAGCACCTCGCGCCCCGCGTCGGCCAGGGCGGACGCGATCTCGCCGCCGTATCGGCCAAGCCCCATGACCACCACGTCGGGCGCGGGCGGGCCGTCGTCGAGGTCCGGGTCGGCCGCGCCGTCGCGCTCGAAGATGTCGAGCAGCGGCTCCAGGCGCTCGAACAGCCAGTGGGAGTTCAGGATCATGTAGGTCGACACGCCGATGGTGATGATCCCGACCGTGGTGATCAGGCCAAGGGTCTCCTCGGTGATGTGGCCGAGCCCGAGCCCCAGTGCCGCGAAGATGAGGCTGAACTCGCTGATCTGCGCCACGGTCAGCCCGGCAAGGAAGCCGACGCGCTTGCGGTAGCGCATGACCCCCATGATCACCATCACGATGATCGGGTTTCCGATGAGGACGAAGGCCGAGAGCACGGCCGCCGGCGCCAGCTGGGACGCGGCGTCGCCGAACGTCATCCGCGCCCCGAGGTCGACGAAGAAGAACAGCAGCAGGAAGTCCCGCAGCGTGGTCAGGCGCGCGGCGAGGGCCTCGCGGTAGGGCGTCGCGGCCAGGGACAGGCCCGCCAGGAACGCGCCGACCTCCTCGCTGAAGCCCAGCAGGTCGCCGGCGACCGCGAGCGCGACGGCCCAGGCGATCGAGAACAGCACAAGGAGCTCCGGCGTTCGCGCCAGCCAATGAAGGAGCGGCGGCATCGCCCAGCGCATGAGCCCGACGATCGCCGTCACGAACAGGACGCCGCGGACCGCGACCAGCCCGAGCTCGACGAGAAGATCGGCCTCCTCGCCGCGGGCGCCGCCGAAGGCCGACAGCCCGATCATGACCAGGATCACCACGATGTCCTGCACGATGAGGAAGCCGATGGCGATCCGGCCGTGGAGCTGCTCCGTCTCACCCTTGTCGCTGAGCAGCTTGACGATGATGATCGTGCTCGAGAAGGTCAGGGCGATCGCGATGTACAGCGAGGTCACCGGATCGAAGCCCATCGCCAGCGTCAGCAGGAAGCCGACGCCCGACGTGAAGGCGACCTGGCCCAGCCCGGTCGCCAACGCCACCGGGCCCAGGGTCCGGATCAGGCGGACGTCGAGCTTCAGCCCGACGATGAACAGGAGCAGGCTGATCCCGATCTGCGCGAGCAGCTCGATCTCCTCGGTCTCGCGCACGATGTCGAGGACGAGCGGCCCGGCGACGATGCCGACGGCGATGAAGCTGATGATCAGCGGCTGGCGCAGCAGGCGCCCAACGGCGCCGATCACGGCGGCGACGAGCAGGACCGCGGCGATCTGCTGGAAGACGGTGTCGAGCGGAAGCATCAGCTCGGGATGCCCCGCGCCGTCAGATCCAGCACCAACCGTCCGGCGGTGGCCCGGAGCTGATCGTGTCGTCCGGGAGGGTCAGGGTCGGGGCTGCAGGACGCTCACAGTCGCGGAACAGCATCCGCGTGGTCCAGTCGTCGGGCGACAGCGGCAGCGCGGTCAGCAGCGGGACGAAGAACACGAACGAGCCGAGCAGGGCGCTACTGGCCAGGCCCACCGCCACCCGGCCGGCGAGGCGCGACCACGCCCACGCCGAAATCGCGCCGAGCGCCAGGCACAGGAAGGGGACGGTCGGCAGGAAGTACCACAGGAAGGTCTGGCTGCGGTCGCCGGAGAGGATGAGCCACGGAAGGTAGGTGGCCCCGGCGGCGCCCAGGATCACCGGTTCTGGGCGCAGCCAGGCCCAGCCGGAGCGGGCCCAGGTGACGGCGAGCGCGACGAGCGCGACGAGCCCGGACCACCAGGCGACCGGGTTGCCCATCGACAGGATCTCGCGATACGCGCCGCCATCGGCGCCGAACCAGAAGGCGACGGGACGCTTCAGGAGCGGCCATGACCATGGCGGGGACTGGTACGGGTGGTCGCCGCCCAGGGTCGTGTGGAAGTCGAGCATCGCGCGCTGGTGGTCCCAGATGCCGCGCCACACCGTGCCGGGCTCCCACGGCAGGCCGACCAGCGAGCCGGGCATGCGTCCGGTATAGCTGGCCGCATAGGCCAGGACCGGGACGAGCCCCAGGAGCAGGATGACCGGCAGCGCTTCCCGGCGTGCAGCGCGGCTGAGTGCCGCGCCCCATCCGGACCCGGGCTCGGCCCGGCGCCGGTCGACGATCGCCCAGATGACGACCAGCCCGATGACCGCCGGTGCCACGTAGGCACCCGACCACTTCACCGCGGTGGCAGCGCCCAGGCAGACGCCGGCGACCAGCAGCCACGGACGGCCGAAGGCGGCCCGCTCCCACGGGGGTGGATCGGCGGGCGGCGTGCGATCTCGGTCGAGGACGATGGCGGTCACCGCCCCGACCACGAACAGGACGATGAGGCTGTCGAGCATCGCCACCCGAGATTGGACGAGGTGCAGGAAGTCCAGCGCCAGCAGGCCGGCACCGATGGTCGCGCCGATCGTCAGGGCGGTGCCGGACACCGTTCGACGCAGCAGGCGCCAGCCGAGCACGTAGACGAGGGCAACCGTCGCGATGCCGGCGACCGCCACGGCGATCCGCCACCCGAACGGCTCGTAGCCGAAGGCCGCGATCCCGGATCCGATGAGCCACTTGCCGAGCGGAGGGTGGGCACGGCTGACGAGATCCGTGATGCCGCACACGGCCTCGCTGCCGGCCACGTACCAGCATGCGTCCTGCGCGTAGAAGATCTCGTCGAAGACGAGCCCGATCGGTCGGTTCAGGCTCACCAGCCGCAGCGCGGCGGCGACGATCGTGACGAGCGCCAGCGCCCCGCTGTCGAGGCGGGTCCAGCGGGGGAGCGCGACGTCATGGGCGGGCGCGGTCATGCGTCTCCTGCGATCGAGGGAGCATCGGTCGGGTGCTCCCGTATCCTAGGGCACCGCATCGGCCGCGCTCGGAGCTCCGGACCCCCTCTGCTAGACTCGACCTGCGGTTGCCGCCCATGCGGCGAACGTCCCACGGAATCGGTGAGCACCGCACGGAAGGCGTCGATGAACTACGAGCTGTACATGGCCGAGGCGATCGCGGAGGCGCGTCGCGGGCGTGAGCAGGGCGAGGAGCCGATCGGCGCGGTCGCCGTCATCGACGACGCGATGGTGGCCCGCGATCACGACCGGTCCGTCCTGTCCGGCGACCCGACCGCCCACGCGGTGATGCTCACCATCCAGGCGACGGCCGGCAAGCTGGGCACGCGCCGGTTGGCGGAGGTCACGATCTTCACGACCCATGAGCCCTGCCCGATGTGCGCCGGGGCACTGGTGGAGGCGCGCGTCCGTGCGCTCGTCTACGCGGTCCCGGACCCGGAGCGGGGGGCGGCCGGCAGCGTCATCGACCTCGCCCGGGAGCGCGCGCTGCCGCACCAGCTGTCGGTGGTGTCGGGCGTCCGCGAGTCCGAGGCCCGGCGCCTGGCCACCGAGTCCGCATCGGTCTGACCTGCCCCGCTGGGACGTCCCGGGAGCTTGCGCTAAACTGTCGTCCCGGCGCGGAGAGGTGTCCGAGTGGTTGAAGGTGCCGCTCTCGAAAAGCGGTGTGCGGGTAACCGTACCGTGGGTTCGAATCCCACCCTCTCCGCCACGCGCTCGCTCACCGGAGAGGTCGCCTAGAGGCCTATGGCGCGGCACTGGAAATGCCGTTCGGGGCAACCCGTCGAGGGTTCGAATCCCTCCCTCTCCGCCACGCTCGTCCAGCTCGTGCCTGCGGCACCGCACGCCGGCCGCGTTCTGCGCATTGCGCGCCGGGCGAGCGCTATGCGACGGTCGAACGCCGCACGCCGGTGCCACGAGCGTGCGTCGACGGGATGCCAGATCCCAACCTTCCCATCCTGCCCGCCACGCGCGCGTTGTGCGGACCGCGCGTCCGGATCCTGCGCATTGCGCCCGAGGCGCGCGGTGCACAGGAACCAACGGAGCCAATTGACCGGCCCCCACCCGGGCCGTACCATCGCCGCGGTCGTGCTAGGCGGGGAACTAGCGGTGCCCTGTATCCGCAATCCGCTACAGCGGAGCCGAATCCCCGGTCGAGGCGCGAGTCGCCCGTCCACCATGACCGTCGTCCGACGTTGAGAGTCGGGTCCCACGCAGCGCAGGTCCGTGAACCCCGTCAGGTCCGGAAGGAAGCAGCGGTAAGCGATCGCCTGTGGGTGCCGTGGGACAACCTGGCTGGAGCCGGAGACGGTCGTGAATGCGGGCCGACCCGTGTCGACACCGGGTGCACGACCGATTCCATCCGTTCGATCCGGCGCCGGTGCGCCGCGGCCGATCGGTGTACGGTAGGTTCCTGATGCCCGACGCCCTCGCGACCCCGGACGCCACGCCCGAGCCCACCGATCCCGTCGCTCACCGCGCCCTCTACCGGAAGTTCCGCGCGCAGCGCTTCGGCGAGGTCATCGGACAGGATCCCATCGTCGCCACCCTCCGCCGCGCGATCAGCGGTGACCGCCTGGCCCACGCGTACCTGTTCGTCGGCCCGCGGGGGACCGGGAAGACGTCGACCGCCCGGATCCTCGCCAAGGCCATCAACTGCACGGCCATCGGCGACGACGGTGAGCCATGCGACGCCTGCGCGTCGTGCGTCGCCATCCGTGACGGGCGAGCCATGGATGTGATCGAGATCGACGCGGCATCGCACGGCCTCGTCGAGGACGCCCGCGATCTCGTGATGCGCGCCCTCACCTCGCCGTCGGAGCTGAAGCGCCGCGTCTACATCATCGACGAGGTCCATATGCTGAGCACGCACGCCTTCAACGCGCTGCTCAAGCTCATCGAGGAGCCACCCGACCACGTCGTCTTCATCCTGGCCACCACCGACACGCACAAGGTGCCTCCCACCATCATCAGCCGCACGCAGCGCCACGATTTCCGGCGCCTGGCCGATGGCACCATCGTCGGAAAGCTTCGCCGGATCTGCGCGGCCGAGGATGCGGAGGCCGATGACGACGCGCTGGCCCTGATCGCCCGCCTGGCCGATGGGGGCATGCGCGATGCCGAGTCCCTGCTGGACCAGGTCCTCTCCTTCGCCCCCGCACGCGTGACGGAGGCCGACGTGCGGGAGGCGGTCGGGCTGGCCGACGACGCCTCGGTGACCGAGCTCGTCGAGGCCTTCCTTGCCGGCGACACCGCCGGTGCCCTGGATCGGGTCGCGTCGCTGGCCGATGCCGGTCGAGACATCGCCCAGGTCGCCTCCCAGGCCGAGGGCGAGGCCCGCCGCCGCCTGCTCGCGTCCGCCGCGGACCCCGATGCCGCACGCCGCCTCGCGCCGATCCTCCGGACGCTCGCCGAAGCCGCCGGCGCAGGCGCCCGCGAAGGCCGAGCGCGCCTCATGCTGGAGCTGCTGGCCGTCGACTCGGCCACGTCGGTTGCCGTCACCGCGGCGTCCGTCCGCCGGCCGGCCACCGCTCCTCCGGCTCCCGCACCGGCCCAGGCGCCGCGCGCGGAGGCACCGGCCCAACCGCGTCGGGCCGAGGTGCAGGGGACCGAAGCGCCCCGGACCGACGCCCCCCGACCGGTCGAGCGGGGGCCGTCGCAGCCCGAATCCGCCGCGGACGCAGGGCCCGCGGAGCCCCCCGCCGTCGCCGTGGCAGCGCAGGGCGGGGGAGAGGTGGCGGACCTGCGGGCCCGATGGGCCGAGGTCGTCGACCGCGCCAGCCCGGTCATCAAGCCACTCCTCAAGGAATGCCGGCCGGTCGCCCGCGACGGCGCCCGGCTGACCCTCGCCTTCCCGGAGGGCCGGGACTTCATGCGCGCCAACATCGCGCGGCGCGCCGGCCAGATCGAGGCGCTGCTGTCCGAGATGTTCGGCGGATCGTTCGCCATCGAGTGCGTCGCGAGCAACCTCGAGCTGGAGCCGCTGACCGTGGCCCAGGCGATCGGCGACAATCCCGACGACCCCGAGGCACAGGCCCTGCTCGAGGGCGTGCTGAAGATCACCGGCGGCGAGCTGGTCGACGCGCCCGAGGTGCGCTGAACAGGTCACCGCGCTCGGCACCGACGCAGAAAGGATTCGGACACCACGTGAACATCGGCCAGATCGCCAAGATGGCGCAGCAGATGCAGGCCCAGATCGGGCAGGCGCAGGACGAGCTCAAGGAGACCACGCTGGAAGCGACCGCGGGCGGCGGGGCGGTGAAGATCGTCATCACCGGCGCGCAGGAGGTCCGCAGCGTGGAGATCGACCCGTCGGCAGTCGACCCCGACGAGGTCGAGATGCTCCAGGACCTGGTCCTCTCCGCCGTGAACGAGGCGATCGGGCGCAGCAAGGAGCTCGAGAAGGAGCGCATGGCCAAGATCGCCGGCGGCATGGGCATGCCGGGCATGCCGGGACTCCCGGGCTTCGGGTGAGGGACCGATGGCCGGGCTGATCGCCCCGGTCGCGCGCCTGATCGAGGAGTTCAGCAAACTCCCCGGGATCGGGACGAAGACGGCGCAGCGCCTCGCCTATCACGTGCTTCGCACCTCGGCCGACGACGCGCGGGCCCTGGCCGCCGCGCTCGTCTCGGTCAAGGAGGACGTCGCGTACTGCAGCGTGTGCTGCAACATCACCGAGGCCGGGGTCGACCCGTGCGACATCTGCGCGGATCCGCGACGCGAGTCGGCGCGCATCTGCGTCGTCGAGGAGCCGCTCGACGTCCTGGCCATCGAGCGCACCGGCGAGTTCCGCGGCCGCTACCACGTCCTGCACGGGGCCATCAGCCCGATCGATGGCATCGGTCCGGAGCGTCTGCGGACGCGCGAGCTGGTGGGTCGCGTGACCGGCGGGGGCATCGACGAGGTGATTCTCGCCACCAACCCCAACCTCGAGGGGGAGGCGACCGCGATGTATCTCGCCGACGTCCTGGCGCCGCATGTCGGCAACGTCACGCGCATCGCGCGGGGCCTGCCGGTCGGCGGCGACCTCGAGTACGCCGACGACGTGACCCTGATCCGCTCGCTCCAGGGACGGCGCCTGGTCGAGCGCTGATGGGGACGCCTTGACGGCAGTCGAACACCTGTTCTAGACTGTGACTCGACAGACGCATGGATCGCCCTCGACGAGCTCGCTTGACGGGCCCACCGGGCTGATCTATAGTCCGTCTTCGCGCCGGCAGTTCGCCGGCCGATGCGCCACGAACGGCGATCGAACCTCGGTCGTGCCGCGTGACCATCGCGAGGATCCGTGACAGGAGTACTCGAATCGAACGACGCCGAGTGATCGGTGGGCTTACCAGCTGAAGAGTGACAGGAATCCACACGAGTCAGCGGGACAACGTCGAACTCTTAACCGGTGGAGCAGACCTTCGGGTCCAGACCACTGGTTTCGTTTTGTACGGAGAGTTTGATCCTGGCTCAGGACAAACGCTGGCGGGGTGCGTGAGACATGCAAGTCGAACGAGAAGCCTCCGAGCTTGCTTGGAGGTTTTCTAGTGGCGGACGGCTGAGTAACGCGTAGGTGACCTGCCCGGAAGTGGGGAATAACTGCCCGAAAGGGTGGCTAATACCGCATGTGGTCGGCGATTCGATTCGCCGTCTAAAGGAGAAATTCGCTTCCGGAGGGGCCTGCGTCCGATTAGCTAGTTGGTGGGGTAACGGCTCACCAAGGCGACGATCGGTAGCTGGTCTGAGAGGATGATCAGCCAGACTGGGACTGAGAACGGCCCAGACTCCTACGGGAGGCAGCAGTCGGGAATTTTGCCCAATG
>DATHTR010000039.1:0-34968 GCA_035463095.1 Candidatus Angelobacter sp. | reverse complement strand
CGGCAGCTGCTCCTGCGTGGCGCGCACGTGCGACTGACCGGTGATGACGTAGATGTCATGCGGCTTCAGGAGCGTCCCCAGCCGCGCGACGGTCTGCTGGAGGAGGCTCGTCTCCCCGGTCAGGGCCAGCAGCTGCTTGGGGGTACGACGGCGGGAGAGCGGCCAGAGACGGGTGCCGGCGCCTCCGGCCATGACGATGGCGAACATGCGCGCCGAGGCTACCAGAGGCCATTCCACCTCGGCGGCGGGCAGGGCGAATCTCGCCGAGTGGTCCGGTCTCTTGACCAGCGGCCGGGCTTCGGCCGCTTCTCACTCCGGACGTGCGCTCTCGGCGTCCGAGGCGACCTCGGCCTCGAGGCGCTCGCCAAGCTCGAGCGTCCGGCGGTATGCCGCCCAGACCGCGTCGGAGAAGACCGTCCGGATGCGGCCCTTCTCCAGCTCGTAGATCGCCGCGGCGCTGGTGCCGCCCGGAGAGGTGACGGCGTTGCGCAGCTGCGCCGGGTGGAGCTCGGAGCGTTTCGCGTACTCGGCCGATCCGACGAGGGTCTCGACCACCAGCTCGTGCGCGAGCTCGCGCGGGAAGCCGAGGTGCACGCCGGCGTCGACGAGCGCCTCCATCACGGCGAAGAGATAGGTGGGTCCGGTGCCGGACAGGGCCGTCGCCATCGCCACGAACGCCTCGTCCGCGACCTGCCGCTCCTCGCCGAGCGCACGGAGCACGGCGCGCGCGAGCTGCCGCTGTCGCGAGGTGCAGGCGTCGGACGCCGCCCAGACCGTCATGCCGCGCCGGATCTGGCTGGGCGTGTTCGGCATGGCCCGCACCACGGCGGCATGCTGCAGCCCGCCGACGAGCGTGCGAACCGTGGCCCCGGCCACGATCGAGACGACGACCTGGTCGGGCGACAACCGGCCGCGGAGCTCACGCATGACGCGTCCGAGCATCTGCGGCTTCACGGCCAGCACGACGACCTCGGCATCGGCCAGCGCGTCTCGGTTCGACGCGACCGAACGCACCCCATGCCGTTCGGCGAGCAGATCGCGCCGCTCGCGGCGCGGATGGGAGGCGGTCAGCAGGTCGGGCCGGACGGCCCGGTTCGAGACGAGCCCACCGATGATGGCCTCGGCCATCACCCCCGCCCCGATGATCCCGACCCGCATGCTTCTCCGTGCCATCACGCCCGCTCCTCACCCTCGTGGCCGACTGCGACCTCCGTCCCGAGCAGCCGCCGCGCGGCATCCAGCTCCGCCGCCGGGGCGCCGGACCGGTCGAGCAGCGTGATCGCCGCCGACGCCAGCCGGCGCGCCTGGCCGACGGATCCCAGGTCGAGCATCGCCCGGCCCAGCCCGAGGCTGGCCAAGCCCTGCTCGTGCTCCGCTCCGATGTCGCGAGCCTCGTCGATCGCCTCGGCATAGTAGCGGCGAGCGCTCGCCGGGTCGCCGGCCGTCCAGCGCAGGTCACCGATGCGGCGCGCCTGGCGTGCTGCCTCGAGCGTCAGCTGGGCCTGCTCGTAGTGCCACAGCGCACGGTGGCCCCAGGCATCGGCCACCCACCATTCCTCGGCTTCCGCGGCACGTTCCATCGCCGCCACGGCGGCCTCCGCGGCATCGGGGTGCTGGCCATCCAGCTCTGCCGCCAGGTACCGCGGCGCGAGCGGGTCGCGCCTGAGGCGACCGGGGAGCTCGCCGAGTCCGCCGGCGCGCTGCGGTGAGCCCTGGCCGAGCGCCGCGCGAAGATGCCCGGCGACCCGGCCGACCAGGCCCGGGCGCGGCTCACCCCATGCGGGCCGGGCGTGCCGGTGATCGTGGCCGGCGCCCATCACCGTCAGCGCGCGTGCGCGGCCGCGCGCAGCTCGTCGATCCGGTCGACCCGCTCCCATGGCAGGTCGAGGTCGTTCCGGCCGAAGTGGCCGTAGGCCGCGGTCTGGCGGTAGATCGGCCGCTGGAGGTCAAGGTCACGAATGATCGC
This sequence comes from Candidatus Angelobacter sp., assembly GCA_035463095.1. Taxonomy (GTDB): domain Bacteria; phylum Chloroflexota; class Limnocylindria; order QHBO01; family QHBO01; genus JACDBZ01. The sequence continues at coordinate 33,002 of DATHTR010000039.1, read as the reverse complement.
GCCGGGACGCAGATCGAAGGTCGACTGCACGACCTCCGCCAGCCGCGAGTCCGCCACGGTCCCGGTCCCCCAGGTCTGGACATTCACCGAGAGCGGATGCGCGACCCCGATGGCGTACGCCAGCTGGATCTCGCAGCGTCGCGCGAGCCCGGCGGCGACAACGTTCTTCGCGACGTAGCGCGACATGTAGGCGCCGGACCGATCCACCTTGGTCGGATCCTTGCCGCTGAAGCTGCCCCCGCCGTGGCGCGCCATGCCCCCATAGGTGTCGACGATGATCTTGCGTCCCGACAGGCCCGAGTCGCCCATCGGCCCACCGATGACGAACCGGCCGGTCGGGTTCACGAGGTGGCGCGTGTCCTCGTCGAGCAGCCCGTCGGGGATCGCGGCTTCGACGACGTGCTCGCGAACCGCGGCCGTCAGGTCGTCCAGCTCGACGTCGGGGTCGTGCTGCGTGCTGACGAGCACGGTGTGCACCCTGCCCGGCCGCCCTTCGGCGTCGTACTCGATCGTCACCTGGCTCTTGCCGTCCGGACGCAGGAACGGAAGGATCCCCCGGTGCCGGACCTCCGCCAGCCGCCGCGCCACGCGATGCGCGAGCATGATCGGCATCGGCATGAGCTCGTCGGTCTCGTCGGTCGCATAGCCGAACATCATCCCCTGGTCGCCGGCGCCGAGCTCCTCGGGCTCGAGCCCCTCGCGCGACTCGAGGGCGAGATCCACGCCCTGCGCGATGTCCGGCGACTGCTCCTTGATCGCGGTCATCGTGCCGCACGTCTCCCAGTCGAAGCCGAGGTGGCTCGAGTTGTACCCGATCTCGCGCACCGTCCGCCGCACGACCTCCTGCACGTCGACGTAGTGGGTGGTGGTGACCTCCCCCAGCACGAGGACGAGGCCGGTGGTCGTCGCCACCTCGACGGCGCAGCGCGCGTCGGAGTCGTGCCCGAGGACATCGTCGAGAATCGCGTCGGCCACCGCATCGCACAGCTTGTCGGGGTGGCCCTCGGTCACGGACTCGCTGGTGAACAGGATGGGCGCGGTGTCGGTCATCGGTTCCTCGTGGCAGATCGGCGCGGCGAGTGTACCGCCGTCAGGCCGGAGCGGTGCCGCGTGGCCCGGCCGGCACCATGAGGAATCCGGCGAGGAAGGTGGTGAGCGGCACCGCCGCGACGATTCCGATGCTGCCGACCAGCGCCTGGATGACCTCGACCGCCACGATCTCGCTGTTCAGCGTCATCAGGGGATCCTGGCCGGAGAGGCTGAACAGCAGCAGCAGCGGCAGCCCGGCGCCCAGGTAGGCGAGCATGAGGGTGTTCACCGTCGCGGCGATGTGCGAGCGCCCGACACGCATCGCCGCGTTGACGACCAGCGTCCGCGGTGCGGCCACATCGGCGCGGTGGAGCTGCTCGACCGTCGCGGCCTGGGTGACCGTCACGTCGTCGAGCACGCCGAGCGCGCCGAACACGGTGGCCGCCAGCAGGATGCCCGACAGGTCCACGCGGTCACCGATGAGCGGGATGAGGAAGCTGATCTCCTCGCTTCCCTGGAGCACCGTGAAGCGCGCGAGGAGCGTGAACGCGCCGGCCAGCAGCGCGGTCAGCGCCAGTGCCGCCACGGTGCCGAGTGCCGCCGACAGGGCCACCCGACCCCATCCCTCCGTCAGCAGCAGCGTCACCACCGTGACGGCCGTCCCGGCGCCAACGGCGAGCAGGATCGGATCCACCCCCTGGAGAAGCAGCGGCACCACGACCTTGACCACCACGGCCAGCGTGAAGGCGAGCGCGACGAGCGAGCGCGCGCCGCGGAGGCCGCCGACCACCAGCACGGCCAGCGCGAAGAGCCCCGCGATCAGGCCCAGCAGCGGAACGCGCCACGGCTCGCTGATCACCGCGAAGCCACCGGCAGGGCCGGTGAACCTGGTGACGACCACCTCGTCGCCAACCTCGTACGGCTGGCGCTGCCCCACGCCCGGCATGGCGGCCGATCCGTCCTGCACCGCAGCCTCGAGCCGCTCGCCGGCCATTCCGCCGTCGAGCACCTCCACCTCGAACATCGGGAGGCCGGCAGGGTCCACGCCGGCCGATGCCACGACCCGCGCGTGCAGGGATTCCTGCCCCACCACCGGAACCGCATCGCGTGGCGTCAGATCCGGGAGGAGCATGACGCCGACGAGCAGAGCGATGCCGACGATCAGTGCCGGCAGGGCATCACGGACCCGCTGGGCCAGGGAAGGGGTCATCGGGGACGAGAATACCGGGCGGGGAGCGTCTGCCTCACACGGACCCGGCCAGGCCGATGCGATGGGCGATCACGGCCGCCTCGCTGCGGCGGGTGACCCCGAGCTTGGTGAGGATGTTGCTGACGTGGACGCCGGCCGTGCTCTCGGCCATGTACAGGTGCTCACCGATCTGCCGGTTGCTCCGCCCCTCGGCGAGCAGCGCGAGCACCTCCCGCTCGCGCGGCGTCAGCCCCATCCGCTCCGCGGCCTGGTCCGCCGTCTCCACGCCGTCGAGCCCGATCCGGCCGCGTCGTGCGAGCGCCTCGACCCGGGTGCGCAGCGTCGTTGCGCCGAGCCGCGTCGCGATCGCGTGCGCCTCGACCAGCGCGGCCGTCGCATCGTCCCGACGGCGCGCTGCGAGGAACGTCTCGGCGGCTCGCGCGAGGACCCGCGCGATCTCGAACGGGCGGCCGATCGCGCGACGGGTGTCGACCGCACGCTCCCACCGCTCCGGATCGAGCTCACCCCCGATCTGAGCCGCGATCGCCTCCGCGAGCGCGCTGTCCGCCTCCACGACCGTGGCGATCGGCGCCACGGTCTCGCCCACGCGCGCGACGTGACGGCGAACCCTGTCCACCAGCTCCGCCGCGCGTTCTCGCGCAGCCGCGATCCGGCCCGCATCGCCGGCAGTCCGTGCGGCGTCGTGCTCGTCGAGCTCCGCCCACAGCCCGATGAGGTAGAGCGCCCGTGCGTCGGCGTCGACATCGGGCTCGATCGTCTGCTCCAGCGTCGCCTGCACGAGCTCTCGCGCCGTCACTGGCTCGCCTGCCTCGATGGCCAGCTCGGCCCGGCGTGAGTTCATGAGGTCCGGATCCGGCCCGACCACGCGCTCGCCGAGCGACTCGTAGGTCATGAGGTCGAGCCGGGCGGCGTCCAGTCGCCCGCGAAACACGTGGAGGCGCACGCGGTTCGAGAGGAGCCAGCGCACCGCGTAGCGCGTCGGCCCGGTGGCCAGGGTCTCCTCCATGACGGCGTCCGCCTCGTCCCACCGACCGAGCTCGAAGAGGGCGCGCGCCTCCTTCGACGCCATCTGCCCGCCGTATCGGGTCGCCGCCCCGAGGTCGCGGAGCCGGGCGAGCGCGTCGCGGGCGAGCGCCAGTGATTCGCGGTGCCGTCCGGTCTCGTCGAGCGCCCACCCGAGGCCGACGGCCGTGAGGAAGACCGCCTGTGGATCATCCAGCTCCGAGGCGCGCGCGTAGCCCTCCCGCAGGATCGGCAGGCTGCGCTCGAAGTCGGATCGGCCCGCGATGTCGAGCCCGAGCGCGTCGAGAGCGCGGGCTTCGGCTCCTCGCGCACCCACCGCCCGCGAGATCGCCAGCGCGGCCTCGGCCACGGCGAGCGAATCGCTGTATCGGCCGCGCACCATGAGCGACAGCGCGAGGTCGGCGAGGACGCGCGCTCGCTCGCGCGTCGGCGGATCGATCGGGATCAGCTCGACGGCACGCTCCATGGCGCGGGCGCCGGACTTCCAGTCCCCCGCCTCGTTGAGGTACCACGCCAGCCGATGATGGAGCACGCCGGCCATCATCGGATCGGAGATCGCGTCGATCTCGGCGAGCGCGGACCGAACGAGCTCGATGGAGTGCCGCGGCTCGCCGGCCTGCGCCGATGCCTCGGCCGCCTCGACGAGGATGTCGGTGCGGGTGATGTCCGCCGGCAGCGCATCCGGCGCGACTTTCGGCCACAGCTCCAGCGCCCGACGCAACAGGGTCTCGGCCTCGGTGAAGGCGTATCCGGCGGCAGCCGCACGTCCGGCCTCGATTGCCGCAGACAGCGCCCGATCCAGCTCGTGGGCGAGGAACCAGTGGTGCGCCAGCTGTGCCGCTGCGCCGGAGGGATCCAGCGCTCCAAGCTCCGGCCGGCCTTCGATGGCCCGGGCGAGCGCAGCGTGCAGCTGCGTCCGTTCGCCGGGCAGGAGCTCCTCGTAGACCGCTTCCTGCAGCAGGGCGTGACGGAAGGCGTATGCCGGCGCAAGCTCCGGTGAGGTGGGCAGCAGCAGATGGTGCTCGATCGCCTCCCGCAGCCCGGCGGCCAGCTCGTCCGCGCCGAGGCTGACGACGTCCTGCAGAAGCCGATGGTCGAGCCGCCCGCCGGCCACCGCCGCCACCCGCAGCACCGCCTGCGCGGCATCGTCGAGGGGGCGGATGCGGTCGACCAGCATGTCGCGGAGCGTCCGGGGCAGCACCAGTCCGGACTCGCCGGCGGCGACCAGCTCTTCGGCAAAGAAGGGATTGCCCCCGGAGCGCTCCAGCACTTCGGTGACGAGCCCGGCTCGCGGCGCCTCGCCCAGGATTCCGGCCAGCTGCTCGGTCACCTCCGCCTCGCCGAAGGCGGGCAGCTCGATGTCGTCCACGTTCGGCAGGCGGCTCAGCTCCGCGACGAGGGGCAGGAGCGGATGACGCCGGTGCATCTCGTCCGACCGGTAGGTGACGACGAACAGGAAGCGGGCGTCGCGCGCGTTGCGCACCAGAAACCGCAGCAGGTCGCGGGTCGACGCGTCGGCCCAGTGCAGGTCCTCGAGCACGAGGACCAGCGTCCGCTCGTCCGCCAGCCGGCGGAGCATGCCGAAGACGATCTCGAACATCCGCGCCTGGGCCGCCACGGCGCTGACCGAGGCGTCCGGGCGGTTCGGCGGACGCGGTGCCGGCGGCCCGAGGTCCGGGAGGAGATGCGCCAGCTCGGCTCGGCCGGGCCCGACCAGCCGGTCGAGATCGTCCGCGGATCTTCCGCGCAGGACGTGGCGAAGGGCGCCGACGAAGGGCGCGTACGGCAGACCGGTGTCGCCCAGCTGCAGGCAGTCGCCGACCAGGACGTGCGCCCCCTCATCGCGGGCCCGCGACATGAACTCGGCGACGAGCCGCGTCTTCCCGATCCCAGCCTCACCGACGATGAGCCGGGTCGCGGGGCGGCCCTCGCCGGCTTCCTCGAAGGCCCGGCACAGGCGGTCGAGCTCCGAGGCGCGGCCGACGAAGACCGGGCTGCTCACGCGCGGCATGCTGCCGATCATAGCGATCCCATCATGCGGAGCGGCACCGGCGCTCAGGCGGCTGGAGAGAGCGACGATCGCAGGCGGCGACGCTGCCGGCAGAGCAGCGACCGCGTGGCGAGCTCGCTGCGACCGATGTGTCGCGCGATCTCGGCGCCGGAGTAGCCGTGCGCGGACAGCACCAGGGCGGTCCGAACGTGGGGTGCCAGCCGCGCGAGGCTGGAGTCCACCGACCTCGCGGCCTCGCGTTCGATGAGGAGGTCCTCCGGCGATCGGGCCGCGTCCTGCCGGACGAGCGCAGGGGCATGCCGCGTGGCGACGGCATGCCGGCGCGCCCGACTGGCAGCGAGGTTCGTCGCGACCCGGAACAGCCAGGCGCGGGACTGGATGGGCGGTCGTCCGGCTGCCGTCTCGGTCAGCAGCCGGACGAAGCTCTCCTGCACGAGATCATCGGCCGCGGCCGGGTCGCGCACGGAGCGCAGGAGATGGGCGCGCAGCTCACCGGCATGATCGGCGAAGGCGGCGGCCACCGAGGCGGTGGTGGCCAGCGCGGCGACCGGCTCCCCCCGGGCGGCAGCTTCGGCACCGCCCCGGTCGCCACCGGGCTCCCCCCGGGCCATCCCCATGAGCCCTACCGTACCGCTAAAGGAGCATGGCCACCATCCGGTGAACCTTTATTTTTCAGGTCCCGGACTCGTAGGATTCGCTGTAGGCCAGTTGCTCGGCAGTCATCGTCTCGATGTGGAAGCCCATGCTCTCGAGCTTGATGCGCGCGACCTCGCGATCGATGTCGTCGGGGATGCCGTAGACCTCCGGCTGCAGGCCCTCGAGGTTCGCGCGCAGCCACTCGAGACCGAGCGCCTGGTTCGCGAAGCTCATGTCCATGACCATGGCCGGATGTCCCTCCGCCGCGCCGAGGTTCACCAGCCGTCCATCGGCCAGGACGTAGATCCGTCGACCATCGGGCATCTCGTACTCGCGCGTGAACGGGCGCACCTCGCGCGAGGAGGCAGCCTGCTCCTCCAGGGCGGGAAGCTCGAACTCGTCGTTGAAGTGCCCGGCATTGGCGAGAATCGCGCCGTCGCGCATGAGCGGAAAGTGATCGCGGCCCCAGACGTTCAGGTTCCCGGTGCCGCTGATGAACACGTCGCCGACCTTCGCCGACTCGGACGCGCTCATGACGCGGTAGCCATCCATGGCCGCTTCGAGGGCGCGGATCGGGTCGACCTCAGTGACCACGACGTTGGAGCCCATCCCGTGGGCGCGTGTCGCGATCCCGCGCCCGACCCAGCCATAGCCGCCGACCACGACCGTCTTGCCGGCGAACAGGATGTTCGTCGCGCGCAGGATGCCGTCGATGGCCGATTGCCCCGTTCCGTACCGGTTGTCGAACAGGTGCTTCGTGAGCGCCTCGTTCACCGCCACGATCGGGTAGGCGAGCTTGCCGGCCTTCGCCATGGCACGCAGGCGGATGACGCCGGTGGTGGTCTCCTCGGTGCCGCCGACGACCTCCGGCAGCTGATCGGGCCGGTTCGTATGCAGCTCGTTCACGAGGTCCGCCCCGTCATCCATGGTGATCTGCGGGCGATGGTCGAGCGCGGCCCGGATGTGCGAGTAGTAGGAGTCGCGATCCTCGCCCTTGATGGCGTAGACCGGAATGCCGTGGTGCGACACGAGCGACGCAGCGACGTCGTCCTGCGTCGACAGCGGGTTCGAGGAGCAGAGCACTGCATCGGCGCCGCCATCGGCCAGCGTGCGCATCAGGTTGGCAGTCTCGGCGGTGACGTGGAGGCAGGCACTGATCCGCCATCCCTCCAGCGGTCGCTCGGCCGCGAAGCGCTCGCGGATGCCGGCCAGCACCGGCATCTGGCGGTTCGCCCATTCGATCTTCTTGGCGCCCGCATCGGCCAGGCCGATGTCGGCGACGTCGTGTGCTACTTCGGTTCGCGTTGCCACGGGATTCGCATTGCCTCTCGTATCGGTCGCATGAGTCCCCAGCCGCCGCTGCGCCGATGCGCGAGTCGCTCGACCAGCTGGCAGTGGGTACGGTAGCCCAGCCGGGTATAGGCCGCGACCGCGGGCTCGTTGTCGGCGTGGACGTTGAGCGCGACGTCGGTCACGTGGTCGAGCAGCTCCGCCGTCACCGAGCTCGTGACCATCTTCGCGAAGTCGTGGCCGCGGAAGTCGGCGTGGGTCATCACGTTGCCGACCACGGCGACCCCCTCGCGGGCGTTGATCGCATGCGTGCCCGCCGCGCTGACCAGCCGTCCGCGAACGCGCACCCCGTAGTACACCCCGTCCTCGACGACCGACGCCGGGAAGCCGGCGCGGAACCCGAGCTGGTAGAGGCGATTCAGGTCATCGATGTCGAGGGCGGTGAGCCGCTCGGCGGGACCGGCAAACGGCTGGAACGCGTCGCGGTCGACGACCATGCGCAGCATCTGGATCGGACGATCGAGGTCGTACAGGTCGCGGATCGCGATGCCGTGGAGCTCGGTGCCCTGCACGTAGGCGTCGCGCGGCCGCAGCACGCTGGCCAGCACCGCACGGCAGCCATCCGGCGCGCCCATCAGGAAGAGCGGCTGCGGGACGAGGCCCTCGTGGTGCATGACCAGCGCGGTGGCGCGGCCGGCCTCGTCGTGCGCCATGCCCCATGCCACGCGGTGCCGGTTCGGGCCGTCGAGGTCACCGAGGGCGTAGGCGGCATACAGCCGGTCGGTGCGCAGGAACGCCGCGATCTCCTCCCGGTCGCTCACCGCGCGGACGCGGGATCGGGCTCGCTGCGCGACCGCCATCGGCTGCTCCTTCGCGGACGCGATCAGTAGCTGATCAGCGTGTGGATCTGGAACTCGTCGAGCTTGTCACGCCCATGGAGGGCGGTCAGCTCCACCATGAACGACAGGCCGGCGACCTCCCCGCCGAGGCGTCGCACCAGCTCGATCGTGCCCATCACCGTGCCGCCGGTTGCCAGCAGGTCGTCGACGATCAGCACGTACTGGCCCTTGCCGATCGCGTCGGAGTGAATCTCGAGCGTGGCGGTGCCGTACTCGAGCTCGTATTCGACCTCGATCGTCTCCGCCGGCAGCTTGCCGAGCTTCCGCACCGGGACGAAGCCGGCTCCCAGCTTGTACGCCAGCGGCGCGGAGAAGATGAAGCCGCGCGACTCCATCCCGACGACGACGTCCACCTTCGTGTCACCGATCTGCTCGGCCATGCGGTCGATCACCTGCCGAAAGGCATCGCCATCCTTGAGCAGGGTGGTGATGTCGTAGAAGCGGATCCCCGGCTTCGGGAAGTCCGGGACCTCGCGGATCAGGGCGCGCAGGTCGTCGACGCTGGAGGCGGTCACGATGGTGGGGGCACTCCTGGTGGGGCCGATACGGAATCAGTGCCCGGTGAGTCTAGCCCGATGCCGGTGGCCGGGGCAATGGAGCGCGTGGCAGCGATCCCCCACACTGCGCTCCCGGGTCCGTTGAAGGGGTGTGTCCCGACGCGCCCTTCCCACTCTGCTCGCCGGGAGCGCAGGACTGGCCAGGTGCGGCTCGTCCACGCCGGCACCGAGCTCAGTTCCATCGCCGAACGCGGGAATCTCTCGTACAACGCGCGCAAGGCGCTCATTCTGAGGAACGCGATGCCGGTCCGAGGCACCGCCGGTCAGGGCACCGCGGCGTCCATCCTCGGCACGTCACGGATCCGCCCCGCCATCGCCTCGGCGGTCGATCGCGCGGCGGCGAGGTCGTCCCACCGATCCTCGACGCGGCCGAGATAGCCGTCCCGGGCGTGCTCGAGCGGCCCACCGAGCGGCGCGGCGAGGCGTTCGCTGGCCCAGGTGGCCGCCTCGTCCTTGCTCGCGATGCGGCCGGTCACGACGGTCAGCCACATCCGAGCCAGCGTCAGGAGCACGTTTCGGGTGTCCGTCTCGAGGTCCTCGAGGAGCGCCGGCACCTCGTCGACGATGGCGCGCACGACGTCCGCCGGTGGGACCGGATCGAGGAGCGCCGACGGCTCCGGGCCGCGGATCGCCAGCCCGGTGTCGCGCACCATGGTGATGAGCACGGCCACGTCGGGGTTCACCGGTGGCCACGGCGCCAGATCGCCGGCCACGAGCTGCTCGCGGAGCCACTCGCCGTACTGGAAGTCGAACCGAGGCGGGTAGCGCCATGGCCGGACCTCGTCGAGCACGACGAGGGTGAGCTCGAGCGGGCGCCACGCCGGGGGTCGCTGGGCACGCCACGACAACGGCACCAGTCCGCCGACGACGGCCCGCTTCTCCGCATCGGTCAGACGGCGGGCGACCACACCGAACAGGTCGAGGTCGCTGTCCGGGCGCAGACCGCGGGAGACGGCCGATCCGTACCGCACCAGCGAGACGAGGGTCCCGGGCGGCAGCACGGCGTCGAGGACGCCGGCCACCGCCTCGGTCTGTGCGGCGACCGGTTCGTCCGCGGGCGTCACGCGGTGGCGAGGCGGCGAAGGACCGTCTGGAGCACGCCGCCGTTGCGGAGATAGGTGACGTCGATCTCGCCGTCCAGGCGGGACTGGACGCGGAATCGGATCTCGCGACCGTCGTCCGCCCGAGCGATCACGCCCAGCTCCTGGTGCGGTCGCAGTCCGTCGGAGACGCCACTGATGTCGAAGGTCTCACGGCCCGTGAGGCCGAGTGAGGCGGCGGTCGCTCCGGGCATGTACTGCAGCGGCAGGATCCCCATGCCGACCAGGTTGGACCGATGGATCCGCTCGAACGACTCGGCGATGACGGCCCGCACGCCCTGCAGCATCGGACCCTTGGCCGCCCAGTCCCGGGACGAGCCCGATCCGTACTCCGCCCCGGCGAGGACGATCAGCGGCGTACCGTCGGCCCGATAGCGCTCCGAGGCATCGAAGATGCTCATCCGCTCCCCCGTCGGCAGGTGCTCGGTGACGTTTCCCTCGGCATCCGGTGTGAGCAGGTTCCGCAGGCGGATGTTCGCGAACGTGCCGCGCATCATCACCTCGTGGTGGCCTCGCCGCGAGCCGTACGAGTTGAAGTCCCGCGGCTCCACGCCGCGTTCGGTGAGCCACTCCCCGGCCGGGGAGGTCCGCGCGATCGTGCCGGCCGGCGAGATGTGGTCGGTCGTCACGCTGTCGCCGACCATGGCCAGCACCCGTGCGCCGGTCACGTCGGCGGGCGGCGCCGGCTCGCCCCCGAGGCCATCGAAGAACGGCGGACGGGCGACGTAGGTCGAGGCCGGATCCCAGGCGTAGCGGTCGCCGTCGGGGACGGGCAGGGTACGCCAGCGCTCGTCGCCGTCGAAGACCGATGCGTAGTTGCGGCGGAAGACGTCGCCGCTCACGGCCTTGAGGACGACGCTGGCGACCTCCTCAGCGCTCGGCCACAGCTCTCCGAGCATGACCGGGTGTCCGTCCGCGTCCGTTCCGATCGGCTCGGTGGTCAGGTCGATGTCGATCCGGCCGGCCAGCGCGAAGGCGACGACGAGCGGCGGTGAGGCGAGATAGCTTGCGCGGGCCAGCGGGTGAATGCGGCCCTCGAAGTTCCGGTTTCCGGACAGCACGGCGACCCCGACGAGGTCGTTGGCCTCGATGGCCTCGGCGATCGGCTCGGCCAGCGGCCCGGAGTTGCCGATGCAGGTCGTGCAGCCGTAGCCGACGAGGTGGAACCGGAGCGCTTCGAGCGGACCCATCAGGTCCGCGGCCTCGAGATAGTCGGTGACCGCCCGTGACCCGGGGGCGAGTGAGGTCTTGACCCACGGCTTGGTCCGCAGGCCGCGCGCAACGGCGTTCCGGGCAAGGAGGCCGGCGGCGACCATGACCGATGGGTTCGACGTGTTCGTGCAGCTCGTGATGGCGGCAATGACGACCGAGCCGGTCCGGAGCTTTACGCGCTCGCCGTCGAGATTTACGTCCACCGCCCGGTAGTGGGCGTCGTGGTTCGTGTGGCCGCCGCCCGGTCGCGCGGGCGCGGGGCGTTCGGCCTCGTCCGCGTCCCCCTGCGTGTAGCCCGGGGCATCACTCGCCGGGAAGGAGTCCTCGGATGCCTCGTCGACGACGGTCGATGCGGGCGCGGAGTCTGCGGCTGCATGCTCGTGCGAGGTGCCGTCATGCGCGTGGAGGCCTTCGCTGAAGATGCCGCGGAAGCTCTCGCTCACGTCGGTCAGGGCGACGCGGTCCTGCGGCCGCCGCGGCCCGGCCAGGGAGGGGACGACCGCCGACAGGTCGAGGCTGAGCGACTCGGAGAACATCGGCTCCGGCGAGTCGTCCGTCCGGAACAGGCCCTGGGCCTTCGCGTAGGCCTCGACCCGCGCGATGACGTCATCGGGCCGGCCGGTCATGCGCAGGTAGCGCAGCGTCTCGTCGTCGACGGGGAAGAGCGTGGCGGTCGCCCCGAACTCGGGCGACATGTTGCTGATCGTGGCTCGATCCGCCAGGCCGAGGCGCGACAGGCCCGGCCCGTGGAACTCGACGAACTTCCCGACGACGCCATGGGCGCGGAGCATCTCGGTGACGTAGAGCACGAGGTCGGTGGCCGTCGCCCCTGCCGGGAGCTCACCGTCGAGCCGGAAGCCGACCACGATCGGCATCGGCTGGTAGAGCGGCTGGCCGAGCATCGCGGCCTCGGCCTCGATCCCGCCGACCCCCCAGCCGACGACGCCGAGGCCGTTGATCATCGTCGTGTGCGAGTCGGTCCCGACCAGGGTGTCGGGGATCAGCACGCCCTCGCGCTCGGTGACGACGTCGGCGAGGAACTCGAGGTTGACCTGGTGGACGATGCCGGTCCCGGGCGGCACGACCCGGAAGTCGGCGAATGCCTGCTGCGCCCAGCGCAGAAGGGCGTAGCGCTCGCCGTTGCGCTCGTACTCGCGGTCCACGTTGATCAGGAACGCGGCGTCGGATCCGAACTGGTCGACCTGCACGCTGTGATCGATCACGAGGTCGACCGGCACGAGGGGGTTGATGCGCGCGGGGTCGCCTCCCATCTCCGCCATCGCGTCGCGCATGGCGGCGAGGTCGACCACGCACGGGACGCCGGTGAAGTCCTGGAGGATCACGCGGGCCGGCATGAATGGCAGCTCCGCCTCCCCGGGCTCGGCCGGGTTCCAGGTGGCCAGCGCGCGTACGTGGTCCGCGGTCACGAGATCAGGCTGGGTGGTGGCGCCACGCAGCATGTTCTCGAGCAGAACCTTGATGGTGTAGGGAAGCCGATCCAGCTGAGCCGCGCCGGCGGTCGAGAGCGCGTGGTAGACGTACTCGCGGTCGCCGACGCGCAGCGTGGTCAGCGGAGTGGAGTCGGAAGAGTGGGTCGTCACGGTCGCCTCCTTTCGGGGCCGCTCCCCATCAGCGCTGACAGGTGCGGCTTCGGTCGAAGATCGGCGCCGGACGGGTGCGCCCGTCGCGGGTCGAGTTGAGGGTCCAGTATACGACGGCTGGGCCGCCCGGGACAGGGGCTCGGCCGGCCTTCAGCCGGTCGGCGAGTGGCGCCGCGCGAGCGCCTCGAGGGTCCGCAGGGCGACCTCGATCGGGTCTCGACCCGGCGCCACCGGGATCCGAACCTGGTTCGACGCGGTTTCCGGCCGGAACCCCGCGACCTGGAGCGCGACACCGAGCTCGCGCCGGTCGGGCATGCCCCCGGACCACTTCAAGGTCACCCGCCGATCCTCGACCCGGACCTCCGGCACGCCCGACGTTTCTGCGGCGAGCCGCACGCGCACCGCGGTGAAGAGCCCCTCCACCGGAGGCGGGATCGGGCCGTACCGGTCCTGCAGGTCGCCGCGGAGGGCCTCGGCATCGGCCTCGGAGCGGACGCCGGCGAAGCGCCGGTACGCCTCGAGCTTGGCGCCCGAGTCCGCGACGTACTCGTCGGGCAGGTACGCGGAGCCCGGCAGATCGAGCCGCACCGGCGCCGGCTCCGGTGCCGGCCGCCGGCCCCGCAGCATGTCGACCGCCTCGGCCAGCATGCGGGTGTACATCTCGAAGCCGACCGCGGCCATGAAGCCGTGCTGCTCGGCCCCCAGGATGTTGCCCGCACCGCGGATCTCGAGATCGGACAGCGCGATCTGGTACCCCGCCCCCAGGTCCGAGGCCGAGAAGATCGCGTGGAGCCGTTTCCGCGCCACCGGCGAGAGCGGCATGCCGCGTCGATGGAGCAGGTAGGCGTGGGCGCGGCGGTCGGATCGGCCCACCCTTCCGCGCAGCTGGTAGAGCTGCGCGAGGCCGAACGTGTCGGCGCGGGCGATGATGATGGTGTTCGCGTTCGGGATGTCGAGGCCCGACTCGATGATCGTGGTGCAGACCAGGACGTCGAAGCGGCCCTCGGAGAAGTCGAGCATGACCCGCTCGAGCATCCCCTCGGCCATCTGCCCATGGCCGATGGCGACCCGCGCGCCGGGCACGAGCCGCCGTACCCGCTCGGCGGCTGCCTCGATCGTCTCGACCCGGTTGTGAACGTAGAACGCCTGTCCGCCGCGGTCGAGCTCGCGGTTGATCGCGTCGCGCACGAGGCCGTCGTCGTCCTCGGCGATGCGGGTCTGGATCGGCAGGCGCGCCTCCGGCGGCGTCTCGATGACCGACAGGTCCCGGATGCCGACCAGGCTGAGGTGAAGCGTGCGGGGGATCGGCGTGGCCGACAGGGTGAGCACGTCGACCTCGGTTCGCATCTGCTTGATGCGCTCCTTGTGGGCGACCCCGAAGCGCTGCTCCTCGTCCACCACCAGCAGCCCCAGGTCCGCGAAGCTGATGTCCCTGGACAGGATCCGATGCGTCCCGATCAGGATGTCGACGGTCCCGTCCGCGACGCCGGCCACGATCCGCTCCTGCTCCCTCTTCGGGACGAAGCGGCTCAGCATGCCGACCTCGATCGGGAAGACGGCGAGCCGTCGCTGGAACGTGAGCAGGTGCTGCTGGGCGAGCACGGTCGTCGGAACCAGCACCGCGACCTGCCGGCCCTCCTGGACCGCCTTGAAGGCCGCGCGCAGCGCCACCTCGGTCTTGCCGTAGCCCACGTCGCCGACGACGAGCCGGTCCATCGGCCGCCGGCGCTGCATGTCGGCCTTCACCTCCTCGATCGATCGCGCCTGGTCCGGCGTCTCGGTGTACGGGAAGCTCTCCTCGAGCTCCCGCTGCCAGGTGGTGTCCGGTCCGAAGGCGTGGCCCGGCGCCGACTCCCGCGCGGCGTAGATCTCGATCAGGTCCCGCGCCAGCTCGCCGACCGCGCGGCGGACGCGACGCTTGGTCCGCTCCCACTCGGTGCCGCCCAGCTTCGACAGGGTGGGCGCCGGCCCCCCGGCGTAGCGCGTGATGCGGCCGATCTGGTCGGCTGGCAGGAAGATCTTGTCGGAGCCCGCGAAGTCGAGCTGCAGGTACTCCTTGACGTCCTCGCCGAAGGTGCGCTGGGTCATGCCCGCGTAGCGGGCGATGCCGTGGTCGACGTGCACGACGTGATCGCCCGGCTGGAGCTTGCCGATCAGGTCCCGGGTGACGACCCGCTTGGCCGGCGTGAGTCGGCGGAGCCGGGTGGCGCCGAACAGCTCACGGTCGGTGACGACCAGGAGGCCGGCACCCTCGTGGCCGAACCCGGCCGACAGCGACGCGTGAACGAGGCCGATCTCGCCGCGCGCCGGCACGTCGCGCAGCTCGGCGCGTGCCTCGGTCGGGCGCCCCGCCTCCTCGAGCAGCTCTCCGAGGCGGCTCGCCTGGTCGGTGGTGACCACCACGGCGCGTTCGGCGGCGGCCTCGATCAGCCACTCGCCGGCCCGCTCGGCCCTTCCCGGCAGCGTCGGCGCCGGCCGGTAGCCGGCGTCGGTCCCCTCCTGCTCGTCGAGCCGTTCCTCGGCACGGTCCGCCAGCCACTCGAGGGTCGCCGCCGCGTCGTACGGCAGCGGCCAGCCATCCGGCAGCTCGCCGGCGTCCACGAGCCCCGCGCGACGCTCCTCGGCCTGGCGATCCAGGTCGGCAGCGAGGCTGGACAGCTCCGAAGCGTCCACCACCACGACGTGGGCCGAGCCGGGAACGTGCTCTGCGGCCGGGACGGGCGCGAGCCACGCGGCCCACGTCTCGGCCGCTTCTCCGAGGTCTCCGGATGCCAATCGGGCCGCGTCCTCCCGCAGCCCGTCGGGAGCATCCGGCGCGAGATGTCGCGCCAGGGATGCCCAACCGTCGGGCGGGCGGAACTCCGAGCCCGGCAGCAGCACGAGCTCCCTGAGCTTCCGCCGCGAGCCCTGGGTCATCGCGTCGAAGGCGCGAATCGACTCCACCTCGTCGCCGAACAGCTCGATCCGCACCGGCTCGGCGGCGCCGGGTGGCCACAGATCGACGATCCCGCCGCGGTGGGCGAACTCGCCCACGCCCGTCACCTCGACGACCGGCTCGTAGCCCGTGGCCACGAGCCACTCGAGCAGGCCGCGCTGCGCCGTCCGACCTCCGACCTCGACCCGCAGCCGGCCCGCGTCGAGCTGCTCGGGGGCGATCGTGCGCTGGACGAGGGCGAGCAGCGGCGCCACGATCACGAGGTTCGGCCGCGCATCCGCGAGGTCGGCGAGCACCGCAAGGCGCTCGGCCGACTCCTCGTGCTCGGGGAGCGCTCGCTCCAGGGGCAGCGCTGCCCGTTCGGGAAGGATGTGGACCCGACCGCCGGGCAGCCAGGCGGCGAGATCGTCGGCCAGCTGGTGGGCGGACTCGTCCGTCCGCACCACCACCACCATCGGCCGCTGCGCCCCGAGCTCCCCACGGCGAACGGCCAGGTGGGCAGCCCGGGCGGCGGCGGGCACGCGCAGCACGCCCGGCTGCGGCAGATGAGGCCGAAGGGCGTCGACGAGCGAAGCAACGCGGCGGGTGCCGCCGCGCGGTCGGGACATGCGCGCCGATGGTAGGCCAGGCGCCGGGCCGGCGTCAGTCGGCGGTCAGCTCGAGGCCGTTGAACGCGTTCATCGCCTCGTCGAGGCCGTCGCTCAGCCATCGCTCGGCGGCATCGGCCCCGACCCGCACCATCTCGTCGGCGAGGTCGCGCTCATCGGGGCGGAACGTGGCCAGCACGTGGCTGGCGGCGGTGCCCGCCCGCCCGACACCGATCCGCTCACGGGCGAAGGCATCGGTGCCGAAGGAGGCGATGATGTCGCGCAGCCCGTTGTGCCCTCCGGCCGACCCGGAGCGGCGCAGTCGGATCCGGCCGAGGGGAAGGTCGATGTCGTCGCACACGACGAGCAGGTCGACCTCCGGATCGACGTCGGTCTGGCGCAGCGCGGCACCCAGCGGCACGCCGGACCGGTTCATGTAGCGCATCGGCTTCACGAGCAGGACGCGCTCGATCTCCGGCCGGCGGACCTCCAGCAGCGCGGCACCGTCCTTCACGCGACCTTCGCCGGTGAGGCCCCAGCGGTCCGCCAGCAGGTCGACGACGCGGAACCCGACGTTGTGGCGCGTCAGGCGGTACCGCTCACCGGGATTGCCGAGCCCGCAGATGACCTTCACCAGGCCGATGGTACCGGCCGCCCGCCGCTATCGTGTGCGCCATGGAACGGACCGACGTCGCCGTCATCGGCGGCGGGATCATCGGCTGCGCCGCGGCGGCCATGCTCGCGACGCGCGGCGCCGCGGTGACCCTCATCGAGGCGACCGAGATCGGTGCCGGGGCGTCCGGCCGCAACCTCGGCGCGATCCAGCATCCGTTCGACGACGCGCTCACTCCGTTGTACCGCGAGTCGCTCGAGCGCTACCGCGCGCTCGCCGACGGCAGCGAGGGCGCGTTCATGCTCCCCGACGACCCGGCCGGCCTGCTGCTCGTGACACGCGACCCCGATGCGGCGGCCCGCCAGGCGGAGCGGATGAGCGCCGCAGTGCCGGAGCTGGATCCCGAGCTCGTGAACGCGGATGCCCTGGCCCGGCTGGAGCCGTCGCTGGCGCGGGGCCTGAGCGCCGTGCGTCTGGCAACCGGCTACCCCATCCCACCGGCCGCTGCCACCGATGCGTGGGCCGGGCTGGCCCATGCGCGTGGCGCCCGGCTCCTGGTCGGCATGCCGGCGACCCTGATCGTCGGAGGTGGTGCCGTGCTCGGGGTCCGGCTGGAGGACGGCAGCCGGATCGCCGCCGACCGAGTCCTCGTCGCGGCCGGCCCGTGGACCCCGCGGCTGGTGGACCCTGCCGGCACCTGGCAGCCGATCGTTCGGACATGGGGCGTCACCCTCCAGCTGGCTCTCGGCGAGGCGGCCCCGCGGCACGTGGTGGAGGAGGACGAGGTCGACGCGGTGAATCGCGCGGCAGCCGCGACGCGGCGGGCGGAGGCCCTGGCCGGCGCGGAGGATGCGCCCTCGCTGGTCAGCATGGCGAGCGCCGCAGGCCGCAGCACGCTGGGATCCACCTTTCTGCCGATTGAGCCCGATCCCGCGCGCATCGAGCCGCTCCTCCTGCAGCGCGCTGCCGCCTTCCTGCCCGCCATCGCCGACGCCCAGGTCACCGGGCGGCGGCTGTGCGCGCGCCCCCAGTCGGTGGACGGCCGGCCCTTCATCGGTCCGATGCCAGGCATCGAGGGCCTGCACGTCTGCGCCGGCCACGGGCCGTGGGGCATCAGCACCGGGCCGGCCTCGGCGGCGCTCGCGGCGCGCGCCATCCTCGACGGGACCGCGCCTCCGCAGGAGCTCGATGCCGCGCGCCGCCTCGCGCTGCCTGATGTGCAATCTGCACAATAGTCCGAGCGCCGTACCGGCCCCGCGGGGCCAGCTGAAGGTCCGGCTCTGCTCTTAGGCTCCCTGCACAACCTTTGCGCAGGAGATCAACCACGTGGCCCAGATCGACTCCGGCGACACTGCCTGGATCCTGGCGAGCAGCGCGCTCGTGATGCTCATGACGCCCGGCCTCGCCTTCTTCTATGGCGGCCTCGTGCGGAGGAAGAACGTCCTCAGCACACTGATGCACAGCGTCTTCATCCTGGGTCTCGTCAGCGTGACGTGGGTACTGTGGGGCTACACGCTGGCCTTCGGGCCGGATACCGGCCTGGGCCTGATCGGCGGTCTTGACTACCTCGGCTTCGAGGGCGTGACCGGCGAGCCGGGACCCTATGCGGCCACGATCCCCCACCTGGCGTTCGCCATGTTCCAGGGCATGTTCGCCGTCATCACGCCGGCCCTCATCACCGGTGCATTCGCGGAGCGGAAGAACTTCAAGGCGTTCGTCGTCTTCTCGGTGCTGTGGTCGACGCTCGTCTACGCACCGATCGCCCACTGGGTGTGGGGCGGCGGCTGGCTGGCCCAGCTCGGCATCCTCGACTTCGCCGGCGGGACGGTCGTCCACCTGAGCTCCGGCGTCTCCGCGCTCGTGGCGGCCGTGATGGTGGGCCGCCGGCTCGGCATCGCTTCGCCGATCACCGAGCCGCACGACGTGACGATGACCGTCCTCGGGGCCGCGCTCCTGTGGTTCGGCTGGTTCGGGTTCAACGCCGGCAGCGCGCTCGCCGCCGACGGAACGGCCGCGCTCGCCTTCGTCACCACGAACGTCGCCGCCGCCATGGCGGCCCTCACCTGGGTCACCATCTCCTGGCTGCACCGCGGGACCCCGAGCGTGGTCGGGGCGGCCGTCGGTGCGGTGGCCGGCCTGGTCGCGATCACCCCGGCCGCCGGATTCGTGTCGCCCGCCGCCGCGATCCTCGTCGGATTCGGGGTCGCGATCGTGTGCTACGGCGCGGCCCACCTTCGCGTGCGACTGCGCGTCGATGACGCGCTCGACGTGTTCGCCGTCCACGGCGTCGGCGGCGCGTTCGGCGCCGTGGCGACCGGGATCTTTGCGCTGGAGGTCGGGCTGCTGGCGGGCAACCCGGGACAGGTCCTCGCGCAGATGGTCGGCGTCGGCGCCGCGGGCCTCTACGCGGCGGTCGTGACCGCCGCCATCTTCCTCACCGTCAACCTCGTCGTTCCGATCCGCGTTCGCTCCGATGCCGAGGAACGCGGCCTCGACCTCGCCCAGCACGGTGAGGCGGCGTACGGCCGCGCCTGACCCACGTCGGTTCCATCAGAAGGAGGTCCCAGCATGATCACCGCAGCACTGATCGCGTTCGGAGCGCTCGCCCTGGCCTGGCTGGTCGCGCCCGGCGAGGCGCAGGCTGAGAGCGCCCCGCTCACGACGGCGACGGAGTCAGTGCCCGAGCGCGCCTGACCTCACGAGCCGCTCGACACGGCGTGGCCGGCGCGGTCGAACAGCGAGCCCGGCTGCCAGGCCACGTCGCGGTGGCGGCGGTGGAGCGCGCCGAGCACCTGGCGTTCGAGGTCGCGCATCCGCTCCTCCTCGTCGAGCTCGGCGTGATCGTGGCCGAGGAGGTGCAGCGTCCCGTGGATGGCCAGCAGCACGAGCTCCTCGGGGATGCTCCAATCCCCGTCAGCCGCCTGGCGCAGCGCCTGATCGAGGTCGATGACCACGTCCCCGAGGAGCATCGGCCCCGGCGGTGAGACGCCGTCGTCATCGGCCAGGCGAGAGCGATGGCCGTCGACCGCCCATTCGTGGAGCGGGAAGGAGAGCACGTCGGTCGGGCCTCGCTCTCCCATGTGATCGAAGTTCAGCCGCTCCATCTCGGGATCGCCGCAGAGCGTGAGCTCCACCTCGGCCTCGTCCCGGCCGAAGGCGGCCTGGACGGTCTGGCAGACCGCATCGCTGAGCAGTGACTGGGCGGCCTCGGCCGTCATCGGCTCCACGGCCGCCTCGATGCGGTCGCGCCCGATGCGGTCGTGGAAGGTCACCGCGCAGGTCATGCCGGGATCATCGTAGTCGTGTCCGGACCCCGGACTCAAGGTGAACCCCGTCAGGCCTCCCGGCGATGGTCCATCGGCACGACGTTGTCGGGGTACTTGATGCGGGAGTGGTACATGCCCAACAGCTGGCCGACGAAGGCGTCCTTGATCTGGGCGATGTTCTTCAGCGTGAGCTCGGCGTCGTCGAGCTGACCGTCCTCGAGGCGCGCGTCCACGATCCGGTCCACCATGGCGCGGATGCTGTCCTCGTCCTTCTCGTCGAGCGAACGGACCGAGGCCTCGACCCCGTCGGCGAGCATGAGGATCGCGGCCTCGCGGCTCTGTGGCTTCGGGCCCGGATAGCGGAACGTTCGCTCGTCGATCGCATCCGCCTTGCCCGCGACCTCGCGCAGTGCCTTGCCGTGGAAGAAGGTCATCACGCTCGTGCCGTGGTGCTGCGGGATGAATCCGATGATCTGGACCGGGAGGCCGTGTTCGTAGCCGAGGTCGATCCCGTCGCGGATGTGCCCGGCGATGATCCGGGCGCTCGTCTCGGCCGACAGGTCGTCGTGGATGTTGTGCGAGCCACCCTGGTTCTCGATGAAGGCGAGCGGGTTCTTCATCTTCCCGATGTCGTGGTAGTACGCGGCCACCCGCGCGAGGAGCGGATCGGCGCCGATCGTCTCGGCCGCGCGCTCGGCGAGGTTGCCGACCATGACGCTGTGGTGGTACGTGCCGGGCGTCTCCAGCAGCAGCCGGCGAAGCAGCCGGTTCGAGGGGTTGGCCAGCTCGAGGAGCTGGAAGATCGTCATGATCCCGAACAGGTTGCCGAGCAGCGTGAAGCTGCCGAGCGCAAGGACCACGGACAGGATCGCGTTCACGAGGCCCATGAAGGCCAGCTGCAGCACGCCGGGCAGGTCGAGGTTGCCGAGCAGCCCGAAGGCCGTGGTGACCGCGACGTTGGCCACCGCCAGGGCCCCGAACACTCGCACGAAGGCGTTGAGCCGCTCTGCCCGGGTGATGACCAGGAGCGAGACGATGCCACCGGCGAGCACGAACACCGCCACCTCGAGCGCCTCGCGGTTCATGACGCCCGCCAGCACGGCGAGGCCGCCCGCCATCGCGACGCCGGCCGAGTTGCGCAGCAGGATCCCCATCAGCAGCACCGTGGCCGATGTCGGGACGGCGTAGGCCCACAGCGCGCGATCGGCGGCGACCCGGATGGCGATGGCGGTCACGACCAGGCCGAGGAAGAAGAGCAGGACCGACCGGTTGCGGTGCCAGATCTCCGGCTCGAAGCGCCACAGGTACGCCACGAGCACCGAGGCCACGATGAGCGCCAGCAGGGCGTTCCCGGCAATGGTGTTGGCCTCCACACGCGGGCGAGTCAGGCCCAGCTCGTCGAGGATCTCGATCTGCCGCGCGGTGATGAGCTCGCCCTCGGTCACGATGCGCTCGCCCTGGCGGACCTCGACCTGGACCGGTGCCACGGCGGCCTCGGCCCGGGCGCGCTCGAGGGCGGTGAGCTCCTCGCTGATCTCCTCGGTCGGGGTCACGAGCGCGGCCGCGAGCCGTCCGGCGACCGCCCGCTCCTCCTCCGGCAGCTCCGTGGTCACGAGCTCCTGGACCGATGCGCGCAGCGCCGACAGCTGGTCCTCCCGGATCCGATCCGACAGCGTGCTCGCCAGCACTTCCTCGGCGGCGGCGGCGATCGGCGTCCATCGGTCCTCGCCCATCCCGACCACCACCTGCCGGTCGCTCATGGACAGCTGCGGGGCGTCCCGGCGAAGCCGGCTCAACGCCTCGGGACGATCGATCTGCTCGCTGGCCTGCAGCGAGAGGATCCGTTCGACCCGGAGCGACAGGGTGCGCAGCGTGCTGAGCTGGTCTCGCAGGTTGTCGGCTGGCGGCTTGATGTTGACCGTCATCGGCTCGACGTCCTCGGCCGCCCGACTCCGAGCCTCCGCCGTCAGGCTGGGCGAGTCGAACGAGGCGTCACGCTGGGCCCGGATGTCGCGTTCGGCGATCTGTCCGGCCTCGAGATCCTCCTGGCCCAGGGTGATGTTCGCCGACAGGATGACAAACAGCGACGCGGCCACCAGCAGGGTGACGACGACCGCGCGCACCAGCGTTCCTCGACCCGGGTGGGCGTCGAGCTCTGACAGGGTGCGGGGGATGAACATCGGCGCTATCCGGCGCCGAGCAGGCGGCGGACGACCTCACTCACGACTCGCCCGTCGGCGCGCCCCTTCGTCTTCGGTGCCAGGGCGCCCATGACCCGGCCCACGTCGCCGGGGGCGCCGGCACCCACGTCGGCGATGGCCTGGCGCGCGAGCCCCTCGATCTCCTCCTCGTCGAGCTGTTCGGGAAGGAACTCGGTCAGGATCGCGGCCTCGGCCTCCTCCGCCACGGCGCGCTCCTCGCGGCCGGCATCACGGAACATGGTGATGCTCTCGCGGCGCTGCTTGACCTGCTTGCCGAGGACGTCGACGACCTCCTCGTCGGTCAGGTCGCGGCCGCGTGCGATCCGCTGGTTGTGGACGGCGGCCATCGCCATGCGGAGCGTCGTCGTGCGCTGCTCGTCGCGAGCGCGCATGGCGTCACGCATGGCGTCCTCGATCCGTGTGGAGAGGGTCATCGGGTCCCCTTGCGCATCATCGGTCGTTCTGATCCTCCGCTGCGCCGGGTTGCGTCTGGGGTTGAGGCTGGCGTCTGGCGACTATGCGCGCGAGGTTGCCTTTCGCTTCTTGGCTTCCTTGCGCTTTCGCTTCACGCTGGGCTTCTCGTAGTGCTCGCGGCGTCGCGCCTCAGCAAGGATCCCGGACTGCTGGATCTTCTTGTTGAAACGGCGCAGCGCGCTCTCGAACGTCTCGTTCTCGCCCACGCGGACTTCTGCCAAACGTCTCGCCTCCTTTCCGCTCGTCAATCTCGTGCCGAAGTGACTGCATGGCGGGACGACCCGCCGGGCACGCAAGCCGCCGAAGGGTACCAGCGGGGATCGGGAGGGTCAATCGCGCCTCGCCCGCCTCAGCCGCCTCAGCCGGGGGGCCACGTCATGCGGCGTCCGCCGAGCACGTGCAGGTGGAGATGGAACACGCTCTGCCCCGACTCGGCACCGACGTTGGTGACCACCCGGTAGCCTTTGGCCAGCCGCTCCTGCTCCGCGACGCGGCGCACCGCGGCGAACAGCGCCGAGAGCAGGCCCGCATCGTCGTCGGCGAGCGTGTCGACATCGGGCACATGGCGACGCGGCACGACCAGCACGTGGGTCGGTGCCTGCGGGCTGATGTCGCGGAAGGCGATCACCTCGTCCGTCTCGAGGACGCGATCCGATGGGATCTCGCCCGCCACGATCCGGCAGAACAGGCAGTCAGCCTCTCGGTCGCCCATCGGCGCCAGCCTAGGCGAAGTCGCCGGTCCGGGACAAGACCACGGAGGCGACGGCGGGGGCAACGGTCTGGGACCTGAGGATCCGCGGCCCCAGGCCGACGATCCGCAGCCCCGCCGCGCCGGCTCGTTCAACCTCGGCAGGCGTGAATCCTCCCTCGGGGCCGATGAGCACCACGGCGGGTGGCTCGAGCTCGGCGAGCCGTGACTGGGCGCCGGCGCGCTCGAAGAGCATCACGGCGCCCGGCAGCAGCAGCTCGTCCAGGGGCGCCGGTCCATGGACCCCGGGCACCACGCCGCGCTCCGACTGTTCCGCCGATTCCCGGGCGATTGCTCGCAGCCGTTCGAGCTTGCGCGACGACAGCTCGCGGACGATGCACCGCTCCGTCACGGCCAGCCGGAACGCGGCGACCCCGACCTCCGTTGCCCGGGCGACGACCTCCTCGAGCGCGTCGCCCTTGAGCAGAGCCTGGACGACGGTGAGCCGATGCGCCGGCTCACCCATCGCCGGTCGGCGCTCCTCGACCACGCATCGGTCGACGTCGAGCCGGCAGACCACCTCGGTACCATCATCCGGGAGCAGCACCACGCGAGCTCCGCCGCCCAGCCGCAGTACGCGATGCACCTGGTGCGCGATCGACGGCGGGACCGCGAAGGTGTCGGCAGCGATCTCGGTCGGATCGACGAAGAAGCGGTGGAGGGTCACGCCGGCCGCTCCAGCCGCAGGCTCACCCACTCCCCGTCGTCGCGCCGGGCGACGACCCGAAGGCCGGCGGATTGCAGTGCCTCCACCACCTCGTCCGCGCGTCCGACGATGATGCCGCTGGCCAGCAGGGTTCCCCCCGGCTCCAGGTGCGAGGCGAGGCGCTCGGCCAGCTCGACGAGGACCGCGGCCACCAGGTTGGCGAGCACGAGCGGGTACGGCGCATCCTCCGGCTCCGCGGCAAGGGTCCCGGCGCGAGCCTCGATCCGCCCTCCGAGCCCGTTCCGCTCCGCGTTCGTGCGCGTTGCGTCGACGGCGAGCGGATCGGTGTCCAGCCCGACCGCCCGATCGGCCCCGAGCGCCAGCGCGGCCAGCGCCAGGATGCCCGACCCGCACCCGACGTCGAGGACGCGCGCCGGCATCGGACCGAGCTCCTGGAGGAGCGACAGGCATCCTCGTGTCGTCGGGTGGAGACCGGTGCCGAAGGCCATGCCCGGATCGAGGCGGATTCGGACCTCGTCGGGAGCGACCGGCTCGTCGATCCATGACGGCACGATCACCACGCGGCCGACGCGCTGCGGGACGTAGTGCTCCTTCCAGGCATCGGTCCAGCCAGCGTCGTCCACCTCGCGCACCTGCAACGGGCCGACCGGGCGCAGCCCGAACGCCTGGAGGTGCCAGAGCGCCCGCTCCGTGGCGTCGATCCTGGCGTCGGCACCGGGGCCCACGGTCAGGTGGGCCGTGACGACGTACGGAGCGGTCGCGTCGGCCTTGGCGGCGAGCTCGTCATCAGGGTCGCGCACCAGCGCTGTCGGATGGACCGCGGTCCCCTCGCTGACGCGCCCCAGGATCTCCGACACCGCCTCCACCGCCTCGATGTCGGCCGTGACGCTCAGCTCGAGCCAGCGCATCGAGGTCAGGTGAACAGGTCGCGCAGGCGATCGAAGACCGACGGTCCCTTGGGCAGTACGGCCGGTTGGCCGACCTCGCTCAGCTCCTCGAGGAGCTCGCGCTCGCGCTTCGACAGCTTCTGCGGCACCACGACGTTCAGGACCACGTGGAGGTCGCCGCGACCCGCGCCGCGCAGGCGGGGCACGCCCTTGCCACGGAGGCGGATCTCGTGTCCGGACTGGACGCCAGCGGGCACCTCCACCTCCTCGCTGCCCTCGACGGTCGGCACGGCCAGCGTGGCGCCGAGCGCCGCCTGCGGGAAGGTGATCGGCAGCTCGTGGTACAGCTCGGTGCCGCGCCGCGCGAGCTGCGGATGCGGCCGGACTGCCACGGCGACGAACAGGTCGCCCGGCGGGCCACCCCGCGGGCCGGCCTCACCCTGGCCCTCGAGCGCGATGCGCTGTCCGTCGTCGATGCCGGCCGGGATCTCGACCTGGATCGTTCGCTCCTCGCGCACGCGCCCGTCGCCGGCACATGCCGCGCACGGCGTGGCGATGATCCGTCCCTCGCCGCGACACCGCTGGCAGGCGACGATGTTCACCATCTGTCCCAGGATCGTCTGGGCCACGCGACGTTGCTCACCGCTCCCGTTGCAGTCGGGGCACACCTCAGGCTCCGTCCCGGGCTCGCCGCCACTTCCCTCGCAGACGCCGCAGGTCACCAGCGTCGGGAAGCGAATCTCCTTGGTGACGCCGAACACGGCCTCGGCGAAGTCGATGGCCAGGTCGTAGCGCAGGTCGGCTCCGGGCACGACACGCTGCCGGCGACGCGCGCCGGCCGGCGACCCGCCGAAGAACGCGTCGAAGATGTCGCCGAACGGGCCGAAGCCGCCGCCGAAGCCGTCGAAGCCGCCCGCTGCGGCACCGTCCACGCCGGCGTGACCGAACATGTCATAGGCGCTGCGCCGCTGCCGATCCGACAGGACGCGGTACGCCTCGTTGATCTCCTTGAAGCGTTCCTCGGCCCCGTCCCCGGTGTCCACGTCGGGATGATGGCGCTGCGCGAGCTTGCGGAAGGCGCGCTTGATCTCGGCGTCGTCCGCGTCGCGCGCGACGCCGAGCACGTCGTAATAGTCTCGCTTCACCGCCATGGCGCGCGGATGATACCAATTGGCACTCAGCCTTGGCGAGTGCCAGATCCGGGGATGTCCCGGGACGGGTTCTCAACGACTGTTCAAGGCTCGTGACAGTGCCGCGTGACTCCGAGGAAGGCCGCCTGGCCGGCCCGAGCATTGTCGACACGCCATGACAGGAACCGGCGCGTACGATCGGTGCACATGACCCTTCACATCTCCGCCGACCACGCCCGTCGTTTCCTGGTGATGCGGCACCTCCTGGCTCCGCCGCGGTCGCTCGCGCCGGAGGCCGAGTCGGTGCTGGGCGTCGTGGAGCGGCTCGGATCGCTCCAGTTCGACCCGCTCGAGGTACCGGGCGCGCGGAACCACGATCTCGTCCTCCACGCCCGCATCGGCGGCTACCGGCGGGAGTGGTGCGAGCAGTGGCTGTACGGGTCGGATCGGCGGCTCATCGAGCTCTACAACAAGAGCCTCAACATCCTGCCGATGCATGAGCTGCCGCACTACCGCATCAGCTGGCAGCGTTTCGCCGCAGCGTCCGAGGAGGACGGCATCCTGGTCCAGCAGGCCGACGTGGCCCAGGCGATCCTCCGCCGGCTCAAGACCGATGCCCCCCTGTCGACCGCCGCCTTCGGCGAGCACGGCCACGCCGTCGACTGGTGGTGGGCGCCGACCCGCGCCTCCCGGGCGGTGATGGAGGCGCTGTTCGTGACGGGTCGCATCGGCATCGCGCGCCGCGACGGGAACCGGCGCTACTACGACCTCATTGAGCGGCTCGTCCCGCCCGATCTGCTCGCGCTTCGTGAATCCGAGGAGGACGCGATGACGCATCGGCTGCTCTCCCGCTACCGGGCGGTCGGCCTGACGACGAACATCGGCACCCAGAGCGAGGTCATGTACAGCGCAGGGACGACGGCGGAGCGGGCACAGCGTACGGAGCGCCTGGTCGAGGAGGGGCGCCTGGTCCCGGTCCGGGTGGCGGGACTGAAGCACGCCACCCGCTACATCATCGCGGAGGAGGAACCGATCCTCCACGCCACGGCCGACCCGGCATCGCTGGCGGAGCCGTCGGTCACCTTCCTCGGCCCGCTCGACCCCCTGATCTGGGATCGGCGCATGCTCCGCGAGCTCTTCGGATTCGACTACCTGTGGGAGGTGTACGTCCCCGAGGCCAAACGCAGGTGGGGCTACTACGTCCTGCCCATCCTGTTCGGCGACCGATTCGTCGGCCGCATCGAGCCGCGCCTGGACCGGAAGGCGCGGACTCTCGCCATGCGCGGCGTCTGGTTCGAGCCCGGCTTCTCGCCGATGGAGGCCGATGGCTTCCTTGCCGCCCTGGCCGATGCGGTGGAGGCGTACCGGACCTTCGTCGGCGCCACGAAGGTGGTCTGGCCGCGGACCCGCCCGGGCCGCGACCTCGCCGGCGCCCTGCGGAGGCGCTCAGCCGCCTGACTCTCTCGTCAGCTCACCACCTCGTACGGCAGCATCATCTCGTTGTCCTCGTGGTCCAGGATGTGGCAGTGCCACACGTAGCGCCCGGTAAAAGGCGTCGCGAGGCGGTGGCCGAAGGGTACCCCGGCGCTGGCGGTCGGGCCGAACGGCACCAGGATTCGCGTGACCATCCCGGGGTGCGCCTGGATCGTGTCCTTCCACCCGCGCTCCCACGGGTCGAGCGCCACGGGGCGGCCGGTGAGGTAGTCGGCGGCCGGCGGGTACGGTCGTTCCCCGGTCCCAACGTGCTGCGGGTGAAGGACCGGCGTCCCGAAGACGTCGATGAGATACCGCTCGGCGTCGATGGTCTGCCGCTCGCGACCCTGGAACTGGACGAGGTGGAGGTGGATGGGATGCGTGTCCGCCGTGAGGTTGACGATCTCCCACTCCTCGAGGGTGTTGACCGTCGGCCGCTCGATGTCGTCGGTCATCCACGGTCGCGCGTTCAGCAGCGCCATCACCGGTTCGTCGGTGTCCGGATCCATGATCTCCGTCAGCAGGACCGTCCGACGCCGCACGACGTCGCGCGGGTCGAGGGTGCCGAACGTTCGCACCCGCCGGTTGGCGAACGAGCCCCGAAGGCCCACGGACGAGCCCACGGCGAACTCCATCAGCTCGTCGATCGCGACATCCGCCGGGCTCACCACGTACCCGGGCAGCGGCAGGTTCACGAGCCGGACTCGAGTGCCCGGGGCATACCGACCGAAGTCGACGAGGACGTCCGCTCGCTCCCCCGGAGCGAGGATCAGCCGGTCGAGTCCCACCGGACGGCCGATGAGCCCGGTATCGGTCCCGATCAACAGGAACGGCCGCCGCGGGGCAAAGGACAGGTGGTAGATCCGAGAGCTGGAGCCGTTGAGCAGGCGCAGGCGATACCACCCTCGAGCAACCACGGTCGTGGGCCACGCCGCACCGTTGATCACCGCGACGTCGCCGAAGAACTCCGGCTCCCATGGAGCCGGATAGAAGAGCTCGTTACGGTCGCCGTCGACCAGGAACCGCTTGTCCTGGATCGCGATCGGGATCTCGAACGGTCCGGCGGGCAATCCATCCTCCGCCTCGTCGTCGCGCAGCAGGTGGAACCCGGCGAGGCCGGCATACACGTTCAGCCGTGTCAGCCCCAGGGCGTGATCGTGGTACCAGATCGTGCCCGCCTGCTGGTCTTCCGCGTAACGGTAGACGTGGTCCTCGCCCGGACGGAACGTGTCCTCCGGATATCCGTCCGACTGCTCCTCCGTGTATCCCCCGTGGAGGTGCAGCGAGACGCGCGGTCGCTCGACGTCTTCGGCGTCCGGTCCGTGCAGGCCCAGATCGATGTCGAGCGGGTGACGCCCGAGATGGTTGCGGGCCGTGAACTCGACCGAGGTCCCGATACGGGCCTCGATGGTGGGCCCCAGGTAGCTCGCCCCGCCATATCCCCACGTGGACGTCCATCCCATCTGGCTGCTGAAGCGATGCGTACCGGGCGCCATCGTCAGCCCATCGGCCGCGAGGCCGGCCGTCGTCAAGGTCGGCGGAACGGGCAGCGGGTCCACGAATCGTGACAGCGATGCCGGATCCAGGAATGAGGTCGACCCGCGCGTCGTCGCCCATCCGCTCAGCCGCCATGGAACGAGCATGCCGGCACCCGCCATCGTTCCTGCCTTCAGCATCTGCCGCCGTGTCAGTCGTTGATCCCAGCGCATCGTGTCACCCCTCGTTGCTCCGACCCGACGCTCGGCGGCAGCGACCGCTCGCCACGTGATGGGCGTACGGTGGACGACCGCCAGGCTGCGCCCTAGGGCTGGTGCTCCCCTCGAGAGGGGCCACACCGCCCGTTCGGCTGGATCGTCAGCCGCCTGCGCGGCGGAACGGACCCAGCTGGAGCTGACCGGCGTCGGCGATCACGAACACGATCATCGTGGAGGCGGCCGAGAACCGGTTGCCGACGATCAGCTGCGACGCGGAGAACGCGAGCCCGGCCGCGGTGGCCGCGGACGTTCGCGGTCCGGAGCGGCAGCGACGGATCGGTCGACTGGCAAATCGCATGAGCGCCGGCGGTGACCACCCGCTTCGCGGATCATCGGCTCCCCCGCCGGCTGACGCCGAGCAGCATCGAGAAGGCGAGAAGGTTCAGGGCGAACAGGCCGGCATTGAGCCACGAGCCCACGACGATCGAGACGGCAAACAGGAATCCCGCGACGGCGAGACCCAGCACGGGCACCCAGCTCGGCAGTCGTCGGTCACGGCCCTCGACCCGGAGAATCGTCATCATCCCGACGAGGAGCAGCGCTCCCACCACGACGAGCCCGACGAGCAGCATCCACTCCATCAGTCAGCGACTCCCAGCACCGCGAACGCCCGAGCCGGGAAGGTTCCCATCCCGCGCACCGGCGCAGGCACGGCGAAGAATCGAAAGCCGCGGACCGGCAGCTGGTCGAGGCCGCGGAGGTGTTCGACGATCGGGATCCCGGCCGCCAGCAGCGTGGTGTGCGCCGGGCGGGAACCGTCATCGGTGTCGTCGATGTTCAGCGAGTCGATCCCGACGAGCGCCGCACCGGAATCGCGGAGCTGCGCGGCGGCATCGGCGGTCAGGAACGGGTGGCCGGTGAAGTATGCCTCCGTGCGCCAATGGCGGTCCCAGCCCGTGTGCACCAACACGGCGCGACCGCGAACGTCGTCGGCACCGAAGGCCGATGCAGGGATCGCCCGCTCGCTCGAGCCGGCGACCCGGACGACGATCCCCTCGAGGTTCGCGAGGGCCGAAAGGGGCAGGCCGGCCACATCGGAGCCGCCGGCGAACCGATGGGCCGGCGCGTCGAGGTAGGTGCCGGTATTGGCGACCATCGTGATCCGGCCGATGTGAAACTCGGTACCCGGCGCGTAGATCGAGCGAGACGCCTCCCGGCTGAGATGGTCCTCGATGACCGGCCCCGGCAGGCCGCGGTACGTCTCCATGCCGTGATCGATCGGATGGCTCAGGTCAACCAGGCGCCGAGATTCCGGCGCGGACGGCGCCTGGGGTGCGTCGGCTCGCTTGTGGGCCTCCTCGATGATCGCCTTGTCCCGGATGCGCACCGCGCCGACCATGAGCAGCCGGAGATCGCGGACGATCGCCTCGGCGAGCTCGTCATCGGTGATGTCGTCGCCGTCGATATCGAGCCGGAAGTCATGCCCCTGCAGGCCACCGCCGTTGAGGAAGTCGACCTCGAAGTCGAACCGGACTCGCCGATCGGTCATGCACCGCCCCTCGGCAGATCGGCGAAGTCCACGATCAGCGGGGCGTGATCGGACGGGATGCCCGGATACGTCGATGGCTTCCGCGCCTCGCGATCCCGCTCGGCAGCCACCGCACGAGCGGCGAGCGGCGGCGAGGCGTAGACGTGGTCGATGCGCATCCCGAAGTTCTTGTGGAAGTGGCCGGCCCGGTAGTCCCACCACGTGAAGTAGCCCGGCTCGGGGTGGAACCGGCGGACGACGTCGACCATCCCCCACTCGCGGAGCTTCGAAACCGCTGCGCGCTCGCGCGGCGAGACGTGGGTCGCGCCGTGGACGGCGGCCGCATCCCAGACGTCGATGTCCTCGGGCGCGACGTTGTAGTCGCCGCAGATCGCGAGCTCGGTGGACGGCTCGTGGTCGCCGAGCCAGCGGGCGAGACGCGCGAGCCACTCGAGCTTCTCGAGATAGAACTCGGAATCCACCATCCGGCCGTTCGGAACGTAGATGCTCGCCACGCGCATCGGGCCGCAGGCGGCCGACAGGAACCGCCCGCCGTCGTCGACCCAGCCGTCGGGCGTCGGGATGCCGGCGGTGACGTCGGAGATGCCGATGCGAGACGCGATCGCCACCCCGTTCCATCGGCCCGGACCGTGGTGGACGAGCTCGTACCCCAGGGCCGAGAAGTCCATCAGCGGCGCCTGGGCGTCGGACAGCTTCGTCTCCTGGAGGCAGAGGACGTCCGGCTGATGGCGCTCGGTCCAGGCCAGGACGCGTTCCAGCCGTGCCTTGAGCGAATTGACGTTCCAGGTGGCGAGGCGCATCGATCGATCGAGTCTAGCGGCGTGACGGCGTCCGTATACTCGCCTCCGGGCTCCGCCGGAGCCGATGCACCGTTGGAGGGTGTGGGCACATGTTCAGCGGCTTTCGCGAGTTCATCATGCGCGGCAACGTCGTCGACCTGGCGGTCGCGGTCGTCATCGCCGGCGCGTTCGGCGCCGTCATCGCGTCCTTCGTGGCCGACGTCCTGACCCCGCTGCTGGGCCTCGTCGGCGTCCCGGACTTCTCGACGGCCACCGTCCAGGTCGGCGAGGCCGAGGTCCGCTACGGCCTCTTCCTGAACGCCCTCATCGCGTTCCTGCTCGTCGCCGCGGCGATCTACTTCTTCGTCGTGAAGCCGATGAACGCGCTCGAGGAGCGTCGCCAGCGCGGCGCCGAAGAGACTCCGACCACGAAGACCTGTAGCGAGTGCGCATCCGAGATCCCGTTCGTCGCCCGCCGCTGCCCGATGTGCACGCAGCCTCAGGTGGACGCCGCCGCCACCTGACCAGGACTCCCGCGGACGACGAAAGAGGCCGGGCCACAGCCGCCCGGCCTCTTCACTGTCTGGACGCAGGAGCGCTCGGAGGTGCTACACCTCCTTGTACTCGCCCTCGATCGTCTCGCCCTCGTCCTCGGAGGCTGCCTCTCCGGAGCCGGCGTCCCCCGAGCCGGCGGCGCCATCGGTCCCGTTGCCACCATCGGCTGAGCCCGATGCCTCGTAGGCCTTGGTTCCGATGCGCTGCAGCACCTCGGCGAGCTGGCCCTTCGTCGAGTCCACCGCGCCGGTGTCCTCACCCTTGAGGGCCTCGCGGACGGCCTCGATCCGAGCGTTCACCTCCGCCTTCTCCTCGTCCGACAGCTTGTCGTCGAGGTCCTTGAGCAGCCGCTCGCCCTGGTAGACGAGCGCGTCGGCCTCGTTGCGAGACTCGGTCGCCGACCGGCGGGCGCGGTCCTCCTCGGCGTGCTCGGCAGCCTCGCGGACCATGCGGTCCACGTCGTCCTTGGCCAGCATGCTCGACGCGGTGATCGTGACCTTCTGCTCCTTGTTCGTGGCCTTGTCCTTGGCCGCCACGTTGAGGATGCCGTTGGCGTCGATGTCGAACGTGACCTCGATCTGTGGCACGCCGCGCGGCGCCGGGGGAATCCCGTCCAGGCGGAAGGTCGCCAGCTTCTTGTTGTCGGCGGCCATCTCCCGCTCACCCTGGAGCACGACGATGTCGACCGATGGCTGATTGTCCGATGCCGTCGAGAAGATCTGGGTGTGGGACGTCGGGATCGTCGTGTTGCGGTTGATCATCTTCGGCGCCACGCCGCCCATCGTCTCGATGCCGAGGCTCAACGGGGTCACGTCGAGGAGCAGGACGTCCTTGACCTCGCCGCCGAGGACGCCGGCCTGGATCGCGGCGCCGACC
>DATHTR010000038.1:0-25061 GCA_035463095.1 Candidatus Angelobacter sp. | reverse complement strand
CTCGAGCTGGTGGTCTACCGGCACGAGGTCCTTGCCGATCCCGGCCCTCGCCCCGATTGGGACCTGAACCTCAATACCGGACCGGCCATCGACGACCACGTCGGAACCGACTCAACCGTCGAGCCGGCCCACTGGTTCGTGATCGATCTCGCGGCTGCGCGGCAGGCCTCTCTCGCCCTGATGGGGCCGCCGCTGGCTACGCTGCTCGGACCGATCTCCGACACGGCGGTGCACGACGCGCTTCGGGCGTCGGCCGAGTGGCACGCCGCCAATGACGCGACGGCGCCGAATCGCGTGCTCAATGCCTGCCGCGCGTGGCATTGGCTCGAGACCGGTCACTGGGCGTCCAAGACGGAGGCGGCAGCCTGGGCGACGGCGCGCGACGGCGACGCCGATCTGATCCGCCTGTCCGTTGCGAGGCGGCGCGGCGAGACCGAGGAACCGCTCGTGCTCGAGCGTGTGCGCGCCTTCGCCGCCGAAGTGGAGCGACGCATTCCGTCGCCTGCGCGGTGACCGGCTGGTACGCGACGTGCGGGAGTCGGGTCCGGCTCTATCGAGGCCGACGACATGCTGGTAGGCTATCGGTCCTGCTCGACCAATCCACAATCGCGCCGGATCGTGCCCAGCCCGTCGCTCGGATCCGCACCAGGAGGTGACAAGGAGCATGGTCTTCGGATCGAAGCGTGAAACCAAGCCGGACAGCCTGTCGCGCGAGGACGTGGTCGGGAACCTGTATCCGGATAGCCTGACGAGTGAGGTTGACGTGGCACAGTCACCCAGCGAGTTCCCCCGCACCAGCGATCGCGGCAACGAGTCGGTCATCGACCCGCATGCCCGCTTCAACGGCAAGTACGTCTCCGACCGCGACCTGCGGATCGAGGGCGAGGCCCAGGGCGAGATCGAGTGCCAGGGAACGCTGATCATCAGCCCCCAGGCCCGCGTACGCAGCGCGATCAAGGCGCACAACGTGATCGTCAATGGCGACTACGAGGGCGACGTCGACTGCGGCGGCCGCTTCGAGATCGGCTCGACCGGTCGCGTGAAGGGCAACATCAAGACGCAGGTGCTCGTGGTCAAGGAAGGCGCCCACTGGGAAGGTGGCGTGACCATGACCCGCGAGCCGGGCGCGCGACCCGCTCCGCAACAGGGGCAGCAGCCCGGCTCGAGCGCCGCCGGCGCGGCAGGCCAGTCAGGCCAGTCCGGCCAGCGACCAGGCCAGGGAGGCGGCGGCTCCGGCGGCAGCATCTTCAGCAAGGGTGAGCGCGAGGGCCAGCGAGAAGGTCAGCCCGCGGGCCAGGGCGGCGGCGGCCAGTAAGGCCGTCGCCCGGTTGACACCGCCCGCTCGACGGCGCCGCGGGCAGCCAGACGGCCCGCCCGTCCTGGTCGAGGTCACACGCGGCGCCCGCGTCGAGTCCATCCACCGCGGGCACGTCGTGGTGGTGGCGCCCGATGGCTCCCCGGTGGCATCGGTCGGTGATCCCGACGCGTTCGCCTTCTGGCGCTCGAGCGCCAAGCCGTTCCAGCTCGCCCCATTCGTCGCTTCCGGCCGATTCGACGAGTACCAGCTCGGCCCGGAGGCGCTGGCCATCATGGCCGCCAGCCACTCCGGCGAGGACCGCCACGTGCGGCTGGTGCAGGAGATCCTGCGGCGTGCCGGCCTGACGAGCGCCGTCCTTCACAACCAGGTTCACGCGCCATACGATCCCGATACCGCGCGGCGACTCGTCCGCGACGGGGAGGAGCCGACCGTCCTGCGCGGGAACTGCTCGGGCAAGCATGCGGGAATGGTGCTGTTCGCCAAGGCATCCGGCTGGCCGACGGACGGCTACTGGGAGGCCGATCACCCCGTCCAGCGCATGGCGCTCGAGACCGTCTCCGCGCTGTCCGACGTGCCGATCGAGGACATCGAGACGGCCGTCGACGGATGCGGGGTGGTCACCTTCGGCACCCCTCTGCGCGGACTGGCGGTGGCCTTCGCACGGCTTGCCGACCCCTCGGCCGTTGCCGATCCGCCCCTCCGATCAGCGCTGACTCGCATCCGCGACGCGATGATGACCCACCCCGACCTCGTGGCGGGCACGAGCCGGCGGATCGACACCGCGCTGATGCGGTCCTATCCGGCGCGCGTGGTGAGCAAGGGTGGGGCGGAGGGCGTCCTCGCCATGGGCCTGCCGCCGGGCGCGTTGCCCGCCGCCGCGGCGTTCGGGGACGGGCCGATGGGGATCGCGGCCAAGATCGAGGACGGCAATCTCGCGCGGCGCGCCGGCGACGGTGTCAGCGTGGAGTCGCTCCGCCAGCTGGGTCTCGTGATCGATCCGCTGCCGCGAGCGCTGCACTCGTTCGCCGACCCACCCATCCTCGATCCGCGTGGCGAGGTGGCGGGCGAGGTGCGCCCTGCCTTCCGCCTGACCTAGGCGCCGAGCCACCCTCGGACCGCTTCCGCGACCCGAACGAAGAGGGGCGCCAGGAGCAGGGCGGGCAGGAAGTTCGCGACGCGAACCGCCCTGAGGTCGAGCAGCCGCAGCGCCACGCCGAGCAGGATCACGCCCCCGGCGGCGGTGATCGACAGGATGGTCGGCGAGTCCATCACGTCTCGGAGCAGGAACGCGAAGCCGGCGATGCCGCCCTGCACCACGAGCACGGTCAGGGCCGACAGGGCAACGCCCCAGCCGAGCGCGGCCGCGAAGGCGATGCTGGCCACGCCATCGAGGAGCGACTTGATGGCCAGCAGCCGGATGTCGCCGGTCAGGCCGTTCTCGAGCGAGCCCAGGATGGTGAGCGGCCCGACGCAGAAGACGAGGGAGGCAGTCACGAAGCCCTCGGCGATGCGGCTCGGCCGTTCCCCGCGCGCCAGGCGTCGCTGGAACCATCCGCCGAGCCACTCCAGCCCATCGTGCAGCCGGAGGATCTCGCCGATCGCGACGCCGAGCAGGACCGCGGCGAGGACCGCGAGGTCGTCCCCCGGCCGCGAGGCGGGATCGGTGAAGATCTGCAGCCCCATGCTCGCGCCGATGAGCAGGGTGAAGAGGCCCAGGCCCGTGACCAGGCTCTCCTGCATGCGGGCCGGCATCCGCGATCCGGCGAGCACGCCGATGACCGTGCCGGCGAGCACGGTGGCGACGTTGAGCAGGGTGCCGGTCAGGAACATCGAGCACACCCTACCCGGGCGCGGGCCCTCCGCCGTCGAGCAGCCGGCGCAGGCCGTTCGCGGTGAGTCGTTCGAGGAGCTCGGTGGTGGCCGGCGGCGGCGGCTCGCGGTCCACCAGGCGGGCAGCGTCGACCAGGCAGATCGCCAGGTCACCGTCCAGCCCGCGTTCACGCCACGCCTCGTCGGCGGCACGGTAGAGCGCAGCGGCCTCGCCACCGCCGGCCAGCGCGGCAACCCCGGCTCGGATGGTCGCGACGTGGGCGTCGGCCGTCCGCCCGTTGATCTCGAGCGCCTCCATGCGCGCCAGCCAGTCCGCGGCGCGATCGGCATCGCCCGACCACAGTCGAGCTCGCGCCGCCATGGCCGATGCAAGCAGGCGCTCGATGCCGAGCAGCCCTTCCGCAGCTGACTCTGCGTGTTCGGTCGCATCCCCGAGGCGACCGGCTGCGAACGCGACCCACGCCAGGGCGAGGTCGATCCCGGCGCGCACCTGGTCGTCCACGTCCTCTCCGACCGGCCCGAGCTCGCGAAGGGCGGCCGTCGGGTCGGCGTCGCCGCGGAGCGCGCGAACGATCGCGACGGCCGCGGCCAGGTTGAGCCGGTTGGCGGGCGGCGTCCCCGGATGCAGGAGGCTCTCCGCCGTCTCGAGCGCCCAGGCCCAGTCGCCCGTGTCGATGGCGGCGGCGCAGGCCACCTCGGCCAGCTGGGCCGCCAGGTCGCCGACGCCGAGGGTGGTGGCCGTCTCCACTGCCTGGCGGGCGATGTCGAGCGTCGCCCGCGGATCGTCGGCGACGAGCAGCCACGCGAGGTTGTTGCGGGCCCGCAGCTGCGTGCTCAGCGCGCCGGCACGCTCGGCCTCCTCGATGGCGCTGCGGAGGTCATCGAGCCCGCCGGAGTCTCCGCGGTTCACCCGCGCCGTCCCGAGCGTTGCGAGCAGGTCGGCGGCGAGACCGCTCAATCCCAGGCGCCGCGCCGCCGCCAGGCCACGCTCGGCCCAGTCGGCGCCGCCGGCATCGTCACCGATCAGCATTCGTGCCCGAGCGAGCTGGGCGGCGAGCTCCACGCCGGCCTCGTCCCGGTCGATGCGACGGATGCCGCGCATGGCGATCTCGAGCTCCTGAACGGCGAGCGCGTTGCGCTGCGCGGTGAGGAGCACGCCGGCGAGCCGGGCGCGCGTGTGGGCCGCCCCGCGACGATGGTCGGACGCGAGCTGAAGCCCGGCCAGCTCCCGAAGGTGCTGCTCCGCCAGCTCGAGCCTGCCGGCCGAGGCAGCGGCGCGCGCCACCTCGTCGAGCACCACGATTCGTTGGTCCGGCACGTCGGTCAGTCGCAGCGCCCGCTCGAGATGGCCGAGCGCACGTTCGGGGACGTGGCGAGCCATCGCCGTGGCGGCGGACCGTCGCAGCGCGGCGACGGCACGGCGCGCGACGCGATGGGCATCGGGGTGCTCCGGCGCCAGGTCGTGAGCCGCCGTGAGATGGCCGGCGAGCGGCTCCGCGACGTCCTCGTCGGTGATCGCCTCCAGCCATCCCGCCGCGGCGAGATGCAGGCGTCGCCGCGCCTGGCGCGACAATGTGCGATATGCGACGTCTCGCACGACGTCCTGCACGAACGACACCTCGGTTCGGCGTGGATCGCCGTCCTCGTCCTCGATCGCAAGCAGCTCGCGCCGGATGAGCGTCGCGACCTCGGAGTGCATCCGGGCGCGTTCCGCGCCGATGGCCACGAGGCCGTCGATCCGGAACCGGCGCCCGAGGACCGCCGCCGACAGCAGCAGCCGGCGCTCGGAGTCGGGAAGTGCGTCGATGCGGGCGGCAATGAGGCCGTGCAACGAATCAGGCACGACGATCGCGTGTCCCGCCCCGGATGTCCCGCGCACCATGGCGCGTCGCTCGCCGCGACCAGCTTCGTCGGCGTCGTCAGCGGGCGCAGTGGCGTCGGCCAGGCTGCGGGCGACCTCGACCGCGTACAGCGGAACGCCACCGGCATGCACGAGGACGCGCTCCAGCAGGCCGTGATCGAGCGACGGTGCCCGCAGGCGCAGCAGCTCCCGCATCGCGTCGTCGTCGAGCCGCTCCAGCTGCATCGTCGTGGACCGCGCGGCGACGGCACCGAAGGCCGGGCGATGGTCCAGCAGCTCCGGGCGCGCCACGGCCAGCACCAGGATCGGGTACTGGCGGGCCCAGGTGGCGATGTGCTCCACGAAGTCGACGAGGGCCGGGTCGGCCCACTGCAGGTCCTCGAAGACGAGAACGGCCGGGGTCGACTCCGCCACGCGCTCGAAGTAGCGGCGCCACGCGGCGAACAGGTCGTCGCGCTCATACTCCTCCATGCCCTCCTCGGCGAACAGGGCCCAGAGCCGCGGCTCGAGCCAGCGACGCTCATCCTCGTCGCGGACGAGCTCTGCCAGCGAGGTGGCCAGGTGCCGCCGGGTGAGGTCCGGCGTGGTCCCGGCCGGCGCGCGGATCCGGTGGCGGACCATCTCGGCCACGGCCGCAAACGTGATTCCCTCGCCGTAGGCGGGTGCACGGCCGGCGTGCCAGGCGACCACCGCGGATCGCGAGTCGAGCTCGCGCGCAAGCTCCCACACCAGCCGGCTCTTGCCGATGCCCGCGATGCCGGTGATCGCGACGAGACGGCATCGGCCGTCGCGCACGGCCCCCTCGTGCAGGTCGAGCAGCTCGCGCAGCTCGTGGTCACGGCCGACGAACGGTCCGCCGTGGCTGCCGCGGGCCACCGCCGGCGCCGGCGAACGCGGCGCAACGGCACGGTGCGCCCGAACGGGCGCCGACCGGCCCTTGAGCTCGATCTCCCCGACCGAGTCGTAGGCGGCCGCATCCGGAGCCAGGGAGCGGGTGGCATCGTCGACCAGGACCCCTCCCGCGGGCGCGTGGCCCTGGAGACGGGCAGCCACGTTCACCAGGTCGCCGGCGACGATACCCTGCCCGATCGATCCAACGCTGACCGCCGCCTCGCCCGTCGCGACGCTCGCCCGACCCGCCAGGTCGTGGCGTGCCGCGGCACCGCCCAGGCGGTGAATGGCGGTCACGATGGCGAGGGCCGCGCGGACCGCGCGATCGGCATCGTCCTCGTGCGCCACCGGCGCCCCCCAGATCGCCACGACCGCGTCGCCGATGAACTTCTCGACGGTGCCGCCGTATCGCGTGATCAGCGAGCGCGCGGCCTCGAAGTAGCGCGACTGGACAGCGCGGACCTCCTCGGGGTCGAGCCGCTCGGCGAGTGCGGTGAAGTCCGCGAGATCCACGAACAGCACCGACACGCGCCGTCGCTCGGCGCTCGGTTGGAAGGCATGGTCAGGCTCGCGCGAGCGGCTCCCGGGCCCCAGCTCGAGCCCGCAGGCCGTGCAGAAGCGGAGGTCAGGCGATGTGGGCGTGCCGCAGCGCGGGCAGCTCGGCGAGAGGGGCGCGCCACACGTCCCGCAGAAGCGCGCCGCCTCGGCGGGCTCGGTTCCACAGGTGGCGCAGCGCATGACGGGCTCAGTACGAGTTTCGCGTCTCCTTGTCGATCACCAGCGAGACGTCACCGGTGTCCCTCTCGACCGTCGCCGTCATCACGATGACCTTCTTCTCGAGCCCACGGTGATGATGGAGGATCGTGGTGGTGACGCGTGATCGCTCGTGGACATGCGGGACCTTCTCCCGCATCAGGACCGGCACGGGATTGCGCAGCAGTGCCATGACGAATGCCGA
Source organism: Candidatus Angelobacter sp. (assembly GCA_035463095.1). Classification (GTDB taxonomy): domain Bacteria; phylum Chloroflexota; class Limnocylindria; order QHBO01; family QHBO01; genus JACDBZ01. The sequence goes on along the minus strand of DATHTR010000038.1, from coordinate 18,203 downwards.
GCCGCTCGGTTCGCGACGTTCCCACCTGACGCTCAGCCCCACGTCGAGGAACCGCTGCAGATCGGTCTCCTTCGCGCCGAGCTCGACCCAGTTGCCGAACGCCTCTCGCTCCTCGGGCGTGTAGTCATCCTGCTGGTCGTCCTGCTGCTGGTCGTCGGCCATCGGAAGCTCCTCCGCTGATAGGCGCCGATCATAGGCCCGGACCGCCGCCGCGCCTACCCCCAAGGTTCAGGCCGGAATGGCGCCTGCTAGCATCGGTGCGGTGAGCACCCATCAGCCGTTCCGCGTCCGGATGGCGCCGAGCCCCACCGGCCCGCTGCACATCGGAACGGCGCGGACCAGCCTGTACAACTTCCTCGCCGCGCGCCACGCCGGCGGCACCTACGTGCTGCGCATCGAGGACACCGACACCGCGCGCAGCACGGTCGAGTTCGAGCGCGACATCATCGACAACCTGCACTGGCTCGGCATCACCTGGGACGAGGGCCCGCAGGTTGCCGGCGGCGACGACGTCGGGCCGCATGCACCGTACCGGCAGAGCGAACGCATGGAGCGCTACGCGGTCGAGGCGGACCGCCTGCTGGCGGACGGGACGGCGTACCGCTGCTGGTGCACGCCGGACGAGCTCGAGGCGGTGCGTCGGGAGCAGGAGGCTCGCAAGGAGCCACCGCGCTACAACCGGCGCTGCCTGAGCCTGACCGAAGCCGAGCGCGCCGCGTTCGAGGCAGAGGAGCGCCCGTCGGTCATCCGCTTCCGGGTCGAGGCCGAGAAGGTCCGGTTCGACGACCTGGTTCGCGGCGAGGTCGAGTTCGACAACGCGCTGCTCGGGGACTTCGTCATCGTCCGCGCCGACGGGATCCCTCTCTACCATTTCGTGGTCGTCGTCGACGACGAGGCGATGGAGATCACGCACGTCATCCGCGGCGAGGATCACCTGAGCAACACGCCGAAGCACATCGCCCTCATCCGGGCCCTCGGCTACCGGGAGCCGCGCTTCGGGCACATCCCGCTCATCCTCAACACCGACCGGACGAAGATGAGCAAGCGCAAGAGCCAGACGTCGATGACCGCCTACCGGGAGGAGGGCTACCTGCCCGAGGCGATGGTCAACTTCCTCGCCTTCCTCGGCTGGTCTCCGGGCACCGAGGAGGAGATCTTCACCCTCGACGAGCTCGTCGATCGCTTCGAGATCGAGCGCGTCCACAAGGGTGGCGCGATCTTCGACCGCGATCGGCTCGACCATCTCAACGGCGTGTACATCCGCTCGATGTCCGACGAGCAGCTCGCCCTCCGGCTGCGGCCGTGGGTTCCCGACGCGGTGGCCGACGCGGACCTGATGCGCCTGGTGCCCATCGTCAAGGAGCGCCTGGTCAAGCTGTCTGACATCGCTGCCCTGGTCGGCTTCGTCTGGGAGCCGGACGACGTGGTTGCCAGCTGGTACGGGCCGGAGCTGCTGGTCCCGAAGAAGGGCACGCCGGCCGAGGCCCGTGCTTCGCTCGAGCACGGCGCGGCGATGCTCGCGGAGATCGAGGACGAGGACTTCAGCGCCGACCTGCTCGAGCAGCGCGCCCGGGAGGCCGCCGACGCGGCCGGCATCAAGGCGGGGAGCTTCTTCACGCCGATCCGGGTGGCGGTCACCGGTCGCACGGTCTCCCCGCCGCTGTTCGACTCGCTCGAGCTGCTCGGCCGTGACCGGTCGCTCGTCCGCCTGCGCACGGCGGTGGCGAAGCTGAACGAGGTGCCGGCGTGAGCGGTCCGGACCCCGCGCCGGGCGACGTGGCCCCGCGCCTCGACGAGCTCATCGACACGGACCTCCTGGTCCCGATTCGATCGTCGTCCGGCGAGATGCCCGATGCCGCCGGACTCGGGACCGAGGTGTTTCGCCACGGGACCGACGAGGCCGGTGAGCGGTTCATCGCCGCCTTCTCGTCGCCCGGCACGTTTCGCGAGTTCGGCCCGCCGGGCAGCGACCACATCCGGCTGGCCGCCCGCGAGCTGTTCGAGCGTGCCGATGCCGCACAGGAGCGAATCGTGGTGGACCCCGGTGCCGCGACGCAGGTCGAGATCGCCGCCGGGGTGCTGCCGTTCCTGGCGGCCGGGATCGACCCGAACCGGCCCGATGCGCTGCGCGCGCGCCGCCCGCTCGGCAGCCTCGCATCGCTCGAGGCGCCGGAGCAGGTGCCGGATCCGTTCGGGCGCGAGCTGCGTTCCGCCCTGGAGCGGATGCCACGGGTCCGCCGCGCGTGGCTGCTGCGGGCGGGCACGGCCTGGACCGCGGGCATCGAGCTTGACGATGACGCCGTCCTCGCGGACTTCGACGCGGTTCGCAACCGTCTCCACGCGCTGGCCACCGAGCATCTCGGCTCGCGGCGGCTGCTGGTCGTGACCGACCTGCGGGCGCGGGCGCTGCGCGAGATGTACGACGCCACGGCCGCCCCATTCCACGTGCGGCGGGAGCCGGAGAAGGGCCTGTTCAACCGCCTCTTCGGAGGCTGACGCGCTAGGGAACCAGCACGAGCCGGCCCTCGACCTCGCCGGCCCGCATCCGATCCAGGGCCTGCCCGGCGTCCTCCAGCGGAACCGGCTCGACCTCCCAGCGGAGACGTCCGGCCCGGGCCAAGGCCGTCCCCGCGGACAGGTCCCGACGGTCTCCCCACGCGACGCTGCTGAGCCACGACTCCAGCGGCATGTCGTCGAAGCCGAAGCCGATACGCCCTCCCGCCTCCCCGACCAGGAGCACCAGACCGTCCGGCGCGACGACATCGGCGGCGTGTCTCAGCGTGCCGTCGGTCCCGACCACGTCGATGACCACGTCGACCGGACCACCGAATGCGTCGAGCACCATGCTCGGCTCGGCGGCGAGCAGCCCGATGTCGGCGCCCAGCTCGGCCGCGCGCTCGAGCCGGCCGGGGTCCAGCTCGCGTACGCCGATGGCCAGGTCGTCCCCGTTCGGTGCGATCCGGAGCAGCTGTACGGCGAACGCCCCCACCCCGCCGCAGCCGATGACGAGCACCCGGGCTCCGGGTCGCAGCCACGGTGCCGTGCGCTGCACCGCGCGATGCGCGGTCATCGCCGCATCGGCGAGTGGAGCGGCTCGGACCGGATCGAGCCGGCCGAGCGGCTCGAGGTGACGCGCGTGCGGGACGAGGATCGCCTCGGCGTAGCCCCCATCGGCCTGGAAGCCGGGAGCGATCGATGAGGCGCAGCGCTGCTCGGCCCCGGCGAGGCACTCTCGGCACACGCCGCAGCCCCAGCCGCCGAAGACGACCACCGAGTCGCCCACCCTGAGCCGGCGTGCGCGCATCTCCTCGGCGGCGTCCGGCCCCACAGCGTCGATCCAGCCCGCCACCTCGTGGCCAAGGATGCGCGGCAGGGTGACACGGGTCTGGGTGCCATCGAGCAGGTGGAGGTCCGTGCGGCACACGCCGCAGCCCCCGACGCGCACCCGGACCTGGTCGTCGACGGGCGCAGGCAGGGGCAGGTCCTCGAGCCGGAGCGGCTCGCCCGGAACGTGGAGCCGGACGGCCCGCACGATGGTGCTCAGCCGGTGGCGGAGGGGTCGCCGGCCGGAATCGGCTCGGACAGGGCGCGCATCACGCGGTCGACGAGCGACTCGGGCTCGACCGGGTCGATGACGTCCCGAACGATCCCGTCACGGTCGATCGCGATTGCCACGGGCCTCGTGACGTTGATGTTGTCACCGTCGGCCACCGTCTCGACCTTCAGCAGGCCGACCGCGGTCCGCCGCTCATCGCTCAGCAGGAGGAACGGCAATTCGTGCTTCTTGACGAATGCGGTCTGCTGCTCCTCGGAGTCGGTGCTCACGGCGGCCACCGCGATGCCGGCCTCGCGCAGGCGCTCGAACTCTGAGCTGAGCGCCTCGATCGCCTTCAGGCCGCGCCGCCGCCCGGCGCCCTTCAGGGTCGGTGCGCCGAAGAAGAGCAGCAGGACCGGCTGCTTCGTGACCCAGCTCCGCAGGTTCAACAGGTATCCGTCGGTCGCGCGCAGCCCCACCGAGGGGATCGCATCGCCCGGGGTCAGAGGGGTGCTCATGCGCCGATTGTAGCGGCGCCCAGCCGCAGGTCGTCCCCGTCGCGATGGACGAGTCCGTCGCGTTCCAGGCCCGCCAGGATGCGCTCCCACCGCTCGCCACCGGGGCGCTCGGCGATCACGGCGTACAGGGTGCCCGCGCGCATCGCGTGCCCCTCGGTCGCGCTGAGCTCGCGGAGGATCGCACCGCGGATGCCGCGGTCGGATCCGAGGAGCCGGCCCTGGCGTGGCACCGGGACGTGGGCAGCCGCGCCACGCGAGGGGCAGCCGCCGGAGATCGGGCACACGTCGCAGCGGGGCGCGCGGGGCCGGCAGATCCGGGCGCCGAACTCCATGGTGGCGTGCGTCCAGGCATCGGCGCGGCGGTCGGGCCCGGCCAGCGCCAGCGCGTCGGCCAGCGATTGCAGGTCGCGAGGCCGGTCGGGCGCGGCGAAGCGGCGGACCATCCAGCGACGGACGTTGGTGTCGACCACGCCGACCGCCTCGTCGAACGCGAGCGAGGCGATGGCGCGCGCCGTGTACGGCCCGACGCCGGGGAGCTGCTCGAGGCCGGGCACGTCGCGCGGCCAGCCGCTGCGGGCGACGATCGCCGCGGCACGCTGCAGGGCGAGCGCCCGGCGGTTGTACCCGAGCCCGCTCCACTCGGCAAGCACGGCGGACGGCGGCGCGTCCGCCAGCGCTTCGGCGGTCGGGAATCGCTCCATGAACCGGACGAAGCGAACCGCGACTCGGGACGCCTGGGTCTGCTGGAGCATGACCTCGCTGACGAGCACGGCGTACGGGTCGCGCGTGGCACGCCAGGGGAAGTCGCGATGCTCGGCGTCGTACCAGGCCAGGAGCGCGGCCCGGACGGCTCGGAGGCGGCGGGTGGGTGCGGACACGCGGCCGAGCCTAGCAGCGACCCGTCGGGCGCATCGGGCCGGCATCCGGTTGCGCTACCCTCGGCCGACGATGAGCTATCGACTGCTGTGCCTGGACGCCGGGTTCACGCTCCTCCAACCGAGACGCACCCTGTCCGATGCTCTCTCGGGTGTGCTCGCCGAGGACGGGCACGAGATCACCGAGGACGAGATGCGGGCCGCGTGGGAGGAGGCGGACCGATTCTTCTGGGACGAGTACCACCGCCCGGGCAACGACACGTGGAGCGACGACCAGCGGATCGAGGAGTACTGGCGCAGCTACCACGGCATCATGCTGGACCGCCTGGGCGTCCAGGCGCGGCGCGAGATGCTCGACCGCATCCTGGCCAGCCAGTTCGCCGCCGATGCCTGGGAGCCGTACCCCGACGTCGAGCCGATGCTTCGCGCGGTCCGCGAGCTCGGCGACGTGCGAATCGGGATCGTGAGCGACTGGGGATCGAACCTGCGCGGCATCGTCCGCGACCTCGGGCTCGACCGACATCTCGACTTCGTCCTTCCATCGGGCGCCGTCGGCGTCGCGAAGCCGAACCCGGAGTTCTTCCGGCTGGCGCTCGAGGCGGCCGACGTCGCGCCTGCCGATGGGCTCATGGTCGGCGACTCGTACCGGGCCGACGTGCGAGGCGCGTGGGGAGCCGGCATGGACGCGCTGTGGCTCGACCGACACGAGGGGATGAGCATCACGCCGTCCGACGAGCCGATCCCGTCCGACGTGCGGCGCATCGGCTCGCTCGACGAGCTGCCGGAGATCATGCGGTCGGGAGGCCCGCTGCCGCGCGGCGAGGGCGTCTCCGGCGAACCGGCGCGCCCGGGCTGAGAGGAGCCCCGTGCCGCCGTCCGAGCCGGCCGAGGTCGTCGTCGACAAGTTCGGCGGCTCGGTCCTGCGGCGCCCGGACGACATCGCGGCCGCCGTCGACGTGGTGGCCCGGCAGCGAGAGGCCGGCCTGCGCCCGGTGGTGGTGGTATCGGCCTTCGAGGGCGTGACCGACACCATTCTCGGAGCGGCGCGCGTGCTGCTGCCGGACGGCGCCGAGTGGCTGCGGCAGCCGAACCAGGCCGCCGAGTCGGCGCTCGCCCGCGAGACCGATCGGGCGCTCGCCACCGGCGAGGCGCTGTCGGCGTCCCTGTTCGCCCTCGGCCTCCAGGCGCGCGGCATCCCCGCCCGTTCCTTCACGGGCGCGGAGGCGGGCATTCGAACCGCCGCGGCTCACCTCGGCGCTGAGGTGCGCCGGGTGCTGTCGCGTCCCCTGCGCGCGGTGATCGGCCAGGGGATCGTGCCGGTCGTCGCCGGCTTCCAGGGAGTCGGAACGCACGGCGAGCTCACCACGCTCGGCCGGGGCGGGACCGACCTGTCGGCGGTCGTCCTGGCCGTCGCGCTTCACGCCGTTCGCTGCGAGCTGTTCAAGGACGTGGGTGGCGTGCTCGAGGCCGACCCGCACCTCGTCCCGGCCGCCCGCTTCCTGCCGGCGGTCGACGCGCTCCAGCTCGAGCTGCTGGCCGAGATGGGCGCGGAGGTCGTCCACCCGGTCGCCGTCCGGCGGGCGCGCCGCGGGCGTCTGCACCTGGTGGTGCGGGCGCTCGACGACGGGTCGCCACAGACCGTGGTGCGGCCGGGGTCACGCGACGAGGAGGGCGTGCTCATGCTCGCCGTGGATCGCAAGGAACGCATGGCCCGCATCAGCCTGGTGGGCCCGGCGGCGCTCATGCCGGAGGTGCTCCCGCTCCCCGCCCACGGCGAGGGCGCGTTCGACGAGGGCGGAATGCGCGTGGTGTGGGCCGAGGTCCCGCTGTCATCGGCCGCATCGGCGGCGCAGGCGGTGCACGCCAGCTTCATGAGCCGGCAGCCGGAAGCCAGCTAGAGGCGCGTCGACTCCTCGTCGGGCGCGCGGCAGTCCCCGTCCTCGGCCGGGCGGTCGACCAGGCCGCGCTGCAGGTAGAAGTGCTTCACCACCTCGTTGTCGTGGACGAAGACGAGGAGCCAGCGGTTGTCGATGCGGTCGCCACCGACCACGCCCCAGTCGATGCCCAGGGTCTCGTCGACGGTCTCCGACGGCAGCCGGCTCGGGAAGACGCAGACGCGGTCCCATTCGAAGTCGGTCACCTCGGCCAGGAGCGGGTCCCCGCCGCGGGCGACCTGCTCCAGCCGTTCGGCGAGCTCGATGTCGGGGAATCCCTGCGTGGCCCGGATGCCGATGCCGACGGCGGTCACGAGCAGCGCTCCCAGCACGAGCGGGCCGAACACCCAGGCCAGCGGGACGCGGCGACCGCGGTGGACGTCATCGCGCGCGAACATCGGATCGCTCCTCCAGATCATTCGGCGGCTCGGTGCCCGCCACGTGATCTTCGACGGCCTCGTGATCGGTGACGGGGCCGCGTGGCCGCAGCTGCAGCAGCACCGCCGCGGCGAGGATGAACGCTCCGCCCACGAGCTGCAAGGACGTCGGCGTCTCCGCGAGCAGCCATGCGGCCAGCGCAACGCCGACGACCGGCTCGAAGGTGGCCAGGATGGCCGCCGGAGCCGGCCCGAGCCGGCGGATGCCGACGATGAAGCTCACGGTCGGAATGCCGGCGCCGACGATGCCGGCGGTCAGGACGGGCCAGAGCGCGTCGACCGACGCGAGGGGCGAAGCGAGTGACACGGCTGCCCCGCCGGGCACGGCGGTCACGGCGGCGGCGATGACCAGGTACAGCAGGAATGCCCCGCCCATGGTGAGCGCGGCGGCCTGCGGGCCAGGGACGTGCGCGAACCCGTGACGGGCGGCCAGCACGTAGAACACCTGCGTCAGCGCCGCCAGGAATGCCAGGCCGATGCCGATCGCGTCGAGCTCGCCGAGGGCTCCGGCCCCGGCCATGACGAGCGCCATCCCGGCCAGCGAGATCCCGAGCGCGATCCACCGGGCGCGGTCGAGCCGGTCGCCGAACCACACCGTCGAGAGCACCGCCACGCCCGCGGGGTACAGGTAGAACACGAGCAGCGTGAGCGCGATGGTGATGCGCTCGAAGGCGATGAAGGCGGCGAGGTTGAGGATCGTGTTCGCCGCCGCGGCAGCGAGCATGAACCAGCGGTCACGTACCGGGACGCGCCGGAGCGAGATCGGCCGCTTCGCACCGAGGGCGACCCGGGCGACGATGAACCCGGCCACGACCGCGGCACCGATGCCGGCGCGCCAGGTGACGATCGCCAGCGAGTCGACCCCGGCGTCGCCGGCGAACCGGCTGAGCGGGCCGAGCAGGCCGAAGCAGGCCGCGGCGAGCACGACGAGCCCGGCGCCCACCAGGTCCGGTTGAGCGGCAGCGCCTCGGTGCGTCTCCGTCACCGGGCGGGCACCGGCGCGTCGTCGGCCTCGGCGTCCGCCAGCTCGGCCGTCAGCCGCTCACGGTCGGCGGCGAGGGCGTCGGCCCGGTCGCGGGCGGCGTTGTGGCGCTCGACGAGATCACGGACGAGCTGCGCGTCGCCGTACGTGGAGGGATCGGCGAGGCGATCGGTGAGGTCGGACAGCTCGGCCTCGGTGGCGGCCGCATCCGCCGTGGTGCGGGACAGGGCATCGCGAAGGTCGCGCGTGCGCCGGTGGCGGGCGTTGCGCTCCTCGGCCTCGCGACGACGGCGCTCGGACGCGGCCCGGGCGGACTCCCGGGGGCGGGGCGGCGTCGCCACCACCCCACGCGGCGTCGAGCGTGCCCCTTCGACGGCCCCTCGCTCCTCGATGTCGACGCCCCGTTTGGCGGCGTAGTACTCGAAGTCACCGGGGTAGACCGTCGCCTGCCCGCCGTTCACCTCGATGATCGTGTTCGCCACGCTGCGGATGAGGTAGCGGTCATGGGTGATGAGCACGACCGTGCCGGTGAACGCGTTCAGCGCGTCCTCGAGCACGTCGCGCGACTGGATGTCGAGGTGGTTCGTCGGCTCGTCCAGGCACAGCAGGTTCGCCGGATCGGCCAGCAGCTTGGCGAGGGCGAGCCGCGTCTGCTCGCCCCCGGACAGGACGCCGACCTTCTTGTCGACCGCGTCGCCGGTGAACAGGAAGGCGCCCAGCAGCTTTCGCATGTCCGAGGTGCTCATCATCGGTGCGGCGTCGTTCAGCTCGGTGAAGGCGGTGTTGGCCGGGTTGAGCGCCTCGATCTGGTGCTGCGCGAAGTACGCCACGCGGACATTGCTGCCCAGCTCGCGCGTGCCGCCCTCGATCGGCAGGACGCCGGCGAGGATCTTCAGCAGGGTCGACTTGCCGGCGCCGTTCGGCCCGATGAGGGCGACCTTCTGCCCCCGCTCCAGCACCAGGTCCAGGTCGCCGGCGTAGACGACGTTCGCGCCGTAGCGCTTCTCGACGTCGGCCAGGGTGATGACGGTGCGTCCCGACCGCGGAGGCTCGGGGAACCGGAACTTCACGCTCCGGGTGCGCCGTTGCGGCGTGGCCACCCGGTCGAGCTTCTCGAGCGACTTGATCCTCGACTGGACCTGGCGTGCCTTCGACGCCTTGTAGCGGAAGCGCTCGATGAACGCCTCCGTGTGGGCGATCTTGCGCTGCTGGTTCTTGGCCGCCGCCTCGAGCTGCGCCATCCGCTCGGCCCGCTGCTCCACGAAGTCCGCGTAGTCGCCGACGTACTCGGTGGCGCGCCCGGAGTGAAGCTCCACGATCCGGTTGGCGACCTCGTTGATGAAGTCGCGGTCGTGGCTGACGAGCACGATCGCGCCGGCGTACTGCGCCAGGAACCCCTGCAGCCACTCGACCGAGGCGAGGTCGAGGTGGTTCGTCGGCTCGTCCAGGAGCAGGACGTCCGGGTTCTGGAGCAGCAGGCGCGACAGCGCCACGCGCATCATCCAGCCGCCACTGAACTCGCCGATGTCGCGCTCCATGTCGCTCTCGGCGAAGCCGAGCCCCGCCAGGATGCGCCGTGCCTCCGACTCCATGCCATAGCCGCCCATGGCCTCGAACCGGTGCTGCAGCCGGCCGTACTCGTCCATGAGCTCGGCGAGCTCCTCCTCCTCGGTGGCCTCGGACAGCTCGATCTCGATGTGGCGCATGCGGCGGGCGATGCCGCTCGCCTCGCCGGCGCCCGCCAGCACCTCGGCCAGGGCACTGCGGCCCGTGCTCTGGGCGACCTCCTGGCGCAGGTACCCGATGACGACGTCGCGTGACCGGGTGATCGTTCCGGCGTCGGGGTCCTGGTCGCCGGTGATGAGCTCGAGCAGGGTGGTCTTCCCGGCACCGTTCGGGCCGACGATCGCGAGGCGCCGCCCGGCGCTGATCATCAGGCCGACGTCGCTGAACAGGTGCTGGGCGGCGTGGCTCTTCGACACGCCGCTGATCGTCACGAGGCTCATGGGGCGAGATGCATGGTAGCGTCGATCCCTCGACCGGCATGCACAGAGGATCGACCGATGCCGCCGCGCGCCACCAGCCTGTTCCCGATGCTCTCCGTCGAGTCGCTCGACCGCTCGCTCGCGTTCTACCGCGACACCCTCGGCGGGGAGGTGACGTATCGATTCCCGAGCGACGGAATGCCCGCCTTCGTCGTCCTCCGGATCGGGACGTCCGACCTCGGGCTGGGGCTCATCGGCGCCTCGCCGCCGATCCACGGGCGCCCGCTCCGTCCCGCCACCGGGCATCGCGTGGAGCTGTGCGTGTACGTTCACGACGTCGACGAGGCCGTCGACGCGCTGCGGGCGGACGGGACCCCGGTCCTGACCGAGCCGGTTGATCAGCCATGGGGTGAGCGCCTTGCATACGTCGAGGACCCCGACGGCAACCTGGTGATGATCGCGCGCTGAACGCCGTACGCGCGATCAGTCGGCGACGAGCTTCGCCCCGGACGTGTCGAAGCGCAGCCGCGTGGCCATCCCCGGCAGGCCGGACGCGTTCCAGGCCTTCTCGACCGCGTGGGCCGACGCGGGCGAGTCGCAGATGGCGAGGATCGTCGGGCCGGCGCCCGACAGGCAGGCGCCCGCCGCACCACGCTCGTAGGCCATCGTGATCAGTTCCTGCGTCCCCGACAGGCGCGGGAGCCGATACGGCTGGTGAAGCTCGTCCGCCATGGCCTCTCGAAGCAGCGACGCGTCCGACGTCATGATCGCGGTGGCAAGGAGTGCCGCACGCCCTGCCTGGCGGGCCGCCGCCGCGTGCGGAACGACAGAGGGCAGCGCGGCGCGCATGTCGTGGGTGCGGCTCTCGCGCTGCGGGATGAACGCCACCGGGATCCACGCCTCGGGAACGCGGAAGCGACGCAGGCCGACGCGGGAGCCGGCCTCGTTCGAGGCAAGCGCCAGCGTGAAGCCGCCGTACAGGGCGGCAGAGACGTTATCGGGATGGCCTTCGAGCCGGCTCGCCAGGTCCAGGAGCTCGTCCGCGTCGACCGCCCGCCGTCCGACGGCGGCTCCCAGCACCACGCCGGCCACGATCGCGGCGGCGCTGCTGCCGAGGCCGCGCGCGGCGGGAATCATGCTCGAGACCTCGATCCGCCATGACTCCGACCCGGGGGCTGCCGACGCGCGCAGCCCCTCACGGAAGGCGCGGATCAGCAGGTTCTCGTCCGCCGACGCGCCCTCCGGCGGCGCTCCCTCGCCCCGCGCGTTGAGCACGATCCCCGTCTCGTCCCCGTGCCACAGCTCGGCGCGCAGCTTGAGCGACAGGGCGACTGCGAAACAGTCGAAGCCGCTGCCCAGGTTCGCACTCGAGGCAGGGACGTCGACCGAGGCGATGGGCGGCATGGCGGGCCGAGTATAGGGTCGCCGCTACGTCATCCGGCCAGATCCGCGACGGTGCCAACGTCCGAGGCCGACCGCGACGTCCCGCGGTGGGCCGGAGCGGCCGGTGGCGCGAGACTTGGCACATGAACCGCGCTGCCATTGCGACGCTCATGGGCGATCCGGCCCGCCGCTCGGCGGAGGCGTGCCTGCGCGAGGACGCCGTCGTGTGGCTCAGCTCGGTGCGCGACGACGGGCGACCGCACGTCGTGCCGGTCTGGTTCCACTGGGACGGCGAGCGTATCGTGGCATTCAGCAAGCCGAGCGCCCGGAAGGTGCAGAACCTGCGCGACCAGCCCCGCGTGATGCTGGCCGTCGGCTCGCCCGGCCCCGACTTCGGAGTCGAGCTCATCGAGGCGACCGCGGAGCTCCCTGACGCACCCGCCGGGCAGCTCATGCCGGAGGCATTCGCTCGCAAGTACCGCGATCTGCTGCGACGGGCGGGACTGACCGCCGAGCGGTTCGCGGAGGTCTACTCCCAGCCGATCGTGCTGCGTCCGACCCGCTTCCTGGGATACGGGGGCGCCGGCTGGCGCGGTGGCGCACTGGCGACTGCCGCCAGCTGACGCGCGGGAGCGCCGGCCGTATCAGCCGGCCTCGGTCATCCTCGCTCGCTCCACCGCGAGCAGGAGGTCGTCGAATCGGAACGGCTTGGCCACGAAGGCGGATGCGGCGATCTCCGCTGCCCAGTGGGCGGCATCGCGAGCCGCCGTCATCACCACCACCGGGATCGAATGCCCCCGCCGGCGAAGCTCCGCGGCGAATCCCCAGCCGTCGAGCACCGGCATGCGCATGTCGAGCAGGATGATGTCGGGTGCATCGCGCTCGATCGCGGCCAGTGCATCGGCACCGTTCGCCGCCTGCGTCACGGCATAGCCCTCGATCTCGAGCATCGCCTGGACGGTGGCACGGATGTCGGGCTCGTCGTCGACGACGAGGACGTGGACCTCAGGCATCCGCCGCGGCCTCGCGCGTCACGGTTGGCTCCCACCCCGGACCCGGCGCGGGGTCGGTGGCCGGCACCGACAGCAGCGGCAGCGCGATCGTGAAGGTGGTCCCGCCACCCGCCGTCTCCGCGAACCAGATCCGTCCGTGGTGCTCCTCGATGATGCGCCGGCAGATGTAGAGGCCGAGCCCGAGGCCGGTGTCGGTGATGCTCTGCGCATTGGAGGCGCGGAAGAAGCGCTCGAAGATCCGACCGCGATCGGCCTCCGGGATGCCGATGCCGTGGTCGACGATCGCGATCCGAGCCTCGCCGTCGACGGTCCGCACGCTCAGCTGGGGGGCATCGCCCCTCGGGCTGTACTTCAGCGCGTTCTCCACGAGATTGTCGAGCACCTGCTCGATCCGCGGACGATCGATGGACGCCACCAGGGCGATGGCCGGCTGGTCGACCGTGACGCTGACGCCGCCCTCCGCGTATCGCTCGCGCACCGTGTCGACGACATCGAGCAGGTCGGCGGGCGCGAGGTCCATGACGGCGGCGCCCTGCTCGAGCCGCTGCGCGTCGAGCAGCTCGGTGACCAGGTCGCTCAGCCTGCGCGCCTCGCGAACGATCCGCACCAGTCCCTGCGGGTCGACCGGCGCATCCGGGTTGCGGAGGCGTCGCCGCTCGAGCAGCTCGGCCTGCCCCAGGACCACCGTCAGGGGCGTCCGCAGATCGTGGGCGGCCGCCGACAGGAACTCCTCCTTCAGGCGGGCTGCCTCCTCGCGCGCGCGCAGCGTGGTGGCATGGACGGCCAGCGCGCGGGCCTCGAGCAGCACCGCGCTCTGGTCGGCGAGCAGGTCGATCAGCCACAGATCGTCCTCGACGAAGATCGACGTGCGTTCGGCGAAGACGCTCAGCACGCCGAGCCGCTGCGACTCGGTGGCGATGGGGGTCGCGATCACGGCACGGGCACCGGAGCGCAGGTACTGATCGGCGTTGTCCGGGTCGTCGGCCGTCGCATCGTGGATGACCATCCGCTGGCCGGCCCGGAACGCCCGGCCCGCGACGAAGGCGTCATCCGGGTACTCGACGGGCTCGCCGCTCGCGGTGACGTAGCGAAGCGTGCCTCGTTCAGGATCGGCGAGGCCGATGCTGGCTCCCGTTGCGCCGAACGCGTCGGCCGCGGCCGCGTTCAGCTCGGCGATGGCCTGCCGCTCGTCCGCCACGCCGGCGAGATGGATCGACCGCTCCAGGAAGCGGCGCAGGTCGGGCTCGCGCCACGCGTGCCGGACCCAGGCCGGCGGCGCGAAGCCGAGGAAGAAGGCGAGGGCCGCGACCAGAGCCAGGACCTGGGCGGCGATCCCGAAGGCTTCGGCGAAGCGCGGGACGACGACGCCGGCGAAGACGGCCACCAGCGCCGCGATGAACAGGGTGGCCCCGACGGCGACCGCGGCCATGCGCCGTGCGGTGATGCCGCGCGTGCGGCGTGCCTCTCGTGCGAAGGCGATGGCCGCGTAGCCGCCCACCCCGAGGAAGAAGATGATGGCCGCGATGCTCACCACGCGCTCCATCGGCCCGAAGATGGCGATCGCGAGGACCGAGATGGCCACGAACCCGGCGAACCCGCCGACCTGGACCCCGGCGGGGCTTTCGCTGAAGTCGTCGACGAGACGCAGCATGGCCAGGGGCGCCACGGCGAGCAGGGCGATGACCACGCCGGGATAGGCCGGGTGATCGGCGAACCCGACGATGTCGCCGATGTCGCCGAGGACCACCACGGTCGCGATCGACCCGAACAGCAGCGCCGTGTTCGCGCTCGCCCGGCTCCGCTGTCGCAGGGCATGGCGCAGCACGACCACGAACAGGCCGATGAACAGGACCTGGTTGATGAAGCTGATGAGTTCGAGCGCGGTCATACCGACCCGGGCACGGTGCTTGGCTCCGCGAGGCCAGCACGTGGCATGCCAGTCAGAGGCCGAGCACGGCCCTGGCCACCAGGAAGTAGATGACGAGGCCGGTCGCGTCGACGAGAGCGGTGATGAGCGGGACGCTCATGACGGCCGGGTCGATCCCGGTCCGCTTGGCGCCGAGGGGCAGCACGGAGCCGATCACCGATGCCCAGGTGCAGGCGATGAGCAGGGTGAGGCTCACCACCACGGCGATCTCCTCCGCGACGAGCAGCGCGATCGGCCCGAAGGCCGCGGCGGCCAGGACGACGCCGAGAGCGAGCCCGGTGCTCGACTCGCGCGCGACCACCGGAACGAGGTCGGCGAGCCGGACCTCGCCGACCGCGAGGGCGCGGGTGATGGTCGTCGCCGACTGCGCGCCGGTGTTCCCGGCCGTGCCGATCACGAGCGGCACGAACAGCGCCAGCGTGACCTCGGCCGCGAGGGTCTCCTCGAAGGCCGCCAGCACGTTGACAGTGATCGCGCCGGCGGCGATGAACACGAAGAGCCAGACGATGCGGCTGCGGGCCAGCTGCATGATCGAGGTGGCCAGGTACGGGCGCCCGAGTGGCTCGGCGCCACCGGTTCGGGCCACGTCCTCGGTCTCCTCCTCCTCGAGGACCTCCATCGCGTCGTCGACGGTCACGATCCCGACCAGCCGGTCCTCGTGGTCGACGATCGGCAGCGCCAGCAGGTCGGCCTCGCGGATGAGCCGGGCAACCTCCTCCTGGTCCGTGTCGACCCGCGCGGAGTAGACGTCGGTGTTCATCAGGTCGCCGACCGTCGCGTCCGGATCCGCCAGCACGAGGTCGCGCAGTCCGAGGGCGCCGACGAGGCGGCGCCGGTCATCGGTCACGGGAAGGGCGTAGATCGTCTCGGCTGATCGCCCCACGCGCCGGAGCCGCTCGAGCGCGTCGGCGGCCCGCAGGCCCGCCCGCAGGCTGGCCACCTCCGGCGACATGAGGCGACCGGCCGAGTCCTCGGGGTAGCCGAGCAGCGTGGCGGTCAGGCGTCGCTCGTTCGGCGAGAGGCCGGACATCAGGCGCCGCGCGACCTTGGCCGGCATCTCCTCGGTCAGCCGAGCCCGGTCGTCGGGGTCCATGCCCTCGAAGATCTGGCGCACGTTGATGTCGCGCAGGCCCTCGAGCAGCTCCTGCTGGACCGAGGGGTCGAGCTGTTCGAACACGTCGAGGGCCCGATCCTTGGCGAGCAGCCGGAACGGGACGGCCCGTCGCTCGCGTGGAAGGCGCGACAGCTCCTCCGCGATCTCGACGGTGTCGGCCTGCGCCAGCCAGCGGTCGATCAGCTCGAGGTCGTCGCCGGCCAGGAGCTCGCCGATCTCGATGGCCGGGACCGCGTCGGGCGTTCCGGTCAGCGTGGGTCGCGTCACCGGCCGAGGATAGTCGCTCGGGGCGCACGAACGACGCCCGGGCGAGCTGCCCGGGCGTCGTGTCTCGGGGTTCGGGAATCAGGCGTCAGCGCGTCGGCTCGGGCCGCTGTCGGAAGCCGAGCAGGAGCACCCTGGCGAGCTCGCCGAAGTGCGTCTGGCGCTGCGGCTGGTCGGGGCGGCTGCGAGCATGGTGCACGCGGCGCGCCTCTGCCGCGTCGAGCCGATCCTGCTGCATGCTCTTCGCGATGGCGTATGCGGCGATGTGGTTCATCGGTCCGGTCCTTCTCGGTCTCGGGCGGGTGGTCGGCTCAGTACGGGTAGCGCGTCGTGACCCGGATCGGGTCGCGCGCCTCGTCGTCGAGCGCGTGGGCCAGCTCGTGGCGGAGTGCTCGGACGAGGGATCGGGCAATGCCCGCGCCTGCCTTCGTCCTCCGTTCCGGCCGGCCGGGCCGATGCGGAGGCGGCGAGAAGAACCCGACGTCGCCGGACGCCAGCGCGAGCGTGCCGAGTGCGGTCATGGCTGCCTCCTTATCTGATCTGCATCTGATCTGCGTCGTGTGATTGCCCTGGCGTCATGCTCGTCCTCCGCGCGCCGCCGCGCCACGGCGTGGGGTCGCGGGCCGTGGGTGATCTATGGCCGACCGGGGCTACGTCATTGAGCCGAGCGAGCTCGGTTGTCGCCCGACCTATGCTGTGGGCGCATGCAGCCCCCAGCCGAGCCGATCACGCGGCACGTCACCTTCCTCTTCGCCGATGTCGAGGGCAGCACGCGCCTTGCCGAGCTCCATCCGGACGAGGCTGGCGGGGCGCTGGCCCGCTACCACGAGCTCGTGGCCGAGGCTGCCGAGGCGCACGGCGGCCAGATCTTCGAGCGCATTGGCGACGGCGCCTACGCCTGCTTCGACGAGGCGCGTTCCGCGGTCGCGGCCGCCGGTGAGCTGCAGGCCGCCATCGGGGCGGAGCCCTGGGGCGCGGTGGGGAGGGTCCGCGTTCGCCTCGTGATGCTGAGCGGCACGGTCGAGCAGCACGGCGACCGCTACTTCGGCCGCCCGCTCTTCCGGGCTGCACGCCTCCTCGCGCTGGCGAGCGGCGGTGAGACGCTCCTGGCGGGATCGACCGTGGACGAGCTCGAGGGCTGGCTGCCCGACCACGCCATCCTGCGCGACCTCGGCATGCAGCGCCTGCGTGACATTCCAGACCCCGAACGAGTCTTCGCGCTGGTGCATACTTCCCGCGCGCGCCCGATGGAGCCGCCGCGAACCGGGGAACCCGAGAAGAGGAACGAGACGGTGACCGACATGGAGGAAGAAGGCCCGATCCGGATCCTGCTCGTGGACGACCACGCGGTCGTCCGGCGCGGGCTGCGTGGATTCCTCGAGCTGTTGAAGGACTTCGAGGTCGTCGGCGAGGCCGAGAACGGCCGCGAGGGCGTGGCCGCCGCCGATCGGCTGGCGCCCGACGTCGTGCTGATGGACCTGCTCATGCCCGAGATGGGCGGCCTGGAGGCGATCGCCGCGATCAAGCAGGCGCATCCCGAGATCGAGATCGTGGCCGTCACCTCGTTCATCGAGGAGGAGAAGGTCACCACCGCCCTGGAGGCCGGCGCATCGGGCTACCTGCTCAAGGATGCGGAGGCCGAGGAGGTGGCCCAGGCCATCCGCGCGGCCTACCACGGCGAGGTTCACCTCGATCCGGCCGTCTCCCGGCTGCTCGCCCAGCGACTCCGCCAGCGCAAGGACGCCGAGCCGATCGAGCCGCTCACCTCGCGGGAGAAGGAGGTTCTCTCGCAGCTCGCCAAGGGCGCCTCGAACAAGGAGATCGCCTACGAGCTCGGCATCACCGAGCGCACGGCGCGGACCCACGTCTCGAACATCCTCGGCAAGCTCGGGCTGGCGTCACGCACGCAGGCCGCGCTCTACGCGGTGGAGCACAAGCTCGTCTAGGACTCGCCGATGCGCCCCGGAACGCTGCGGGTGACAGGCCGCACCGGAAGCGCTGCCCAGGTGGGATCGGTCACCTGCAGGTGACCCCCCGGAGCGTGAGGCGCACCCCCCTGCGCGCTTCGTGCGTGCCGGTGTCACCCCTGCTCGGCGAACCGCGCACGAGGCAGCCGTCACGAGCGCTCTGCCACCCGCATGCACGCGAAACGCCCCGCCGGAGTGACCCGGGCGGGGCGCTGCGGATGAGCAGGGTCAGTCGCCGACGACGAGCGTCCCGGTCATGTTCGGGTGCA
>DATHTR010000037.1:0-16449 GCA_035463095.1 Candidatus Angelobacter sp. | reverse complement strand
CAGACCAGGCGTTCCTGCGCGACCTCATGCGGCGGCTGGCCGAGACCGAATCAACCGAGGCCCCGGTCCTCAGCCTGTATCTCGATACGCGTCCCGCGGCCCATGGGGACCGGCCAGGGGAGCGAAACGAGCTGACGGTCGTCCGCGATCGGCTCGACGCAATCGGCAGCGAGCTCGAACCGCGCGGCGTTGCGCGCGAGTCCTTCGACGCGGATCGGCAACGGATCGAGGATCTGCTCGAGAGCGAGGAGCTCAACGGGACCGACGGCGTCGCGGTCTTCGCGTGTGCTCACGCAGGAGTGTGGGAGGCGATCGGTGCGCAGACCGAGTTCGACACGCAGGTCAGCGCAGGCCCCACGGCCGAGCTGTTCCAGCTCGCCCGGCTCCTCGACGACGCGGTCAGCGCCGTGGTGGCGGTCGTCGACACGAACACATGCCGGTTGTTCGTCACGCGGCGCGGCGGTCTGGCCGAGCGTTCCGGCCTGGACGAGGATCCGGCCGAGCACACCCGTCACGATACCGGCGGCTGGTCGCAGGCGCGCTTCCAGCGGCACGTCGACATGCAGAACAAGCGCTTCGCGGCCGAGGCGGCCGCGGCCATCGAGCGGCTCGTCCGTCGCGAACGGCCGGCCCACGTGATCCTGGCCGGGGACGAGCGGATCATCTCCATCCTGGACCCCGAGCTGTCCGAGGAGGTCCGCCCGCTGGTCGAGCACGTCGCGCGGATCGACATGCGTGCGACGCCGGAGGACGTCCGCGAGGAGATCGCGCCGATCCTCTCCGCCCTCGAGGAGGCCGACGGGCAGGACGCGGTCACGCGGGCCCTGGCGGGCTACCGGGCGGGGGATCTCGGGACCGCCGGCATGAACGAGGTGATGGCCGCGCTGGAGGCGGGCCAGGTGGACGAGCTGGTCATCGACGAGAGCGTCGAGGCCGATGAGGAGCTGCGTGCCGAGCTGGTACGACAGGCCAGCCTGACGGACGCGCACGTCGAGGTCGTTCGCGGCAACGACGAGCTGCGCCGGCACGACGGCGTCGCGGCCACCCTGCGCTACCGGGCCTGACCCGACCGGCGCGCGATCACGGCGAACTCCGGGGCCGCCGGGTCGTACGGCGCCCCGGCCACGTCGCCGAGCACCTGCGACCGCTCGAATCCCGCGGAGGTCAGCTCGGCGCCCAGCGACTCGGGATCGAAGTACTGCGTCCAGGTCCAGAACGTGCGCGTCCGATCACGCTCCACGATCTCGTATCGGTCCACCGATGCACGCTCCTCGGCGTACACGAAGGTGTTCAGGAAACCGTGGTACGGCGCGGGAGCCCAGAATCCGTTCATCATCTGTGGCGCGTAGGTCGCCACCTCCTCGACCTCCGCCATGCCGGCGATCGAGGCCACGTCGAACACGAACGCGCCACCGGGCTCGAGGAGGCCCTCCAGCCGCTGCAGGAGCCGATGCCGTTGCTCCGGCGACATCGCCCCGTAGTCGTTGTAGATCATGAGCGCGAGGTCGAACCGCTCGTCCGGCTCCCACTCGAGGTAGTCGGCCACGAGGTGCCGGATGTCGAGGCCTGCGCGATCCGCCGACGCCGTCGCGTGCGCGATCGAGCGTTCCGACACGTCCACGCCGGTCACGTCGGCGCCCGTGCGCGCCAGCCGGAGGGTGTACTGGCCAGGCCCGCAGCCGAGGTCCACGATGCGGGCTCCGGGTCCCAGCCCGAACGTCTCGCTCATCCAGGCGACCGCGCGGTCGGCGAAGCCGGAGGGTCGCGAGGCGCCGCTCGCCTCGTCGTCAAGGTGGTAGCGCAGCATCCGTTCGGAGATGTGCGGATCCGTCCACAGCTCGGGAATCGTCATGACCGAGAACGGCTCGGGCCGCCCGTTGATGCGCTGCAGCTCCTCGAACAGCAATCTGCCCCTCATCGGACGATCATGACAGTGCGCGTCATCTACGGCGCGTACCGTCGCGCGCATGAGGATTGACCGATGAAGATCTCGTTCGTCTCCGGCTTCGGCCCGATCATCCGCGAGGCAGATGCGGCACACCGGTTCTGGCGTGACGGCCTGGGCATCGCATTCCAGGAGCCAGCGCCGGGATACCTCACCAACGACGACCTCGAAGGCGTGAAGGCGTTCGCCATGTGGCCGCTCGCCCAGGCCGCGGAGGCGACGTTCGGCACGGCCGAGTGGCCGTCCGAGCTGCCGGTCCCGCAGGCCTGGATCGAGTTCGACGTGGAGTCGACCGACGCGGTGGCGGACGCGGTCGCCGAGCTGGGCGGTGCTGGCCATCGGGTGCTGACGGAGGCGCACGAGGAACCATGGGGCCAGACGACGGCTCGGCTGCTGAGCCCGGAGGGGTTGCTCGTCGGCATCACCTACACGCCATGGATGCACACGAAGGAGGGAGGCTGATGCCAGCCACGCCCGTTCAGATCGTCTTCGACTGCGCTGATCCGGCGGCCCAGGCCGCGTTCTGGGAGGCAGCGCTCCAGTACGTCACGCCCGCGCCGCCACCGCCGCATGCCAGCTGGGACGATTGGGCGCTTGCCGAAGGCATCCCGGAGGAGCACTGGAACGACTCGAGGGCCATCGAGGATCCGGACGGGACGCTCCCGCGCCTGTTCTTCCAGAAGGTGCCGGAGGGAAAGGTCGCAAAGAACCGGATGCATCTCGACCTCAACGTCGGCGGCGGCTCGTCCGTCGCGCCCGAGGAGCGACGCCGGCGGGTGGACGCGGAGGTGGCGCGACTCAAGGCCCTCGGCGCGACCGATGAGCGCGGGCCGATCGATCAGCGCGGCGAGTACTGGGTGCGGATGAACGACCCGGAGGGCAACGAGTTCTGCGTCCAGTAGGTCAGAAGCTGCCCGACGCGCCGCCGTCGCGCTTCGCGGCCTTGGCGGCGCGCTTGGTGGCCTGGTAGGTCGCCAACGCGTCGGCAGAGTCCACGTCACCGAGCGTGGGGTGTTCGGGAAGCTCGTCCTCGTAGCCATCCGGCCGCAGGCCGAGCTGCTTCACGAGGACCGCGAACAGCGACGCCGTCTTCATCGCGCCGAAGCCGGGAACGCCACCGATCCGGCGCTTGAGCTCGCGCGCGTCGGCCGCCTCGGTCCACAGCCGCGCGGCATCCCCGCCGTACGTGTCGACCACGTGGGCGGCGACCTCCCGCACGCGCTTCGCCATCGCGGACGGGAATCGATGGATGGCGGGCGGTCCCTTGGCGGCGGCCTCGAGCCTCGCCTCGTCGACCGCGGCGAGCTCCCGGGCGTCGAGCGTGCCGAGCCGCTCGAGCAGCACCCTGGGTCCCGAGAACGCCTTCTGCACCGGCACCTGCTGGTCCAGAGCGAAGCCGATGAGGAGCGCCATCGGCTCGGAGACGAGCAGCCGATCGGCCTCGTCGTCGCCGGTGAAGTGGAGTCGATCGCTCATGCCCCGGATCCTACGCCTTCGAGCCGGCGCTGCCGAGGGGCGCGTGGAGCGCCACCAGCTCATAGCGCCGCTCCCGCATGAAGCCGATGCGCCGCGCGATCCGGAGCGACGGCTCGTTGCCGGCGTTCGCGTTCCACCACACCCGATCGCCGCGTGCCTCGCAGGCCTCGGCTGCCAGCCGGCTGACGAGGGTTCCGTAGCCGCGGCCGCGGAACGACTCGCGGGTGACCACGCCCATCTCGAGGATCCCGCGCGTCCGCGGACCTGCCAGGCACTCGGCCAGGAGCTCCCCGTCGGCCACCACCGCGAACCCGATGCCGAGCTCATCCCATCGGTCGGCGGAGCCGAAGGCGTGGAGCGTGTCCTCCGCCCACTCGATGCGGGGAAGGAGGGTCGCGTCGATCCGCACCACCTCCACGCCACTCGGCACGGCGTGGCCTGCTGCGTCCGGCCGGCGGTCGGTGAAGTCCACCGCCTCGCCCTGCCAATACGCCTCGCCCGGGACGAGCTCGCGCATCGGGTCGTCGGGACCGCTGAAGCCGAAGATCAGGTCACCGGACTTCGTCTCGACCTCGGCCAGGGCGTCGGCCACGGCGGCACGCGACAGCTCGCCCGCGCCGTAGACCGTTCCGTCGGCCGTCTCGATCGCGAGCACGGCGCTGGGGTGGTCGGGATCATCGGTCCAGACCCGGCCGGCGAGCACCCCGTCGAGGACCGCCACGCCTCGTGGTCGCGTCGGCAGGTCGCTGGCCAGCATCGGCTCCAGGCGTCCGGTCGCAGGTCCGGGGTTCAGCTCGATGAGCTTCATGAGCGCGATCCTAGCGCGGTAGGATGGCGGCCCCGACCCCTCATCGCACCCGACACGGAGGAACCGATGCGGACGCTCATCAAGGGTGGAACGATCGTCAACGCCGATGCCACGACCGAGGCCGACGTGCTCGTCGACGGCGAGCAGATCGCGCTCATCGGCGCGAAGCTCGAGGTCCAGGCGGACCGCACGATCGACGCGTCCGGGAAGTGGGTCATCCCCGGGGCGATCGACGTCCACACCCACATGGAGCTGCCGTTCGGCGGCGCCTTCGCGAAGGACACCTTCGAGACCGGCACGCGGGCCGCGGCCTTCGGCGGCACGACGACGATCATCGACTTCGCGGTGCAGGGCAAGGGCCAGTCGCTCCGCGAGGGGCTCGACGCGTGGCATGCCAAGGCCGAGGGCAAGGCCTGCATCGACTACGGCTTCCACATGATCATGTCGGACGTCACCGACGACAGCCTGGCCGAGATGGACACGCTCGTCGACGAGGGTGTGACCGACTTCAAGCTGTTCACCGCCTACCCCGGCGTCTTCTTCTCCGATGACGGCGCCATCTTCCGGGCCATGCAGCAGACCGCGAAGAACGGCGGGCTCATCCTGATGCACGCTGAGAACGGCCTGGCCATCGACGTGGTGGCGGCCCAGAACGTGGATGCGGGCAACACCGATCCGTACTACCACGGCACGTCGCGCTCCCCGGTGATGGAGGGCGAGGCCACGAACCGCGTCATCCGCCTGGCCCAGGTTGCCGGCGTGCCGGTGTACATCGTCCACCTGTCGGCGATCGACGCCCTGAACGAGGTGCGGCGCGCTCGGGACGAGGGCCTGCCGGCCTACGCGGAAACGTGCCCGCAGTACCTGTTCCTCACCCTCGAGGACATGGGCAATGGCTTCGAGGGCGCGAAGTTCGTGTGCTCACCGCCCCTGCGGCCCGCGGATCACGCGCCCGAGCTGTGGAAGGGCCTTGCCAAGGATGATCTCCAGGTCGTCTCCACCGACCACTGCCCCTTCGATTTCCACGGTCAGAAGGAGCTCGGCCAGGGCGACTTCCGCAAGGTCCCGAACGGCCTGCCCGGCGTCGAGGATCGGGTGGACCTGCTGCACTCCGGCGGCGTGGTCGCCGGCCACCTGACCCCGAACCGCTGGGTGGAGGTCATCAGCGCCGCTCCGGCGCGCATGTTCGGGCTCGGCGGGCGCAAGGGCGTCATCGGCGTGGGAGCCGATGCGGACATCGTCGTCTACGACCACCAGGCCCGCCGCACGATCAGCGCCGAGACGCATCACATGGATGTCGACTACTCGTGCTACGAGGGTCGCGAGGTCACCGGCCGGGCGGACATCGTCCTGTCGCGTGGCAAGGTCATCGTCGACGGCGACGAGTGGCTCGGTGCCGCGGGCGACGGCCGCTTCCTCAAGCGCGCCCCGACCGGACAGCTCCTCACCCGCACCTGAGCCGCGGCCTCCAGCATTCGCGCCGGCAGGCGGCAGCCGCTACCCTGCTCGGGCTCATGATCCAGACCCGACGCGGGCGCTCGACCCGCCTGTTCGTGCCCGCCATCGGCCTGGCGCTGGTGCTGGCCGCGTGCGCGCCCGCCGACGCTCCCAGGGCGGACTGTCCCGTCGAGGCGCCGTCGCCGGCGCCCCAACGTCCGTACTCCCAGGATCCCGAGCTCGCCGATCGCATCCCCGACGAGGTGGACGGCCGGACCCTGCAGATCGAGACGGTGTGCGCCACCGTCTTCGACCCCGGAGGGCTGACCACGTCGCAGGCCATGCTCGATGAAGTCGGCGTCGAACGCCGGGACGTCACGCTCGCGCTGAGCCCGGTGCCGACCGGTGGCGGCGAGAGCTCGTACGTGGGCATCAACGCCTGGCGCTACGCGGGCGCGGACGAGGCCACGATCCGCGAAGGCTTCCTCGGCCTGCTCGACGAGTCGGGCATCCCGGTCGACGAGGAGACGATCGCCGGCAAGACGGTGCACATGGCCGTCTTCCACGTCTACTACGTGGCCGGCGACACCCTCTACGCCGTGCTCGGCGAGGACGGACCGGTCGAGGCCGCCCTCGAGGGCCTGCCGTAGCGCGGTCGGGCGACTCGCGCCGATCGCGGTGCGGGGCTATCCTGCATCGGCTGCTCATCCATCAGCGAGGTTCCATCCCGTGAAGCGCACCCCGATCCTGCTCTCCGCCCTGCTGGCGCTCGTGCTGGCAGCCTGTGGCAGCGACCAGACCGATGCCACCCCGTCGCCGACCGAAGCGCCGACGCCGACGGTCGCGCCGACGCCGACCGAGTCACCGACCCCGGACCCGACCGCATCACCCGACAGCACCGACGACGGAGGCAGCGGGTCCGGCCCCATCGGCGAGCTGGACGAGGTGCTGCCCGACGAGATTCGCGGGCTCAGCCGCCAGTCCATGCCGGGCATGGAGGACATGCTCCGCGGGATGCTCAGCCAGCAGGCGCCGGGGATGGAGGACGCGGACTTCGCGTGGGCCATGTACGGCGACCAGGGCGAGCTCGTCGTCACCGCCTTCAGTGCGCCCGGGGCTGGCCGAGCCCAGCTGGAGATGCTCGCCCAGATCATCTCCGGCTCGCAGGTCGAAGGCGCCGAGGATCTCGACAGCGAGGCCGTCACCATCGGGGGGAAGGACGTTCTGCGGGTCAGCGTCGCCGACCAGACCCAGCGCGTCTTCCTCTACATCACCGATGACGCCTTCTTCACGATCGTGACGGAGACGGAGGACCTCGCGGCGGAGCTGCTCTCGCAGCTTCCCTGATCTCGCACGTGGACGCGGCGCGACCCGCGGCGATCTTCCTCAACGAGGGGGCCGGCAGCGGGCGCGCCGATCGCACGCGGCGAACGATCGAGCTCGCTCGGCGGCGGCTGGACGCCGACCTCCACGTCACCGCCACCCGCGACGCGGGCGAGCTGGCGGCGTGGCTGGCGGCGCGGATCGACCCGTACGCGCTGGCGGTGATCGCGGGGGGCGATGGCTCGCTCGGGGTGGCCTACAACGTCGCCAGCCGGCTCCCGGAGCTGGTGCTCGGCTACATCCCGGCCGGGTTCGGCAACGCCACCTCCCACCTGCTGCGGCTGCCCCGGGAGCCGGAGCAGCTCGTCGACGTGCTCGCCGCCGGCGACGCGCGGACCGTGGACCTCGTCGCGGTCGACGGCCGCCTGGCGCTGTTCGCCGGCGCGGGCTGGGACGCGCTGGTCGCCGGCCGGTACGCCGAAGCCGGAGCGCGCCGCCTGCCAGGCTGGGCGGCCGCGGTCACGCGTTCGATCCCCGACCTGTGGCGCCGTCCTGCCGTGGAGGTCCGCGCCGACGGGCGGCTGGTCCACCGCGGACCGATGGAGCTGCTCGTGGTCGGCACCACGCCCTTCTACGGTCGCGGCCTGCGGGTCAACCCCGGCGCGCGACCCGACCGGGGCCGCCTCTCCCTGCGGGTCTACCGCGGGCCGGTCCCCGGCTTCGCTGCAGAGGTGCTGCGCTGGGCGACGGGCAGGCGCCCGCGCGCCAGGCGCGTCGACGCAGAGCGCATCGACCTGCGCACCCTCGACGGGACGGCCGTGCCGGTCCAGGCCGATGGCGATGGCATCGGACAGCGCCCGGCGTGGAGCTTCGTGGTTCGGCCGGCGGCGGTCCGGATCATCGGTCGCTGGGGCTGATTCTCCGCACCGCGTCGAGCGCGGCGAACGCCGCGCGCCGGAGCCGCTGTGGGCCCGATCCGTGGATCCGCAGCTCGGTCGTCGGCAGGGTCACCGCGCCCGAAAGCGCGACGCGCACACGGCTGCGACCGTTCGCATCCTGCGGCAGGAGCGAGACCTGTAGCGTGGCGTCGGCCGGCGGAGGCCCGATCGGGAGGTCGGCGTCGAGGACCCCACCCACGTATCGCGCGGCACCTTCGTGGGCGGACGCCTCGGCCAGGATGGCGATGAGCGCTCCGCCGGTGTCACCTTCCCAGCTGGAGAGCGTTCCCGCCCCCAGTGACCCGATCCGGGCGAGGGCAGCCGTGGCGAGGTCCTGGGCATCGGTTCCGTAGGCATCGGTCCCGAGGAGCGCGGTGGCCTCCTCGGCGAGCCGATCGATCGGCGCCGGATCGTCACGCGTGGAGAATCGGACATGGACGCCGTCGTCGCGGGCGTAGATCCCGACGTCGACGCCGGGCGGAGGGTCGGTGAGGAGCGTCCCGAGGCGCTCGGCCATGGCGGACTCGCCGATGCCGAAGGCCTTCACCGTCCGGATCACGAGCGGATGAAGCGCGAAGCGACGCTCGAGGCGCGGCCGGACCTGCTCGGCCCACATGCGACGCATCTCCGACGGCACGCCGGGCATGAGGACGGCGACGACGTCGTCGCGGTCCACCCACCAGCCGGGCGCGGAACCGATCGGGTTGGAGAGCGGCTCAGCGGACGGCACGCGGAACGCCTGGCGCCGGTTCGTTACGGGCATCCGATCCGGACCGCCGAACCGGGCCTCGAGGGTCGCGAGCAACGCCGGATCCTCGACCAGCGCCTCGCCGAGCGCATCGGCGAGTCCCTCGCGGGACAGGTCGTCGTGGGTCGGGCCCAGGCCTCCGGTGGCCAGCACCACCGACGAGCGGGCGCGGGCCTCGGTGAACGCGTCGCGCAGGACCTCGCGATCATCGGGGAGCATGCGCACCGAGCGCAGCGGCAGGCCGATCGCGGCCATCTCCCGCCCGAGGTACGCCGCGTTCGTGTCGACGGTCTCGCCGAGCAGCAGCTCGGCGCCGATCGAGAGGAGCTCCGCGTTCGTCATCGGCTCCGAGTCTAACTACACTGAAATTCAAAGCGCCCAACCTCGAGCCGATGCCCGTCGTGGCATCGGTCCTGCGATCCCGGAGGACCCGTGACTGATCCTGCCCTGACCGTGGAGCCCGTCATCGCCGACGACCTTCGCGACTGGCTCCTTTCCATGCCTCGCTACCCCGTCCTCGCCGTGCTCGACAGCGAGGGCGCTCCGAACCAGTCGGTGATGTGGTTCGACCTCGACCCCGACCGCCCCGACGTGATTCTCATGAACACGCGCGTCGGACGTGCCAAGGAGCGATTCGTCCGTCGCGACCCGCGGGCCAGCCTGTGCTTCGAGGAGGATTACGACTGGATCGCGCTGCAGGGGACGATCGAGCTGGACGAGGACCGGGATGCCTCGATGCGCGACATCCGCGCGCTGGCCGTCCGGTATGGCTCGAACCCTGACCAGTTCCACGGCCAGGAGCGCATCACCATGCGCCTGCGCGTGGAACGCGTGATCCGCCATGACTGACGGCCTGCTGCCCGGCGCCGATCCGGACCTCTCGGTCGGCGCGGTCCTGACCGATGACCTGCGCGACTGGCTCATGGCCGGGCTGCGCTACCCCGTGCTGGCGGTCAACTCGCGCGATGCCGCGCCGAGCCAGTCGGTGATGTGGTTCGACCTCGATCCGGATCGGCCAGATACGGTTCTCATGAACACCATGGTCCGGCGGCTGAAGTACCGCCAGCTCCAGGCCGATCCGCGCGTCAGCCTCCTGTTCGAGGACGGGCTGCAGTGGGTCTCGATGCGGGGAGCGGTCGAGCTCGACGCCACCTTCGAGCCGGCGCTCGAGCACATCAAGGCCCTCGCCCGCCGCTACGGCGCCGATCCCGCCCGCTACGACGGCCAGGAGCGGGTCATCGTCCGAATGAAGGTGGAGAAGATCATCCGACATGACTGACGGCATCAAGCTGGGCGCCCTCGCCTGGAACCAGTACACCGAGTGGCCCGCCCTGCGCGAGGCCGGCATCCGGGCCGATGCCCTCGGGTACGACAGCCTCTGGACCTGGGACCACCTGTACCCGATCGTCGGGTCCGATGACGGCCCGATCCTCGAGGGCTGGCTCACGCTCGCGGCCTGGGCCGAGGCGACCGAGCGCGCGAAGATCGGGCTCATGGTCGGCGCCAATCCGTTCCGCAATCCGGCCCTGGTGGCCAAGATGGCAACGACCCTCGATCACATCAGCGGGGGCCGCGCGATCCTCGGCATCGGCGCGGCGTGGTTCGAGACCGAGCACCGCGCCTACGGCCTGGAATTCGGCGATTCGCCGGGCGAGCGGCTCCGATGGCTCGAGGAGGCGGTGAAGATCATGCGCGGCATGCTCCACGGCGAGGAGCCATCGGGAGAGCGGTACTACGCGGCGCAGAACGTGCGCAACGACCCGCCGCCGGTGCAGGCGCGGCTGCCCCTGCTGATCGGCGGGGGAGGCGAGCGCAAGACCCTGCGGATCGTGGCTCGCTACGCCGATGCCTGCAACGTCGGCGGCGGCTTCGACAACGTGAAGCGCAAGGACGAGATCCTGCGCCGCCACTGCGCCGACGTCGGTCGCGACGAGTCGGAGATCGAGCGGACCGTCGGCATGGGGACCTGCGTCATCCGCGACGATCCGGCCGAGGCGCAGCGGGTCCTGAACCAGATCTTCGAGCGCAACGGCCACGCAGAGCCGTGGACGAACCAGCTGGTCGGCACGCCGGAGCAGGTCGCCGAGAAGATGCGTCCATACCTGGGGATCGGGTTCCGGCACTACATCATCGGCTTCCCGTCGCCCCACGACGCCGAGTCGATGGAGCGCCTCGTGCGCGAGGTGCGCCCGATGCTGGAGTCGGCCTAGCACTCGTCCCGCCCCGCACGGCACCGGAGCTTGGCGCGGAACGCATGCGCGCGTTCCCCGTACTGCGCGCCAGGCGAGCGGTGTGCGATGCCGGGGTCGTGGAGGCTCCGACGCTGAGCTCGCAGGTAGCGCCCACCGGCTCCGGTCGACCCCATAGCGCTCGTGACGCGTGCATTGCGGCTGCAGCGACTCGGCGATCCGCACACTGCTCGCCAGCGGAGCACCGCAGCGGGATGCGAGCGCTACCCTGAGCCGATGAAGGTCACGCTCCTGGCCGGCGGTACGGGCGGGACGAAGCTGGCGCACGGGTTCGCGATGCTGGCCCCCGAGATCGAGCTCAGCGTGATCGCCAACGTCGGCGACGACGTCGAGATGCACGGCCTCCTGGTCTGCCCGGACGTCGATGCGCTGCTGTACACGCTGGCCGGCCTGCTCGACACGGACCGCGGCTGGGGCCTCCGGAGCGACACGCAGACAGCCCAGGCCATGTTCGCGCGGCTCGGCGCGCCGACCTGGTTCCACCTGGGTGACGGCGACCTGGCGCTCCACGCGCACCGGGCCCACCTGATGCGAGACGAGCACGCTCGGCTGACCGAGGCGGTGGCAACCATCGCCGCCGCACTCGGCATCGGCGCCCGCATCCTGCCGTCGACGGACGGCCGATGGCGCACGCTGCTGGAGACCGACGAGGGGACGATGGAGTTCCAGGAGTACTTCGTGCGCCGGCGGCAGGAGCCGATGGTGAAGGGCGTCCGGTTCGAGGGTGCCGCCCACCCGACGCCCGAGGTGCTGTCGGCCATTCTCGAGGCCGATCTGATCGTGCTCGGTCCATCGAACCCGATCGTCAGCATCGGGCCGATCCTGGCTCTGCCGGGCCTGCGCGAGGCGCTCGGCCAGACGACCGTGCCGACGCTGGCGGTCAGCCCGATCATCGGCGGCAGGGCGCTCAAGGGACCCGCCGACCGGATGCTCACCAGCCTCGGCCACGAGTCGAGCGCGCTCGGCGTCGCGCGTCTCTACGCCGGGCTGGTGGATCGGTTCGTGATCGACGACGTTGATGCGGCCATCGCGCCGGCGATCGTGGACGAGACCGGCATGGCGGTGGACGTGGTGCCGGCGATCATGCGCACCGACGACGATCGGGTCGCGCTCGCCGAGGCGCTGATCGGGCACGCCGCTGTCGGCTGATCAGGAGGCGCGATATCCTGCACGCGTGTCCCAGCCCGCACCGGTGAGCACCCGGGTCATCGTTCCGCACCGCGGCCTCGAGGCCGCGAAGACCCGGCTCGCCCCGAGCCTCGACCCCGAGGAGCGGATCATGCTCGCCAGCCAGCTGCTGCAGCGGGTGCTCAAGGTGGCCCGCCAGGTGACCGATGACGTCGTCGTCATCTCGCCCTCCCGCCCGCTGGCCGAGATCGTGGACGCGGCCGGCGCGCGGCTGGCGGTCCAGCGCGGAATGGGGCTGAACGAAGGGCTCGACCAGGCCCGATCGGACGCGATCCTCGACGGCATCCACACCCTGGTCGTCCTGCACGGGGACCTGCCGAACCTGCGGGTCGACGACATCGTCACGCTCCTGCGCGCGCTGCCGGGCGACGGGAGTCCCGGCGTGGCGATCGCCCCCGATCGGGCCGGCACGGGGACGAACGCCCTGGCCCTGCAGCCGCCGGGGGTGGTCCCCTTCCGGTTCGGCGCGGGCTCGTTCGCCAGGCATGCCGAAGAGGTCGATCGGGCGGGCGTGCCCTGCGTCGCGGTCGACCGCGCCGGCCTGGCCTTCGATCTCGACACGCCCGACGATCTCAAGCGCTGGCTCGAGCTCGGGGACGTCGCGTGACCGGGCGCGTCGAGCTCGTCGCGCTCGACGGCATCGGCGAGGTTCAGCCCGGCGACGATGTCGCGCTGCTCACCACCAAGGCCGCCGAGGCGACCGGATTGTCACTGGCCGATGACGACGTGGTCGTCGTCACGCAGAAGATCGTGTCGAAGGCCGAGGGACGCCTGGTGCAGCTGGCCAGCGTCGAGCCGTCGGACTTCGCGCGCGAGTGGGCGGCCCGATGGGGCAAGGATCCGCGGCAGGTGGAGCTCGTGCTCCGCGAGTCTGCCTCGATCGTGCGGATGGGGCCGGGCGGGCTGATCATCAGCCGCACGCGGCACGGGCTGGTGTGCGCCAACGCCGGGGTCGACGTTTCCAACGTCGGCGGTGGCGAGGTCGCGTCGCTCCTGCCCCTGGACCCGGACGCCTCCGCGCGGAGCATCCGCGACGGCATTCGGGAGCGAACCGGCGCTGCGCCGGCCGTCGTCATCAGCGATTCCTTCGGCCGCCCCTGGCGGAACGGCATCGTGAACGTGGCCGTCGGCGCCGCCGGGATCGAGGTGCTGCGCGACATGCGCGGCGAGCCCGATGCCGACGGTCGGGAGATGCGAGCCACGGTCATCGCCGTCGCCGACCAGCTGGCGTCGGCCGCAGACCTGGCCGGAGGGAAGACCGAGGGGCGCCCGGTGGTGGTGGTCCGCGGCGCTGAGTGGCGCCCATCCGAGGCGGGCGCGTCGGTCCTGGTGATGGAGCCGGAGCGGGACCTCTTTCCCTGAGCCGCCTCAGTGGCGGCCGCCGCGACCTCGCGACATCACGATCAGCACCACCAGGAAGAACAGCGCGAAGGCGGCGATGAGGAACACCGGCACGAGCTGAGCCAGGAGCGAGTCCACGGCGTCAGTTCGGGGTGAGGAAGAGCGCGACGATCTCGCCGTTCTCGACGCGGAAGTTCGCCTCGACATTCATCGGCGATACGCCCGGCCGCATGACGGTCATGTCCGCCACGTAGCTGGCGCCCATGTTGCGGCTGTCGTTGACGAACAGCCGGAACCCGTCGCCGGCGCGAGTGAACCAGCCGCCGACCTTGTCGCGGCCGCGAAGGTTGGTGCGCTCGTCGCTGCCCGGCACGCTGATGCCCATCACGGCATGCTCGGCGAGCAGCTCGACCGCCTTCTCGCGGCGGTCGTCGTTCACCAGCTCGATGAACAGGTCGACGGTCTCGGTGGCTCCCATGTCCCGATCAGTCTCGCGCCGATCCATCGGCGCGGCCGATGCCGGCGCGGGAGACGAGCCACCAGGCGACGACCCCGATGACCGCCAGCGCCGCCAAGAATGCCGTCGCGAGCGCAGCCGCGAACCCCACCAGCAGCAGGCCGATCAGGACCGATGGCGTCGCCAGCCGGCCGCGCATCGGCACGACGGCCGCCAACATCCCACCGATCGAGATCGGTGCGGTGACGCCGTAGGCCAGCAGCTGCCAGACCATCTGAGGCATGGCGATCGCGAATCCCACGGCGATGAGGGGCGACACGGCGATCGCTGCCGAGCGCCCGCGTCCCGCCGCTGCGAGCGCGGCCGCGCCCGCAACGATGAGCAGGGTCGGCCAGACCATCAAGTTGCGGGACGCCTGGGCGACCGAGGTCTGCTCCTGGTCGCCGAAGAGCACGAACTGGTCGAGCATCAGTGGCGCAAGCCAGGCCACTCCTCCGATGCCGACGATCGCCCCGGCAGCGGCGATCGACCGTCGGTGTGCCTGCATGGCGGCAGCCTACCGCGGGTCTAGACTGTCGGCGACATGGAACGTCTGCGCATCGGGCTCATCGGATGGGGGACCGTCGGCTCGGCGCTGGGCCGCCTGGTGCTGGAAGGCCCGCTGCCGCTGACGCTGGACCGTGTCGCGGTCCGGGACGCGGATCGGGCGCGTGAGCGGGGCCTGCCGGCGACGATGGCCGTCGTCCCGCCAACGGAGGCATTGGACGCCGACGTGGTCGTGGAGCTCGCCGGCGGGATCGACGGCCCGCGGGAGTGGGCCAGGGCCGCGCTCGACCGCGGCACTCCCTACGTGACCGCGAACAAGGCGCTCCTGGCCACCCATGGCGAGGAGCTGGCGGCCCTGGCCGAGCGCCGGTCGGGTGCCCTGCTGGCCAGCGCGAGCGTCGGCGGCGGCACCCCGATGATCGAGACCGTGATGCACCTGGCCGCGACCGGCGAGATCGTGCGGCTCCGCGGCCTGGTGAATGCGACGACCACGTTCATCCTGTCGGCCATGGGCCGAGGCCAGAGCTACGAGGATGCCCTGGCCGACGCGCAGGCGGCCGGTTACGCCGAGGCCGATCCGTCGTTCGACGTCGAGGGTCGCGACGCGGCGCAGAAGCTCGCCATCCTGGCCTCGGTCGCCTGGGGCCGATGGCGTCCCGAGTCCGCGGTGAGCACGACCGGGATGCTCGACACCGTGGTCCAGCCGGGCGAGACCGTTCGCCTCGTGGCCGACGCCGATCCCGACGCCCTGCGCGTGGCGCCCACGACCCTCGACATGCGCGACCCGCTGGCTGCCCTCGAGGGCGTCGAGAGCATGCTCGAGATCGTGTCGCGGGATGGCTCGACGGTGCGAGTCAGCGGACCCGGAGCAGGCGGCCGGGTCACGGCAGGTGCCGTCTATGCCGACCTCGCGCGCCTGGTGGATGGGGAACGGCCCATCCTTTTCGCCCGGCGCTGATCGCACCTGACCGGCGCACCGGCACCGCGCACCTCCGCATCCGCGCAGCTCCGCACCCCGGCATCGCGTGCGGTATCGTCACCGCATGACTGACCAGGCGTGGCCGATCGTCGGGGTCGCGGGCGCGCGCGGAGTCGTCGGCGGCGTCTTCTGCTCCATCCTGGCCGATGCCGGCCTGCCGGCCGAGTTCCTTCGCGCCTTCGGGTCGGAGGAGGGCCGCACGCTGGATTACGCGGGGTCGTCGGTTCCGGTGCACGTGCTCACCGATGATCGGGCACGGGAGCTCGACGTCCTGTTCCTGGCCGTGGATGGGCCGCAGTCACGCGAGATCATGGCCGGGCCGGGGGCGCTCGTGCCGCTGGTGGTCGACAACTCGAGCGCATTCCGCCTCGCCGATGACGTGCCGCTCGTCGTCCCCGAGGCGAACGCCCACGCGGCCCGCGAGCGCAGCGGCAACCTGATCGCGAATCCGAACTGCACGACCGCTGCCGCGGTGGTGGCACTGGCGCCGATCCGCGACACTGCCGGCCTGGCGTCGGTTGACCTCGCCTCGTACCAGGCCGTGAGCGGAGCCGGTCGCAAGGGGCTCGACGCGTTCGATGCCGAGCGCGGCACCGACCACCGGGATCGAGCCGAGGAGTCGCCGTTCCACGGGCGCATCGCGGACAGCGTGGTGCCGCAGATCGACGTGCTCGGCGACGACGGCTGGACCGGCGAGGAGCGGAAGATCCACGCCGAGCTGCGCAAGATCCTCGAGCTGCCCGAGCTCGACGTGGCAGCCACCACGGTCCGGGTGCCGGTCCACACCGGGCATTCGGTCGCGCTCCACATCCGCACCGAGCGCGACGTCACGGTCGAGGGGCTCGAGGCAGCGCTGAAGGCAGCGCCGGGCCTGGAGTACCGGCCGGCCGATGGGTCGGAACGTCACCCGATGCCGCTCGACGTCGAGGGCCGCGACCCGGTCCTCGTCGGGCGACTGCGCGCCATTCCCGGTCGCGATCGTGGCTTCGCCCTGTGGCTGAGCAGCGACAACCT
>DATHTR010000036.1:0-2776 GCA_035463095.1 Candidatus Angelobacter sp. | reverse complement strand
CTGATCGGTATGGAGGCGTGCGGCGGGGCGCACTACTGGGCGCGCGAGTTGACCAAGCTCGGCCACGAGGTGCGGCTCATGCCGCCGCAATACGTCAAGCCCTATGTGAAGACCAACAAGCATGACGCGGCGGATGCCGAGGGTTGTTGTGAGGCCGTCCAGCGCCCGAGCATGCGGTTCGTCCCGGTCAAGAGCGAGACGCAGCAGTCGTTGCTGATGCTGCACCGGATCCGGGATCGGCTGGTCGCGGAACGAACCGGCACGATCAGTGCCATTCGCGGGCACATGGCCGAGTTCGGGATCGTCGCGGCACGCCGTGGGCTCGGCATGAAGGAGCTGCTGGCGACCATCTCGGATGTCGACGACGCGCGCCTGCCGTCGATGGCCCGCGACCTGCTGGCGCTTCAGGTCGAGCACCTGCGGGCGATCGAGGGGAGGATCGCCGATCTCGACGGACGCCTGCAGCACCAGGCCCGCCACGACGAGGCCGCCAGGCGGCTGACGGCAATCCCGGGTATCGGCCCCGTCATCGCGACGGCGATGGTAGCGACGGTCGTCGACGCGCAGATCTTCCCCAACGGCCGCAGCTTTGCCGCGTGGCTCGGTCTCACGCCTCGCCAGCACGCGACCGGTGGTCGGGAACGGCTGCTCGGGATCAGCAAACGGGGCGATGGCTATCTGCGCCGACAGCTGATGCACGGCGCCCGATCGCTGGTCCGGCTCGCGGCCGGCCGTGACGGTCGCTTCTGGAGGTGGATCGATGGCTTGGTCGCCCGACGGCCGTTCAACGTCGTGGTTGCTGCGGTGGCCAACAAGCTGGCGCGCATCATCTGGGCCATGCTCGGCCGCGATGAGACCTATCGTGCGCTCGCTTAATCGAGGACTTCGATGAAGGGGATCAACGAAGTTTCACGAGGCTGCGTCCACAACATCTGACTTCGGAGCGACAGTTTCCACGAGCTGCGAAGGGGTTCTTTGACGCGATGGCATGACCGGTCAGACCGGGGTTGGCAGAGCCCGAAAAAAACGCAGAGCCTCGAGCTCGCCCGGATAATCGGGAGCCGACCGCGGATCTCATCGAGGCCAGCGGCCACGGGGCCGCATCAAAGGCCGGATACATTGCAGCAGCTGACCCTGGCTCATGCCGGACGATCAAAGAACGCGCTTGCAGAGCGGGGGGCGTCCATACATCCGTTTTTTGCCGCGTTGAGCAGTACCTGCCTGAGCGTGAACTCCTGGAGGAAGCGCTCGCCGACCGGGTAGAGCTGCATCACCGCCGCGATGTTGTCGGGCGTCGGCGGTGCCGGCCCGCCCTCCAGCTCGACGCCCGTCCAGCCCGTGACGTGCCGGACGGCGAGTTCCCGGATCAGCTGCGCCTGGTAAAAGCCGTCCCGTTCGCCCTCGTCCGAGAGTGCAGGCAGCCCGTCGAGCGCCAACCCCGCGTCCATGCGCTCTCGGGCCTGCCGCTGGATCGCGTCCACCGCGCGTCTCGCGGCGGCCTGCGCGGCCGCCATGCCGGCGGTGCTCAGCGGCCGGACGGTGACGCGGAGCCCGTAGGGCAGCTCCAGCTCGTAGGACGCGGATGGCTGGCCGAGGTCGATCATGCGTACACCGTCCCGTCGAGGTCGTTGGTGAGCGTCACCGTGAGCATCCGCCCGGCGGCGGTGTTCTTGGCGCCGCGGAAGTCGAAGCTGGCCTGCACCCCGCCCGGGCCCTCGACCGCCAGCTTGGGCTTGGGCAGGTAGACCTCGTGCGCGCTCAGCACGAGCTTGGCTTGGGCAGGTAGACCTCGTGCGCGCTCAGCACGAGCTTGGCCTGCGCCGCGAGCGTGTAGGCGAACTCCAGGTCGACCGGCGTTCCATCGGCGGCGAGGTCGATCAGCGCCGTGTCGGCGAAGCGCACGTCGATGCGGCCGGTGAGCGCGGCGAGGGTCGGATCGGCGCCCTCGATCAGGCCATCGGCGCGGATCGTCTCGATCTTCTCCAGGTTGTTGGCGTAGGTCACCGCGCCGCCGGTGAGGTTCCCGACCGGTGAGCCGGCGCGCTTGACCGAGCCCTGGAACTGACTGATCCGGCCGAAGGTCAGGCTCGTCGGCGTCCCGCCCTGGCTCGTGCCGAAGCGGGTCTCGCCCTGGGCGATGGCGTTGATCGTGGCCGCGGCCGCGCCGGAGCGGGTGAACTCGAGGGCGAGCGAGTTGAGCTTGACCCCGGCGTGGAGGAAGAACGCCGGTACCCGCGGCATCCCGACCTCGACCGTGTAGCTCGGCAGGTCGTCGGCCCCGGACGCGAACACGTGGTCGACGCTGCCGTCGCCGTTGTCGGTGGTCGCCGGCTCGCCGAGCAGGCCGGTGAGCCACAGGCCGAGGTAGCGCGGGTCGACCGGCACGACGCGGTCGCCCTCGTCGGTGATCACGTCCTGCACGGGCGCCAGCGGGTCGCGGCCCTGGCCGAGGACCGGATCGTCGATCAGCCCTTGCTCGCTGCCGAGGGTGCAGCGGGTGAAGGGCACGCGGAGGTAGTTGCCGCTCGCCGCCTGGCCGTACACCGTCTCGCGCTTGACGAGCAGGTGCGCGCTCGAACCGTAGGCCCGCGCCATCTCGACTCTCCAGATTACGGTCGGAGGCGCCGCGCGGGCGCTTCCTCAAGGCTGAGGCGCGGCCCGCGTGAGGCTCATCCAGTACACGTCGATGACGCCGGCCGCGGTCGTCATCGCCCGCGGCCAGGTGCCGACATGAGCGAACCCGGCCCGCCGATAGCAGGCGATGGCGCGCCGGTTG
>DATHTR010000035.1:0-3148 GCA_035463095.1 Candidatus Angelobacter sp. | reverse complement strand
GAGCGAGCCCTCCCTCCCGGGAGAGGACTGGCACGCAATGCTCTTCGCGCACCGAGGGAACTTCCCCGACCTGACCTCCCGGCGGGCATTCGAAGCGATCTACCTCACCTTCCTGGGCCAGAAGAGCGGTCCACGAGCAGGGTGGCTCCTCGCCAGCCTCGACCCGCGGTTCGTGGAGCGGCGCCTGTTCGAGGCCGCCGGCGCGGAAGGAGAGGCCGCCGCGGCGCAAGCGCTGGAGGCTGCGATCGACGGAACGAAGGCCGAAGCCGCGGACGAGCACCCATGATGGATCGGTGCCACGTTCCCACCACGACGGCCCGTGGCCACCGCAGAGGGTCCCTGGGCTCCGTGCCGAGGTCCGCCCACGCTCCCAAGGGGGCGGAAGGCCGATCCAAGGGCCCAGTTCGCTCGCCTCGAGTGCGGACGATGGGAATCTGGCACGCTCAGCCGGCTCACGGGGTGGTCGCATGAGCGTGGGGCTGCAGCGCCTGCGCGACGAGCCGGACGTCATCCGTCGCGGGGCCGTCGACAAGGGCGAAGACCCGGCAGTCGTCGACGAGGCCCTGGCCCTCGACGAGCGCCGACGAACCCTTCTGGCCGACGGCGACCTCCTGAAGGCCGAGCGCAACGCCGCGTCGAAGGGCATCGGTGAGGCGATCCGGGCCGGTGCCGCCCCGGACGGGCCGGAGGTGGCCGAGATGAAGGCCGCCTCGACCCGGGTGGGGGAGCGCATCACCGCCATCGACGCGGAGCTGGCCGGCATCGAGGCTCGTCTCGACGACGCGCTGCTGCGCATCCCGAACCCGGCCGACCCAGGCGTGCCGGTCGGCGGAGAGGAGGCGAACGAGACGGTCCGCGCCTGGGGCGAGCCGCTGGCGCGCGAGCACCGGCGACCGCATTGGGAGCTTGCCGACGAGCTCGGCATGATCGACCTGGCGCGCGGCGCGAAGGTGGCGGGATCGGGGTTCCCGGTCTACCTGGGTCCCGGATCGGCCCTGCAGCGGGCGCTCATCAGCTGGTTCCTCGACGTCCACACCACCGAGCACGGGATGACCGAGGTCTGGCCGCCCGCCGTGGTGAACGCCGCATCGGCGACCGGCACGGGCCAGATCCCGGACAAGGAGGACCAGATGTACGTCGTCACCCGCGACGACCTGTACCTGGTCCCCACCGCCGAGGTCCCGGTCACGAATCTCCATCGGGACGAGATCCTCGAAGCCGGCGCGCTGCCGGTCCGCTACGTCGCCTACTCGCCGTGCTTCCGGCGCGAGGCCGGCGCCGCCGGCAAGGACACGCGCGGCATCCTCCGCGTTCACCAGTTCGACAAGGTCGAGATGGTCTCATTCGTCGCCCCCGACGACTCCGATGCCGAGCTCGATCGCCTCACCGATCACGCCGAGACGCTGCTGCAGCGACTCGGCCTGGCCTACCGGGTGCTGCTCATGGCGACCCGCGAGATGGGCTTCGTGCAGGCGAAGAAGTATGACCTCGAGGTCTGGGCGCCGGGCGTCGAGCGCTGGCTCGAGGTCAGCAGTGTCAGCAACTTCCGCGATTACCAGGCGCGCCGCATGGCGATCCGATACCGGCCGGAGGCCGGCGCCAAGCCCGAGCTCGTCCACACGCTCAACGGGTCGGGGCTCGCGCTGCCGCGCACGATGGCCGCGCTCATCGAGACGCACCAGCAGCCGGACGGCGCGATCCTGGTCCCGGAGCCGCTGCGCCCCTACCTCGGTGGCCGCGATCGCATCGGCCCCGGTGCCTGAGCTCGACCTTCCGCTGCCGGCCGGCACGCGCCTCGTCTCGCTTGCCGAGCGCCCTGACCTGCGGGAGGCGCTGGGCGACCACAACGTCGCGGTCTGGCCGGCATTCATGCTCGAATCGGCGATCTCGAACGAGCGCTGGCACCACCTCGGCGACGACTACCCGGCCTTCCAGATGGCGCTCATCGACGCCGGGGACACGATCCTCGCCGGGCTCAACTCCGCCCCGCTGCCGTGGGACGGCACCGACGAGGGTCTGCCGGAGGGCTGGGAAGCCCAGCTCGTGGCGTCCGTCGATGCGCTGGCCGGCGGTGAGCACCTCGACGCGCTCGGCGCGCTCCAGATCGTCGTGCACGCCGAACGACGCGGACGTGGCCTCGCCGATCTCATGCTCGCCGCCATGCGCGCCAACGCGAGCGCCCGTGGGCTCGACGCGGTCATCGCATGCGTGCGCCCGACGTGGAAGCCGCGCTATCCGCTCACGCCGATCGAGCGCTACGCGAGCTGGACCCGCGACGACGGCCTGCCGTTCGACCCATGGATCCGGCTCCACGTCCGCGCCGGAGGGCGGATCGTGCGCCCATCACCGCGCTCGATGACGATCTCCGGGACCGTGGCCGAGT
Organism: Candidatus Angelobacter sp.; assembly: GCA_035463095.1. GTDB lineage: Bacteria > Chloroflexota > Limnocylindria > QHBO01 > QHBO01 > JACDBZ01. The sequence continues at coordinate 765 of DATHTR010000035.1, read as the reverse complement.
GGGAGGCGTGGACCGGCATGGTGTTCCCGGACAGCGGCCAGTACGTCGTCCCGGGCGCATGTGAGCCGGTGACGATCGACCGCGACGCGGACCTCGGCTCCTATCACGACCCGAACGTCTGGATCGTGCATGGCCTCGCCTGATGGGCGGTCGGTGATCCGGATCGTGACTGGTGGCGTATCGTGGCCGTCATGAGCATTCCCGCCCTGCTTGCCACATTCGCCGTCATGGCCGTCTTCGACGGTATCTGGCTCACGCTGGTCGCGCGGAACTTCTACCGCGACAACATCGGCCACCTGCTGGGCGACGCCACCAACTGGCCGCCGGCGATCGCCTTCTACGTGATCTACACCGTCGGCGCCTGGTTCTTCGCCACCCAGCCGGGCGTTGACGATGGCTCGGCGATCACCGCCGCCCTGCGTGGCGCCGCGTTCGGGTTCGTCGCCTACGCCACATACGACCTCACCAACCACGCCACGCTTCGCAACTGGCCGACGCTCGTCACGGTGGTGGACATGGCGTGGGGGACCGTGCTCACCGCCGCCGTCGCCGGCATCGCCGCCTGGATCACGCTCAGCTTCTTCGGCTGATCCGGATCGTCACCCTCGGAACGAGGCATCGGATCGACGTGAGCGATACGATGGCCGCGTCCGGAGGGGTGGCAGAGTGGACGATTGCAGCGGTCTTGAAAACCGCCGTGGCGAGAGCCACCGTGGGTTCGAATCCCACCCCCTCCGCCATCGACGTGCCTGGTCGGGACCGCCC
>DATHTR010000034.1:0-5835 GCA_035463095.1 Candidatus Angelobacter sp. | reverse complement strand
AGCCGCCAGCACCGGAAGCGGTAGCGAGCACCCACTCCCGATTGCGCGAGGGCGACGGTCCCGCTGCTCCCGTTTGGGCGGGCATGAGCGGCGGCGCAGATCCCGGGCGTGCCGGCCGGTTGGATCGTGTGGCGCGGCTGGTTCTCTGCTGGCAGTATCGGCGACTCATTGGCAGATGCGCCCACCGTCGAACCACCACCAGTCAGAGAGCCGCGGGTTCGTGGCCCGTCGTCCCACCGACGAGACAGACACGGCCACTCCCTGGCCGATGCGCCCACCGGTGGACGAGACACAAGAACGGGGCAGTCCCGGCGAACCGGAACCGCCCCGCGGTGATCGAGCGCGTCGAGGCTACTCGGCCTTGGCCGGCTCGGCCTCGGCCTCCGGCGTCTCCGCCTTCGCCGGTGCGTCCCCGTCGTCGGTGAGCTCCTCGAAGGTCTGCTCCTCGACGGCGGCTTCCATCTCGGGATTGTCGCCGGCACCCATGAGGTCGGCGATCGCGTCGCCCTCGGCTGCGGCGGCCGCCTCGGCCTCGTCGGTGTCCACGTCTCCCGACGCGTCCGTATCGGGGTCGCCCGACAGGAAGGCGCGGGCGGCGGCCTCCTCACGCTGCTGCTCGGCCTCCTCGGGGGAGATCTGCGCAGCTCGCTCGGCCTGGAGGCGTCGCGCCTCGGCGCCGGTCCCGGCGGGGATCAGCTTGCCGATGATCACGTTCTCCTTGAGGCCGATGAGGTGGTCCTTGGCGCCGTTGATCGCCGCCTCGGTCAGCACGCGCGTCGTCTCCTGGAAGGAGGCGGCGGCGAGGAAGCTCGAGGTGTTGAGCGACGCCTTGGTGACGCCCAGCAGGACGGTCTGCGCCGTGGCGGGCTCGCCGCCTTCGGCCAGGATCCGGTTGTTCGTCTCCTCGAACTCGAACCGATCGATGAGCTCGGACGGCAGCAGCTCGGTGTCACCGGGATTGTCCACGGTCACCTTGCGCAGCATCTGCCGCACGATGATCTCGATGTGCTTGTCGCTGATCGTCACGCCCTGGGACCGATACACCTTCTGGACCTCGGCGACCAGGAAGCGCTGGACGGTGTCCACGCCCTTGATCTCGAGCAGCTCCTTCGGGTTGAGCGAGCCCTCGGTCAGCGGGTCGCCGGCCGAGACGGTGTCGCCATCGGCGACGCGCAGGCGCGCCGAGTGCGGCACGCCGTACTCGCGAACGTCGACCTCCTCGGTGTGGAGGGTCAGGGTGTTGCCCTTCTTCGTGACCCGCCCGGCGACCGGGGCCTTGACCTCGACGAGGTCGTCGCCCTCGCCCAGCGTGGCCAGCAGCTGGCCCTCGGGCACCTCGTCGCCGTTGGCGACCAGGATCTCGTGCTGCGGCGTCAGCTTGAACGGCGTGTCGTACGCGTCCCGGTTCGTGACCCGCACGGTGATCGGCTGGTCGCCGGCCGCCGGGGGCACCTCGACGACGCCGTCGATCTCGGTCATCGTCGACTGGCCCTTGGGGATGCGCGCCTCGAACAGCTCCTCGACGCGCGGCAGGCCCTGGGTGATGTCCTCGCCGGCGACGCCGCCGGTGTGGAAGGTCCGCATCGTCAGCTGCGTCCCCGGCTCGCCGATGGACTGGGCCGCGATGATCCCGACCGCCTGGCCGAGCTCGACGAGCTCGCCGGTGGCGAGGTTGCGGCCGTAGCACATGCGGCACACGCCGTGTCGCGCGGCGCAGGTGAGCGGTGAGCGGACGCTGACGCGGTCGATCCCCGACGCCTCGATCTTCTCGATCGCGGCCTCGTCGATCTCGGCGTTACGCTCCACGAGCACCTCGCCGCTCTTCTCGTCGACGATGTCGATCGCCGCCATGCGCCCGATGAGGCGCTCGACGAACGGCTCGGGAATCTCCCGTGACTCGGCCTCGGTGATCCAGGTGCCGATGTCGGCGCCGCAATCGTCCTCGCGGGTGATCACGTCCTGGGCCACGTCCACCAGGCGCCGGGTCAGATACCCGGAGTCCGCCGTGCGGAGCGCCGTGTCGGCGAGTCCCTTCCGCGCACCGTGCGAGGAGATGAAGTACTCGAGCACGCTCATCCCCTCGCGGAGGTTCGAGCGAATGGGCAGGTCGATGATCCGGCCCGAGGGGTCGGCCATGAGGCCGCGCATGCCGGCCAGCTGGTGCACCTGGGTGACCGAGCCGCGGGCGCCGGAGTTCGTGATGAGCATGATCGAGCCACGCTCGTCGAGCCCGGCGAGCATCGACTGGGTCACCTCGTCGGTCGCCTTGCGCCAGACCTCCACGGTCTGCGTGTAGCGCTCGTCCTCGGTGATGAACCCGCGGCGGAACTCGCGCTCGATGTCGGCGACGCGCGCCTCGGCATCGGCGAGCAGCTTGGCCTTCTCCTTCGGCACCGCCAGGTCGTCGACGCCGATCGTGATGCCGGCGGCGGTGGCGTATCGGAAGCCGACCGCCTTGATGCCGTCCACCAGCAGCGCCGTGGCGTCCGGACCGAGGTCGCGGTAGCAGCGCGCGATGATCGCCTTCAGGCCCTTGCGGTCCATGACCTCGTTGCTGAAGCCGAGCTCGCGCGGCAGCACCGTGTTGAAGATCACCCGGCCGGCGGTCGTGTCGACCACCTCGTGGTGCGTCTGGAGCGTGCCGTCCTCGGCGACGCCGTCGACCATGTCGATCTCGACCTTCACCGGCGCCTGGACGTGGACCTGGCCGAGCTGCGCGGCCATGATCACCTCGTCGGTGCTCGAGAAGGCGCGTCCGGCGCCCGTCTCCTCATCGGCCATCACGGTCAGGTAGTAGCAGCCCAGCACCATGTCGTGGGTGGGCGACACCACCGGCGAGCCGTCGGCCGCCGAGAGCAGGTTGCGGGTCGAGAGCATCAGCTCCTTCGCCTCGCGCTGCGCGGCGGTCGACAGCGGCACGTGCACGGCCATCTGGTCGCCGTCGAAGTCCGCGTTGAACGCGAAGCAGACCAGCGGGTGGATCTGGATCGCCGAGCCCTCGACGAGGACCGGCATGAAGGCCTGGATGCCGAGTCGATGGAGCGTCGGGGCGCGGTTCAGGAGCACGGGGTGGTCCTGGATGACCTCCTCGAGCACGTCCCACACCTCGGGTCGCACACGCTCGACGATCCGCTTGGCGCTCTTGATGTTGTGGGCGAAGCCCTTCTCGACGAGCTGACGCATGACGAACGGCTTGAACAGCTCGAGCGCCATCTTCTTCGGCAGGCCGCACTGGTGGAGCTTCAGCTCAGGGCCGACCACGATGACCGACCGGCCAGAGTAGTCCACGCGCTTGCCGAGCAGGTTCTGGCGGAACCGGCCCTGCTTGCCCTTGAGCATGTCGGACAGGCTCTTGAGCCGGTGGTTGCCGGTGCCGCTGATGGCCCGGCCACGCCGGCCGTTGTCGATCAGCGCGTCGCAGGCCTCCTGCAGCATCCGCTTCTCGTTGCGGATGATGATCTCCGGCGCCTCGAGGTCGAGGAGCCGCGAGAGGCGGTTGTTGCGGTTGATCACGCGCCGGTACAGGTCGTTGAGGTCCGACGTGGCGAAGCGGCCACCGTCGAGCTGCACCATCGGTCGCAGGTCGGGCGGGATGACCGGCAGGGTCGACAGGATCATCCACTCCGGCCGTGCGCCGGACTTGCGGAACGCCTCGATCAGGCGCAGCCGCTTGATCGCCTTCTTGCGCCGCTGCCCGGAGGTCTGGCGCATCTCGACGTGCAGGTCCTGGCTGAGCTGGTCGAGATCGATCTGCTCGATGATCTTCTTGACCGCCTCGGCGCCCATGCCGGCGTCGAAGATGCGTCCGTACTGCTCGGTGAGCTGGCGGAACTCGGTCTCGCTGATGATCTTGAGGACCTGGAGATCGTTCAGGCGCGCCTTCTCGGTCTTGGCCCACAGCCGGGCCTCGTCGGTCTCGCGGGCAACCTGCTCGCGCTCCGAGGCGGTCGCCTCCTCGATCCCCGACGTCAGATCCGCAACCGAGGTCTGGTACTTGTCCTCGGCGGAGGCGAGCGCCTCCTTCGCGTCGGTCTCGACCGCCGCGACCTCGCCCTTGACGACCGAACGCAGCTGGGCCAGGGCGTCCTTCGACGCCTCGCCGGCACGGCCGATCACCTCGCCGGTGGCGGCGAACACCACGTCGTCGGTGAGCTGCTTACCCGCCTCCTTGATGGCGGCCTCCACGGCCTGGGCGGCCGTCATCAGCTCCTCGGTCCGAGCGGCCTGCTGGTCCTCGATCCGCTTGCGCTCGGCGGCGTGCGCGGCGTCGACCTCGGTGCGCTTGTCGGCCACCGCGGCCTCGAGCTCGGCCTTCTTGGAGTCCACCACGCCCTGGGCGCGAGCGATTCGCTCCTCGACCTCTTCGTCGACGCGCGCGATCGCCTTGTCACGCTGTGCGGTGTCGACGCGGGTGATGACGTAGAGCGCGAAGTACAGGATGCGCTCGAGGTTGCGCGGGCTGATGTCGAGCAGGATGCCGAGGCGGCTCGGCGTGCCCTTGAAGTACCAGATGTGGCTGACCGGGCTGGCGAGCTTGATGTGGCCCATCCGCTCGCGACGGACCTTCGAGCGGGTGACCTCCACGCCGCACTTGTCGCAGATGATGCCCTTGTAGCGGATGCGCTTGTACTTCCCGCAGTAGCACTCCCAGTCCTTCGTCGGACCGAAGATGCGCTCGTCGAAGAGCCCGTCCTTCTCCGGCTTCAGGGTGCGGTAGTTGATCGTCTCGGGCTTGGTGACCTCGCCCGACGACCAGCCCTTGATCTGCTCCGGCGAGGCCAGGCTGATCCGGATGGCGTCGAAATTGTTGACTTCAAGCATGAGCGGCTTCGTGACTCCTGCAGTGGCTCGCCGAGCCACTGCTGCGCTCGTTGCCGGGGCGGACCAGGCCCCGGCTCAGGATGGACCGATGGGAACGCGGGCGGCACCGTCCCCGGTGCCGCCGCGTCAGGCTATTCCTCAAACCCCTGGAGATTGATCCCGCCGAGGTCCGGCAGCGGATAGCTCCCGGTGTCCTCGATGAAGCGGATCTCCTCCTCGTTCTCGTTCAGAATCTCAACCGACAGGCCGAGCGCCTGGAGCTCCTTGATGAGCACCTTGAACGACTCCGGCACGCCGGGCGGCTGGATCTCCTCGCCCTTGACGATCGCCTCGTAGGTCTGCACGCGACCCATGACGTCGTCGGACTTCACGGTGAGCAGCTCCTGGAGGATGTTCGCGGCCCCGTAGGCCTCGAGCGCCCAGACCTCCATCTCGCCGAAGCGCTGTCCACCGAACTGCGCCTTCCCGCCCAGCGGCTGCTGGGTGATCAGGCGGTACGGCCCGGTCGACCGCGCGTGGATCTTGTCCTCCACCAGGTGATGGAGCTTGAGCATGTAGATGTAGCCGACCGTCACGCGATGATCGAACGGATCCCCGGACCGGCCGTCATACAGGACCGTCTTGCCGTCCTCCGGCAGGCCGGCCCGCTTCAGCGCGCCCTCGATGTGGTCCTCGGTGGCGCCATCGAAGACCGGGGTGGCGGCCTTCAGGCCCAGGGCCTTCATGGCCCAGCCGAGATGCGTCTCGAGGATCTGGCCGATGTTCATCCGGCTCGGCACGCCGAGCGGGTTGAGCACGATGTCGACCGGCGTGCCGTCCGGCATGAACGGCATGTCCTCGACCGGCAGGATCTTGGCGATGACGCCCTTGTTCCCGTGGCGGCCGGCCATCTTGTCGCCGACGGCGATCTTCCGCTTCTGGGCCACGCTGACGCGGACCAGGCGGTTCACGCCGGGAAGGAGCTCGTCGCCGTTGTCGCGGCTGAACTGCCGGACGTCGACCACGATCCCCCGC
>DATHTR010000033.1:0-42438 GCA_035463095.1 Candidatus Angelobacter sp. | reverse complement strand
CGTCCGCCGGAGGTGGCCGAGGGCCTGGGCGCGTACCTCGAGGACTGGGTCGCCGCCGACGTCCTGCGCCTGCGCGTCTTCAGCGACACGCTTCCCGATTCCGAGGCCGGGCGCGGACTCGTCGACGAGGTCCGGGCCATCGAGCCGCCCGACGGCGCCGAGGCCGTCACAGGCGGACTGCCGTCCCGTTCGCGCGACTTCATGGACAGCTTCTACGACTCGGTCCCGGTGGCGGTGCTCATCGTGGTGGCGGTGACCGGAGGCGTGCTGTTCCTCACCTTCGGATCGGTCTTCCTGCCGCTGAAGGCGGTGCTGATGAGCCTGATCAGCGTCACCGCCTCGTTCGGAGCGCTGGTCTGGATCTTCCAGCAGGGCAACCTCGCCGAGATCATCGGCTTCGACCCATCCGGCACGACTGCGGCGTGGCTGCCGATCATCATGTTCGCCATCCTGTTCGGGCTGTCGATGGACTACGAGATCCTCCTCCTCTCCCGCATCCGCGAGCGGTACCTGACCCATGGCGACAACCGTCGCGCCGTGGAGGAGGGAATCGGGATCACCGGCGGGATCATCACCGGCGCCGCGCTGGTCATGGTCGCCGTCTTCGGCGCCTTCGCCCTGTCTGACATCGTGTTCCTCAAGGCGCTCGGGTTCAGCATGGCGCTGGCGGTGCTCATCGACGCCACCATCGTGCGCGGCATCCTCGTGCCGGCCTTCATGCGGGTCATGGGCTGGGTGAACTGGTGGGCACCGGCGTGGGTGAAGCGGGGCGTGGCCTGGTTCGGCCTGTACGAGGGGGAGACCCCGGATCCCGCCCGCGCCGCCTGACGCCACGCTAGGCTGCGGGTGATGACTCGAAGAGCGCAGCTGGCCCAGCTCACCGCCCGCTGGCGACGTCGTCACGAGGCGCGCCGTGCGTCGCTCGCCGCCCGCCCCGTGGCAGCACCCGAGCGGCAGGCGCTGGCCGCCCGCGCGTTTCCGTTCCGCACGACAAGCGCGGAGGCATACGTCGCCACCCACGGACACGACATGGCCGGGTTCACGTATGACGCCGAGTGCTACGACGACCCACATCTCGACGCGTGGATCATCGAGGTGGGCCGCCTGCTCCGCGAATCGCGCGGCCGATGAGCGCTCCGGCCTGGGCCGGTGCCCTGGTGCGCTCGGTCTGCGCCGAGTCGGGCGTCACGCCACCTCGGCTGGCCTGGCGCCGTCGCGCCGGGACGCACTCGACCGGCGTCGCTCGCCGTGGCGATGGCAGCATCACGGTCCGCGCCGGGACCGATTCGCTCGACCAGCGGCTCACCCTGCTCCACGAGCTGGCGCACTGGCTGACACCGGCGCCGCGGCCGCGTCGCGGACAGCGGACGACGCATCACGGGATCGACTTCTATCGGACCGCGTTCGACCTCTACCGCCGCCACGGCATCCCCGACGCGGAGGCCCTGCGCCTGGAGTCCGCGCGATACGTGAGCTCGTTGCGGCACGCCGTCGCGCTGGCGGTTCCAGGGGCCGCCTCGCTGCTCGACGGCCGGCGCGCCGCGCTCCGGGCGCGTCCGCGCCGTCGTTGGCGTGTCGCGGTGCCGGAGCACGCGGTGACCCTTCGCCGGGACGACCGCTGGCACGTGTGCGCGACCTGCGGACAGCGCCTCGTGGGCAGGACGCTGAGCCGGGCTCGGTCCGCGCGGCGCGCGCTCCGCCACGTGCTCTACGTCGCCGAGCCCGTGGGGGTCGAGGGCTGACTCAGCCGGCGACCGGAACCAGGTCGCGAGCCTTCGCGGCTGCCTCGGCCAGGCGAGCCACCGAGTCGGGTGTCCGGGGCCAGGTGTGCGCGATGAGATGGCTGACGCCGAGCTCGGCGTAGCGCGCCAGCGCGTCGGCGATCTCGTTCGTGGAGCCGCGGATCGCGGCCTCCGGGGCGTCCTCGTCGTCGGCGGTGCTGACGAAGATGCCGGCGGTCAGCTCGAGGGTCGCAGGGTCGCGTCCGGCCTCGTCGAGCGCGGCGCGCAAGTTCGCGAGGCGCGTGCGCAGCTCGCCGGCGTCGGCCGGGTCTCCGTACCACGCAGCGTTCCAGGCGTCCGCGTGCCTCGCCACCAGCGAGAGCATGCGCGGTTGCTTGCCCGCGATCAGGATCGGCATGTCGGGACGGACCGGCTCCGGCAGGAGGCGCGCGTCCTGGGCCTGGTGCCATCGGCCCTCGAGTGTGACGGTGTTTCCCCGCAGCAGCGGGACGAGGATCTCGACGGCCTCCTCGAAGCGGCCGACCCGATGGTCGAACGGATAGCCGAAGGCATCGAACTCCGGCTCGTGCCAGCCACAGCCGATGCCGAGGATGAGCCGGCCGTTGCTCACCCGATCCAGCTCGGCCGCCATCTTGGCGGTCAATGCCGGGTTGCGGAAGGGCACGGCCAGCACGAGCGGCCCGATCTCGACGCGCTCCGTCACGGCCGCCACGGCGGTCAGGACGGTCCACGCTTCGTGGATGCCGTGATGGGCACCCTGTTCGTCGCGGAAGACGAGATGGTCGGCGCCCCACACCGAGTCGAGCCCATCGCGGTCGGCCGTCATCGCCAGCTCGCGCAGGTTGTTCCAGCCGCCAGACTCCCCGGCGCCGAGCGGCAGCATCAGTCCGATCTTCATACGCTCCATGCTAGCGGCGGGCGTGCCAGCCGCCGCGGTACCCTCCACCGGTGACCGACTCGCTCCCGCTGACCGGGATCCGCGTCGCCGACCTGAGCCGCGTCCTCGCCGGCCCGTTCGCGACGATGCTCCTCGCCGACCTCGGCGCCGACGTGATCAAGGTCGAGCCGCCGGACGGCGACGAGTCCCGCGGCTGGGGCCCGCCGTGGTGGGGGGATCCGCCGGACCGGCGGAGCGCCTACTTCGCGTCGGTGAACCGCAACAAGCGTTCGATCGTCCTCGACCTCCGGACCGACGGCGGCCGCGCCGCGCTGGACCGGCTGCTGTCGGCGTCCGACGTGCTCGTCCACAACTATCGCCCGGCGACCGCAGCGCGCCTCGGCCTCGAGCCCGGTGCGCTGCGCGCGCGGCATCCCGACCTGGTCTGCGCCACGATCGCCGGCTTTTCGGGCGTCGAGGCGGACCGACCGGCGTACGACCTCCTGGCCCAGGCGGTCAGCGGCCTGATGTCGGTGACCGGGGATCCGGACGGGCCGCCCACGAAGGCTGGCGTCGCGCTGCTGGACCTGCTCGCCGGCCTGGAGTGCGCGGTGGGCGCGCTGGCCGCGCTCGCCGGCCGCGCCCGAGCCGGCCACGGCCGCGCGGGCCGGGTCGAAGTGAGCCTGGTGGAGGCCGCGGTCACCGGGCTGATCAACGTCCTCGGCAACCACCTCGCCACCGGTGTCGAGCCCGAGCGACACGGCAACGCGCATGCGAACATCGTTCCGTACCAGCCCTTCTCCGCCGCCGACGGGGACCTGGTGATCGCGGTCGGCAACGACGCCCAGTTCGCCCGACTGTGCGCGGTGCTGGGCCTCGAGCACCGCGACGCGTTCGCCACCAATGCCGACCGGCTGTCCCGGCGCAGCCAGGTCGTCGCATGGCTCGGAGCGGCCATCGGCGGCTGGAGTCGCGATCCGCTCCTCGCCGCGCTGGCGGCTGCCGATGTTCCGGCCGGCCCGGTGAATCGGGTGGGGGAGGCGGTCGCGATGCTCGAACGGGCGCACGGCGGGCACTGGGTCGAGGAGGTCGACGGCATGCGTCTCGCGCCGAGCCCGCTGGTCGTCGACGGCACACGGACGCCGCTGCGGTTGCCGCCCCCACGGCTCGGCGAGCACACCGAGGCCGTCCTCGCGGAGCTGCCCTAGGCGGCGGGCCGATACGGGACGTACGCCGGCCACCACATGGCGGCGTCGATGTCGACCTCCAGGCTCGACGCGTCCGCGGACGACCGTCCCGTTCGGACCGCCTCGCGGGCGACGGCCAGGGCGACCCGACGCGAGACCTCGCGCAGCGACCCGATCGGCGGGTACAGGGCCCCGGCCCGCAGGCGCGCCCTGGGGACCATGTCGGCGAGCGCGCGCGCCGCCGCCAGGATCATCCCGTCGCTGATGCCGGAGGCATCGGCGACCATCGCCCCGAGGCCGATGCCGGGGAAGACGAAGACGTTGTTCGCCTGGCCGATCTCACGGCGCGCACCTCCATGATCGACCGGGCCGAAGGGGCTGCCGGTCGCCACGAGCGCGCGCGCATCGGTCCAGGCGAGGATGTCCGCGGGCGTGGCCTCGGCCATGGCGGTCGGGTTCGAGAGCGGCATGACGATGGGCTCCGCGGTGACGGCGGCCATCGCCCGGACGACCCGCTCATCGAACGTCCCGGCCACCCCGGTCGTCCCGATGAGCACCGTCGGCGTTGCGCGACGGACGACATCGACCAGCGCGGGCACGTCCTCGGAGGGTGGCCCGGCGAAGGCGGACTTGGTCACGTCGAGGTCCGGGCGGCCGGCATGGACGAGCCCCCTGGAGTCGACGAGCACGAGCCGCTGTCGAATCTCCTCGTCGAGGAGTCCGGCGTCCTGCATGGCGGAGCGGATGAGCCGCGCGACGCCGATACCGGCGGCCCCCGCGCCCGCCATCACGATCCGCTGCTCGCGCCACGTCGTGCCGAGGTGCCGGAACGCGGCCATGAGGCCGCCGACGACCACGGCCGCGGTGCCCTGCACGTCGTCGTTGAAGCTCGGAACGCGGTCGCGATACCGGTCCAGGATCCGCAGCGCGTTGTGGTGCTTGAAGTCCTCCCACTGGATCAGGCAGCCGGGCCACACCTGCTGCACGCCCTCGACGAAGGCATCGACGAGCGCGTCGTACTCGGCCCCGCGCAGCCGGGGCGCCCGATGGCCGATGTAGAGCGGATCGTCGAGGAGCGCGGGGTTGTCGGTTCCGACGTCGAGGCTGACCGGGAGCGTCAGGGCCGGGTGGATGCCGCATGCGCCGGTGTACAGCGCCAGCTTGCCGATCGGGATCGCCATGCCGCCGGCTCCGAGGTCGCCGAGGCCGAGGATGCGCTCGTTGTCGGTCACCACGATGAGCCGGACGTCGGCGAAGGGGCTGTTGCGCAGCAGCTCGGGGATGCGGTCGCGATCGTCGGGCGTGATCCACGCACCGCGGGTGCGGCGCAGGATGTGGCTGAACTCCTGGCAGGCGACACCGACGGTCGGGGTGTATACGATCGGCAGCAACTCCTCCAGGTTCTCGGCCAGGACCCGGTAGAAGAGCGTCGCGTTCCGATCCTGGAGGGCGGCCAGGCCGATGTACTGTTCCAGCGGATCCGCCTTGCGATGGAGGCGCTCGAGCTCGAGGCTGACCTGCTCCTCGATCGTCATCACCGCGTCCGGGAGCAGGCCATGGAGGCCGAACGCGTCGCGCTCGTCGAGCGGAAAGGCGAAGTCCTTCGTCAGCAGCCGATCGGCGAGGAGGCTCGGGCCGCGCAGGCCGATCTCGGCCGGCCGGCCGGCGGCGATGGCATCGAAGGGCGGCGGAAGCGGGCGCATCGGCCCCGAGGATACTCAGGCCGGCGGCACCGGGTGAGTGGAGGTGGAGCGGGAGACGGGACTCGAACCCGCGACAGCCTGCTTGGAAGGCAGGAACTCTACCAGCTGAGTTACTCCCGCCCGGCACGGCGCCAGGTGCGCAGACGATGGCAGTTCGCGCACACGATATCGCACTTCGCCACCTCCGCCAATATCACTTCGGTGCTCGATCGGCCCACCATGCGCGTGACCGTGTGATTCTTCGTGGTCGGATCCCGATGGTCGAAGTCCATGGCGCATGGCTCATACCGGCCGCCGCAATCCGCGCACGGGACCTGACGGAGCCTGTTGAGCAGCCCGGCCTGGTCTCGCCAACGCTCGAGCCGCGCGAGCTGCATGGGTGCGCCGGCAGGACGTCGTACTCGGCCGCGCTCCATGTCGCGCGTCCTGAGCCGATGGCAATTCACGCAGACGATGTCGCACTTCGCCACTTCGGCGAGGACCTTGGCGGTGGACATCAGCATGGCGCGACCCGTCATGACGTTGAACGCCTTCGTTGTCGGGTCCCGATGATCGAAGTCCATCTGGTACGGCCTGAACCGGCGACCGCAGTCGGCGCAGGGTACGCGGCGAAGGTCGCGCAGCAGCTCCACCATGCCGGCCTGCCGAACGCGCACGCGCTGCAGCTCGAGTTCACGATTCCGTCGGTAGTACTCGACGTTGTAGGGCCGCTGGCTCGCTCGCGCGCGCATGATCCAATTTAGCACATCTGTTCTATGATCGCCGGCCGGTCCGCGGGCGTGCTCGCGGCGTACCATCCGGCCATGCCGGCAGCCGACCTCGTGATCCTGGGCGGAACCTTCGAGACGATGAGCCCCGACGGGGGGCCACTCCCGGAGGCGTTGGCCGTGCTCGACGGAACGATCCTGGCCGTCGGCGCGGCGGAGGAGGCTGTCGAACGCATCGGCTCGCACACCGTGGTGGTCGAGCTGGCCGGCGAGACGGTCCTCCCCGGATTCGGCGATGCGCACGTCCACCCGATCCCCGGCGGGATCCTGGCCGATCGCTGCGACCTGCACGATCTGTCCGGTGCGGACGCCTACCTCGCCGCCATCGGGGCATACGCGGCGACGCATCCCGAGCGTGCCTGGATCACCGGCGGCGGATGGTCGCTGCCCGACTTCCCGAACGGCGAGCCCGACCGAGCGCTGCTCGATCGTGTCGTCGGCGCCCGACCCGTGCTGTTGCGCAGCGACGACGGTCACGTGGCCTGGGCCAGCTCACGCGCGCTGGCGCTGGCCGGGATCGACGCCACGACGCCCGAGCCGCGCGACGGGCGCATCGCGCGGGCATCCGACGGGACGCCGTCGGGGACGCTGCACGACGGCGCGATGGGCCTGGTCGCGCGCCTCATACCGCCCGACACGCACGAGGACCGCCTTCGGGGGCTGCGGGACGCGCAGGACCACCTCCATCGGCTCGGTATCACCGCCTGGCAGGACGCCCACGTGGAGGCGGCCGATCTCGCCGCATATCGCGAGGCAGCGGACGCCGGCTGGCTGACCGCCCGCGTCGAGGCGGCGCTGTGGTGGGACCGCACTGCCGGCCTCGAACAGATCGAATGGCTCGAGGAGGCCCGGGCCAGCGTCGCCCGCTCGCACCGCCTTCGGGCGGGGAGCGTGAAGCTCATGCTCGACGGCATCCTCGAGTCTCGGACCGCCTTCATGACTCGACCCTACGAAGGGGCCGATGATCGTGGTGCCCCGTTCATCGATCCGGATCTCCTCGTCCGCGCCGTGACCGAGCTCGATCGTCGGGGCTTCTCGTGCCACTTCCACGCGGTCGGTGACGGGGCGGTGCGCCTGGCGCTCGACGCCGTGCAGGTGGCGCGGCGATCGAACGGCGCCACGCCGGGACGCCATCACGTGGCGCACATCGAGGTGATCCATCCCGACGACATCAATCGCTTCGCGCAGCTCGATGTGACGGCGAACATGCAGCCGTTCTGGGCCGCCGACGACGTCCAGATGCGCACCCTTCGCGTGCCGCTGCTCGGTGACGAGCGACGTGGATGGCAGTACCCGTTCGCGTCCCTCGCCAGAGCCGGTGCACGGCTGGCCGGCGGGAGCGACTGGACGGTGTCGACCGCGAATCCGCTCGACGAGATCGAGGTCGCGGTCACCCGCGTCTCACCGGAGGCACGGGACGCGGTGGCGTTCCTCCCCCAGGAGCGGCTGACGCTCGATCAGGCGCTGCGCGCGTTCACCGCCGGATCAGCGTTCGTCAACCACCTGGACGCCGTCACCGGACGGCTGGAGCCCGGCATGCGGGCCGATCTCGTGATCCTCGACCGCGACCTCCGCGCGCCGGACGCCGGCCCGATCAGCAACGCTCGCGTCACCGCGACCTTCGTCGACGGGCGTCGCGTGGCCTGACGGGCGGCCGAGCTACTCGACGTCGATCCGCTCGTGCGGCCGTCCCTGGGCGGCGGCCTGCTCCTCCTCGTCGAGCTTCGCGATCCACTTGTCGAGGTAGACGCGCGCGGCCATGAGCTGCTCTCGGCCGGCAGTCTTCAGGTGCTTCCGGGCCTCGTCCGGGAAGACGCGGTGCATGAGCGCCCAGAAGGCCTCTTCGACGCCGGACCGTCCCTCGTCGACGGTCTGACGCCAGCTGCGACGCTCGAGATCGGCGATCCGGGCCTCGAGCTCCGCGGTGCGGTCGCGATCTCGGTCGGTGGAGGCGGGTGGCTGATCGGTCATCGGTTCGTGGCTCCTTCGCGATCGGGGGTGCCGAAGCGCACCTTGAGGGTACCGTTCTCGAACTTCGCGCCCTCGGTCGGCGCGTCGACGAGGATGCGAGGCAGGACGAGCGTGCGGCGCCACGTTCCGAGGTCGATGACGAGCTCGTCGGCGTGGCGGGACAGGTTGATCTGCTGCTTCTCGGTGAACGGCAGCGCGACGGACAGCAGGAACGCCCCGTTGTCGCGCACCACCTCGTATGGCTTGCCGCGATAGTAGAACTGCGTCGGGTCCTCTCCGTCGTAGAGCTCGCGCGCGAGCTCGCGCAGCAGCTCCACTCCGACCATCTCGCGGTCGAAGTACGGCGCCTTGCGGACCGGGATCGGGTGGAACGTCTTCTCGACGAGCGGCCCGTATCGCTGCTGGGCTTCGTACCAGTCGCGGAAGTAGTGCCACTCCTGGTCATCGGGCAGGACGCGGTTGGCGACGACCATGTCGGTCGGATAGCCGTAGAGATGGAAGTAGGTGAAGGAGCGCTGCGCCTCCTTGATGACCACCTGCTCCAGGGTGAGCACCACGCGGACCGACGTCTTGTCGTGATCGGTCAGGAGGTCGTGCATGTGCTCGAGCCGGTCGAAGAGCTCTTCCCCGGCGTTGAACACATCGTCGCCCGGCATCGGCATCCCGACGACCCGCTGGATGAGCGGACCGGTGAGCTTCGTGATCTTGCGGCCGATGGGCTCCACCTTCTCCATCCACCACTTCGCCGCCTCCGGCAGGGACAGGAGTCGGAGGGTCTCTCCGGTCGGGGCCGCATCCACGACGACCACGTCGTAGTGCCCGGAGTCGTGGTGATCGGCGATCCACAGCAACGACCCGACCTCGTCCATGCCGGGCAGAACGGTCATCTCCTCGGCCATGACGTCGTCCAGGCCACGCCAGCGCAGGACCGATGCGGCGTACTGCTGGATCCTGCCCCAGTAGCGGGCGACGTTGTAGAAGACATCGGACTCCTGCGCCCACAGGTTCGGTGCGATCTCCCTGGGCTCCGGGCCGAGGTCGACGTTGAAGGCGTCACCGAGCGAGTGCGCGATGTCGGTCGACATCACGATCGTGCGATAGCCGCGATCCGCGCACGCGAGCGCCGTGGCCGCCGCCACGCTGGTCTTCCCCACGCCGCCTTTGCCCGTGTACACCAGGATTCGAGTCACGCTTCAGCCCCGTGCACTGGCGGCGATTGTAGCGACCGTCATGTTCCGGCCAGGTGTTCCAGGACCGGGTCGAGCTCACCGACGGCCCCGACCATGATCGAGGTGATGCCGAGCTCGTCACGCAGCCGGCGGAATCGGCTCACGAACCCGTCGACGGTGTCGACGTACACGTGCGGCGAGTCGTACAGCGCCTCGGCCGTGACCTCGATCCCCGTGCGCTGGCTCAGGCGATCGGCGGACTCCCTGAGCACGCCGAGCGGATCGTCGGTGATCTGCACCGGCACGGTCGATGGATAGATGTTCAGCTCCAGGTGGTCGAACCGATCTCCCGCTGCGGCCCGCACCCAGTCGATCTTCTCGCGCGTGCCCTCGAAGCTGATCGAGGCCGGATCGGGCGCGTCGACCGGCAGAATCCTCGGCGCCAGTCCGACGATGTTGGCCTCTCGCGCCGCCAGCTCCAGCGTCCGGCGCCCGCCGCCGCCGATGAGGAGGGGAGGGTGCGGTCGCTGCACCGGCTTCGGCTGGGCGTCGTACTCGGTGATCGTGTAGTGCTCGCCGGAGAAGCTGAACGGCTCGTCGCCGAAACAGCCCTTCAGGACGGCGACCGCCTCGACCAGCCGCGACTGGCGAACCGGCGTGCGGTCGAACGGGAGCCCGATGGCCTCGTACTCGGCCCGGTTCCATCCCGCGCCGATGGCGACGTCCAGCCGCCCGCCCGACAGGACGTCGATGCTCGCGAGGTCCTGGGCCAGCACGGCCGGGTGGCGGAGGTCGTTGTTCAGGACGAACGTGCCGACCCGTAGGCGGTCGCTGATCGCCGCGATCGCCGTCATGGCCGGGATCGGGCCGAGCTGGGGAATGAGGTGGTCGGGGATGACGAGCGTGTCGATGCCCACCGCCTCGGCGTGGCGGACGGTGTCGGTCAGCTCGGCGAGGCTGGCGATCTCACGGGCATCGGCCAGGAATCGGAACGGCTTCGGCATCGGCGCATTGTGGCCGACCGCACCGGCCGCGGTCAGTCCCCGGCGCCGGGGACGCCGCCGGCCTCGCGCGTTCCGGCGATCTTCGAGGGAGTTCGCGGCGAAAGCGTGGCCGGGCCGCCGCGACGGACCGTGTCGGCGTGGATGAGGTGCATGACGGCGTTGATGAGCGCGAGGTGCGTGAACGCCTGCGGGAAGTTGCCCAGGTGCCGGCCGGAGTCCGGGTCGAGCTCCTCCCCGTAGAGGCCGAGGCTGGAGGCGGACGAGAGGAGCTTCTCGCACAGCTTCCGGGCTCGCTCGACCTCGCCGATCTCGACGAGCGCGGACACGAGCCAGAACGAGCAGATCGTGAAGGTGCCCTCCTCGCCGGAGAGCCCGTCGTCGGTCTCCTCGACGCGGTAGCGCAGGACGAGCCCGTCGTCGGTGAGCTCGTCCGCCACCGCGAGCACGGTGCGCCGGATGCGCTCGTCCTCCGGTGGCAGGAAGCGGACGAGCGGCATGAGCAGGACCGAGGCGTCGAGCGCATCGGTGTCGTAATGCTGGGTGAAGACGCCGCGCTCGTCGAGCGCGTTGGCGCAGATGTCGGCGTGCATCTCGTCCGCCGCCGCCTGCCAGCGCTCGGCGAGCTCGCTGTCGTCCCGCAGGCGCGCCAGGCGCGCGCCGCGATCGGCGGCGACCCAGCACATCACCTTCGAGCTGGTGAAGTGCTTCGGCTCGCCCCGGACCTCCCAGATGCCGCGATCCGGCTCGCGCCAGTGCTCGAGCGCGGCCTCCACCTGGCGGACCAGGATCGGCCAGATCCGCTCGTCGAGGTGGTCGCGCGATCGGGTGTGGAGGTAGACCGAGTCGAGCACCGCGCCCCACATGTCGTGCTGGCGCTGGCCGTAGGCGTCGTTGCCGATCCGGACCGGGCGCGCTCCCTCGTACCCCGAGAGGTGTTCGAGGACCTGCTCGTGCAGCGCGCGCTCACCGTCGACGCCGTACATGATCTGCAGCTCGTCGTCGCGCTCCGCCACGTCGGCGATGAAGTGGAGGTAGTCGTCGGCCTCCCAGTCGAAGCCCAGGGTGTAGAGGCCCCACAGCGCGAAGGTGGAGTCGCGGATCCAGCTGAAGCGATAGTCCCAGTTCCGCTCGCCGCCGGGCGTCTCCGGCAGCGAGGTGGTCGGAGCCGCGATGATGGCTCCCGACGGCGCGTAGGTCAGGCCCTTGAGCGTCAGCGCCGAGCGCTCGAGGTACGAACGCCACGGGTGATCGGGGAAGGTGCCGCGCGCCAGCCAGTGCTGCCAATGATGGGCGGTCCAGACCAGCCGCCCGTACGCGTCGTCGGTGTCGCGCGGCGGAGCGGCGTGGTTCCACGAGAGGGCCACGAAGCGCGTCTCGCCTTCCTTGATCAGGGCGCGGGCCATGGCGCGCTGGCCCTCGAAGCCGAGGTTCAAATCGCTGGTGAGGACCAGCTCCACGTCGCTCTCGTCGCAGCGACAGACTCCCTGCCGGTAGCCCTCCTCGGTGTACGCCCAGCGACCGTAGTGGCGGCCGTAGTCGAAGACCGGCTCGCAATCGAGCGTGAGCTGCATCTCCCCGTTCACGCACCGGACGATGCGGAGCAGGATGTGGCTGGCGTCGTAGTCGGTCGGCGGACGGCGCTGGGTCTTGGACCGCTCATCGGTGTGGCGCCACGGCCCGATGAGCAGGACGTCGCGGACGATGACCCATCCGTTCGGCGAGCCCCAGCTCGTCTCGAGCACCATCGTCCCGGGCAGGTAGCGTCGGGCAGCCGGGACCATGATGTCGGACGGGCCGAAGCGGAACCCCCCGGCGTCGCGGTCGAGGATCGAGCCGAACACGCTCGGCGAGTCCATGCGCGGCAGGCACAGCCACTCGATGTTGCCCGACGGCGCGACGAGCGCGGTCGTCTCACAGTCGGACAGGAAGGCGTATTCGCCGATGGGAGCAAAGGGCGACGCGTCGAACCGCGCATCCGGGCGCAGCCGGTCGGTGGCGCGCGGGTGCCGGTCGATGCTCATCGGCTCGGACGGATCAAGGTTCAGATGTCCGCTTCGAAGGTGTCGCAGGCATCCGGCGCGCGCTCCTCCATCCCGCGCGTGAACCACTCCTGGCGCTGCTCGGAGGAGCCGTGGGTCCAGGTGTCCTGGTTGATCTGGCCGCCGGTCTGCCCCTGGATGTGGTCGTCGCCGATGACGGCCGCCGTATCGAGCGCCTGGTTGATCTGCTCCCGGGTGAGCGGCTCCAGGTAGCCGGTGTCCACCGCGTTGCCGGCCCATACCCCCGCGAAGCAATCGGCCTGGAGCTCGGTGCGCACGGCGCCGCCCTCCGCGCCGGCATCGCGTCCGGACTCGAGCAGACCGAGCAGATTCTGCACGTGGTGGCCGTACTCGTGGGCGATGACGTAGGCCTCGGCCAGCTCGCCTCCTTCTCCACCGAGCCTGGTCAGCAGCTGGTCGAAGAACACCAGGTCGATGTAGATCGTCTGATCCAGGGGGCAGTAGAACGGGCCGACCTGGCTCGAGGCACCGCCGCAGGCCGTGTTCACCGCATCGCTGAACAGCACGGTCTCGGCCATCTGGTACTGCTGATCGGAACCCTCGAACGCCTCGGCCCAGTAGGCCTGCACCGAGTTGACGTACCCGACGATGCGGCAGTCCCGCTGCTCGTTCGCATCGGCCCCGGTATCGCATTCCTCCTGCAGGTTGGAGCTGCCGGGCCCCGGGTCGCCGCCACCGCCCCCGCTCCCCGTCAGCCCCCCGAGGACGTCGCCGAGGTCGCCGCCGGACAGCAGGACGAGCGCGACGACGAGGATGATGCCACCGAGGCCGCCGCCCATGGCGATCCCGCCTCCGCGCATGCGGCGGCCGCGAACATCGCGGACCTGTCCCGGATCGAGCTTGACGTCGCGTCGGAAGGTCATCGGTGCAGTCGGCCTCGTATCGATTCCAGCTCGGTCGCTCGGCGACCGGACATCGCTATAGCCAGCCGCGTGCCAGCTCGGCTAGGCAGCAAGACGCTCGGCGAGCCAGCCCAGGGCATGCGGGTAGCGCCATTCGATCCCACCGTGCGTCCCGTCGAACAGCTCGAACCGCACGCGCTCGCCATCGACGCCGATCTCCGACAGCGCTCCACGGAACGCCTCGGCGCCGAGATCGAGGAAATACTCGTCGCTCCGCCCCGCGTCGATCCAGATGGCTCGCAGGCCACGCAGCGCGTCGGCGTGGATCGGTGCCATGCGCACCGGATCCCAGGCCAGCCAGCGTTCCCAGACCTCGGGAACCAGCTGCCCGGTCGTCGGTTCGAAGGGCAGCCGGACGGTGCCGTCGGCGTCGGCCGAGTAGCAGGCCGCCATGGCCCACTCGTTGACGAGCGCCGCGTCGGAGCGCTTCGATCGACCCGGACGCGAGCGGAAGTCGGCCCAGAACGCGTCGAACGAGCCGCCGTACTCGTCGCGCAGCGCCCGCGCGGCCTGGGGAAACTCGGGCTGGTAGCAGACTTCGAAGAGCGCGTCGCCGGCATGCGTGACCAGGCCGCCGAACAGGTCGGGCCTGAGCATCGGCGTGACCATGGCCCCGTAGCCGCCGCTGCTCTTGCCGGCGATCCCGCGGTGGGCGGCCTGGGGCAAAGTCCGGTATCGGTCGTCCACGAACGGCACGACCTCGTCGCACAGGTAGCTGTGGTAACGGCCGGTGCCAGGCGAGTCCAGGAACTGGGCACCGCCGTAGCTGGTCCACGCATCGACGTAGACGACGATGGCGGTCGCCCGGCCGGGCTCGGCGAACCAGGCGTCGACCGACTCGAGCACGGTCGGCGAGAAGGCCTTTCGATTGCGCCACATGTCGAGCTGGCCGGTCATGCCCTGGATGACGTAGATCGAGGGGTAGCGCTGCTCGGGGTCGTCGTCGTAGCCAGGCGGAGTGAGGACGTAGAGGGGCCGGCGATGCGGATCGCCGAGCGGGTTGCCGGTGAGCGCCTCGGAGTCGAGGACGTGCTCATCGAGGCGGCCCGCCCAGGCGTGGGCCCACGGTGCTGACAGATCCATGGCGCGAGCCTAGCAGCCCGCGCGACCCGTGATCGACGGTGGTACCGATGGGCCATACCGGTGGGGTTGGGTGGGGATCACACTCGGCCCACATGACCGACGCCGTCCGGCCTCGGCCCGCGTCGGGGCGGGCCGATCTCGGCGCCACGATGCCGCTCGCGAGGATGATGCGCGCAGCGGTGATACGGCTGCGCGATCGGGCCACCTACGAGGCCGCTGCGCTCCTGCTCCCCATCGTGGTGGTCGGCGCCACGCACGTCGACGGTCCACAGCTGTGGGTCGTCGCGGCGGCGTACGTGGTGGTGAGCGCGCTGCTCGGTGGACGACGCGGGTCGTGGACCGCCGCGAGGGTGGTGTCGAGCGTGGCGATGGTGGCCGCCGGGCAGCTGCTGACCGGGACCACCGGCCTGCTGTCGGTGGTCTACCTGCCGATCATCGCGCTCGCAGCCTTCGCCGGTCCACGGACGCTGGCCCTCGCCGTCGGTGCCTCGGTGGGAGCGCACTGGGTGGTCGAGACGCTCGACCGCGGCCAGGCGGTCGAGGCGGCGATGCGCAGCCTCGGGTTCGCCGCCGCGGCTCTGCTGGTGGCATGGGGCACCCGACGCGAAGTGGCGCGGATGCATCGCGCCCGCCTTCGTCTGCGTCGGGCCATGGTCGTCGACCGGCGACGATCGCGGCAGATCGCCGGGGTCGAGGCCATCGGCCGCATCCTCGCGGAGCGTGGACCGACGCCGGAGGCCCTCGACGAGGTCGTGGACCGGGTGGCGCGCGAGTTCGGATACCGGTACGTGTCGCTCTACCTCGGGGACGAGCACCGCGTCGTGCTCGGGGCGCAGCGCGGCTATGACCAGCTGGTCGACAGCTTCGACGGCGAGCGCGGCATCGTCGGACGGGTCATGCGGACGAGAGCCGCGGTGTTCGCGCGGGACGTGTCCGAGGACCGGGACTACTGGGGCCTCAATCCGGACGTCCGCAGCGAGATCTGCGTGCCGATGCTCTCCGCAGCGGAGTTCCTCGGCTTCGTGAACGTCGAGTCGGTCGGCCACGCGCTCGACTCGACCGATCTGCGCGTGATGGTGGCGATCGCCGACCGGCTCGCCGCCGCCTTGATCATCGGGCGCGATCGGCAGCGGCTGGCCGAGCGGGCGGAGCTGTTCCGGCACCTCCACGAGTTCAGCGAGGCGGTGAACGGGACACTCCAGCCCGACGAGCTGTACCAGGCCCTCGTCCGCTCGGTGTCGACGGTGGTGGCCGCCGACATCGTCGCGCTCCACGTGCTCGAGCGCGCCAGCGGGCGGTACCTGCTGGCGGCCGTCGCCGGAAGCAGCCTCACGAGCCTCGGAACGGAGGCTCGGCCCGGGGTCGGCATGGCCGGTCGCGCCATCCGGGACCGGGCCATGGTGATCGACGAGGCCGCGCCCCGTCCGCCCGGCCTGCGGACCGTGGCCACCGGGTTCCTGGCCGAGGAGAATGCGTCGCCGATGCTTGCCGCGGCCGTTCCGCTCGTTCGCGACGGGACGGTGCTCGGGGCCCTGACCCTGATGCGTGGAGAGCGGTCATCACCCTTCACCGATGTCGAGCGAGATGCTCTGGCGATGATCGCCGAGCAGAGCGCGCTGGCGGTCACGAACGTCTTCCTCCATGCCGAAGTGGCCGAGCTCGCCCTGCGTGACCCGCTGACCGGCCTGTTCAACCGCCGCTACCTCGACCCCGCCCTCGAGCAGCTGTTCGCCCGCCGGGCGCGGCTGCCGCTCGCTGAGCGCGTCGAGATCGCGGCCATCATGTTCGACCTCGACCACTTCAGCGAGCTGAACAACCGGCATGGGCACCAGGTCGGGGACGAGGTGCTGCGCGCATTCGGGGCCATCCTCCGCGCCCGGATCCGGTCGAGCGACCTGGTGGCGCGATTCGGCGGTGAGGAGTTCGCCGCGGTCCTGTACCGCGCGTCCCTGGATGATGCGGTGCGCATCGCGGACGAGGTCCGCGAGCAGCTCGCCGCCACGCCGGTGCTCGGCTCCGCGGGGGAGGAGCTGTCGGCGACCGTCTCTGCGGGATGCGCCGCGATCGGCCCGGAGGACGAGTCGGCCGAGTCGCTCCTGCGCGCCGCCGATGTCGCGCTCTACATGGCCAAGCGGGCCGGGCGCGACCGCGTCGTCGCCGCCTGAGCTCGAGGCTGTCCTCGAAACCCTCTCAGCCCGTCTCTCCACGGAGCTCGACGCGCTCGAGCCGGCGGATGGCGACCACCACGGCCACGATGGTGATGATGGAGCCGATGATGAGCGCCGTCGGCAGGTCCAGGGCCGCATCGATGGCTCCGTCGCCGCCGATCGCCTCGGCGATGGCCAGCGCGTGCTGCCGCACCGACAGGACCCGCGTCCCGTCGAACAGCCCCGCGACCGCACCCTCCCAGATCACGACGTACGCCAGACCCACGACGAGCGCGCGCGACGTGACGAGGGAGAGGGCAAGGAAGACGGCCGTGTACTCGAGCGCCCCGAACGCGGCCGCGCCCGCGTACGCGATCCCGAGCTCGGCGTCGCCACTCATCGCGACGATCCCGGCGACCAGCATGGCCGGTGACACCAGGATGACCACGGCCAACCACGCGACGGCAGCCTTCACGATGGCGACCAGGGAGCGAGGGATCGGCTTCGCGAGCAGGTAGATGATCGTGCCGTCATCGAGCTCCGAGCCGATGGCCGCCGTGCCGACGATGACCGCGACCACCGGCAGCAGGACGGCCAGGCCGAAGTTGCCGAGCAGCTGCCGCGTGAAGGCCAGGCTCTCGTCCGGGGGCTGGTCGGCGAGCCGGAAGAGCAGCGCGACCACCACGATGAGCCCAGCGAACAGCCCCAGCATCAGCGTCCGACGACGGTTGAGCAGGCCCCGCAGGCTGATCGAGACGAGCGTGGCGATCACCGGCGCACCAGGTAGCTGAAGACGGACTCCAGTGACTCGTCCGCGGGGCGCAGCTCGAGGATCGACGCGCCCGCGCGACGTGCCGCGGGGGCGATCGCGCGGGTCAGCTCCCCATAGTCACCGGCGTTGATCGACAGGATGCCGTCCCGCAGGTCGACGCCCTGGACGCTCGAGGTGGCGAGCAGCTCGCGCGCCAGCGCCCGGTCGTCCGTGGACCGGATGGTGAATCGATGGGGACGGTCGGTCATGAGGCGGCGGATGCGGCGGAAGTCGCCGGACGCGGCCAGCCGACCGGCGACGACGACGAGGACCTGGTCCGACAGGCGCTCCACCTCCTCCAGGATGTGGCTGCTGAACAGGATCGTCCGGCCCTCTGCCGCCATGCGGCGCAGCAGGTCCATCATGTGCAGCCGCTGGCGCGGGTCCATGCCGTTGAACGGCTCGTCCAGGATGAGCGTCGACGGGTCGTGCACGAGCGACGCGGCGACCTTCACGCGCTGCCGCATGCCCTTCGAGTACCCGCCGATCGCCCGACCGGCGGCGTCCCGCAGATCGACCATGTCGATCGCCCGGTCGGCGGCCGCGCCGGCGTCGCCCATGCCCTGGAGGCGCGCGGACGCCTCGACGAACTGGCGACCGGTGAGGAACGTATGCACCGCCTCGCGCTCGGGAACGAACCCGACCTGCCGGTAGAGCTCGGGATGTCGCCAGGTGGGGGTCCCGTCCAGCGTCACCGTGCCGGCCGAGGGGGACAGGAATCCCGCCATCATGTGCAGCAGGGTCGTCTTGCCCGCACCGTTGGGTCCGAGAAGGCCGGTGATCCCGGGTCCCACGTCGAACGACACGTCGTTCACCGCCACCACGTTGCCGTACCAGCGCGAGACGGTCGCGAGGGTGAGCTGGCTCACGTCGACACGCTCCGATAGCGCACGGCCAGCACGGCCCAGCTCACGGCGACGAGGACGGCCGCCGCGAGGCCGTAGATCGCCAGCGGCAGGTCCGAGGCCGCCACCGGCGAGCCCGCGACGCTCTCCCCGAACAGCCATTGCCTGGTGCCGTCGAGGATCGAGAGCGGGTAGGTCAGCGGTGCGACGTCCCTGAGAGTCCCGCCCAGCTCCCCGAGGATGCCGCTCACCACGCTGCCCACCAGGAAGATGGCCAGGATGGCGGCCGCGGCGTACGCGCGGCGCCCTGCCAGCGAGCACACCGCCAGGCCGATGCTCGCCAGCACGAGCGCATGGAGGACGCCGTTGCCGATGATTCCCGGGAGGAAGCCGATCTCGTCGCCGAGGGCCCCGAAGATGTCCTCGGCCGCGAGGACACGGCCCAGGAACAGGAGGAGGAGCGGCAGCAGGGAGAGGGACAGCAGGGCCAGGGTCAGGGCGCCCAGCTTGGCGAGCACGTAGTCGAGGCGGCTGATCGGCCGGCTGAAGTAGAGCGGCAGGACGCGTTGGCGCATGTCGTTCACGACGAGCTCGGGAGCCTGGGCCGCCAGGAAGATCGGCAGCAGCAGGCCGATCTCCCACAGGTAGTTCTGATAGTTGTAGAGCTCGATGATGTCGCCGGCGAGCACGCGGATGGCGAGGGCCACGACCGCGGGCAGGATGGCGAGGATGATCGCGCCCCAGGGCAGGATCTTCGAACGGCCCGACCGCCCGAGGCCGAAGAGGGCCCTCAGCCCCGCCCCGACGATCGCGCCGATCGCGCCACGGCGCCCCAGTCGCTCGCCGGTGTAGCGGCGGTACCCGATGTCGTAGATCGTGCCGGTGGACTCAGGCGACGCGGTCATCGGTGCCTCCGGCCTCGTCGCGGAACAGGTCCTCGAGCTGGTGGCGGCGATGCTCGACCCGCACGAGGGCCAGGCCGAGGTCGATGACCTCGTCCCGGACGGCGTCCTCCACGGCGTGCTGCCCACCACCGCCCGACGCCACGTCGACCACCAGTGTGCGGCCGGCTGCCGTCGCGTCCATGCCGCGCGCGGCGAGCCGCTCGGCGAGCGGACCGGCGTCCTCGTCGGTCTCGACCAGGAGCTGCCCGGTTCGCTCGGTGAAGGTCGTGAGCGGCGCCGTACGGAGCAGGCGCCCCGCGTCGATGGCCACCAGCCAGCCGGCGATGCGCTCGATCTCGCCCAGGAGGTGGCTGGCCACGATCACCGTGATGCCGAAGTCGCGACCGATGCGCTCGATGAGCGCCAGCATCTCGTCGCGGCCGGCCGGGTCGAGGCCGTTCGTCGGCTCGTCGAGGAACAGGATCCGGGGGTCGTGGACGAGGGCCTGGGCCAGCTTGACCCGCTGCTTCATCCCGGTCGAGTATCCGCCGATCGGCCGGTAGCGCTCTTCGTAGAGGCCGACGTGACGAAGCACATCGGCCGTCCGCTCGCGAGCCGCGCCGGATGGGAGCCCCGACACCCGGGCCATGTGCGTCACGAACTCGGTGGCCGACACGTCGGACGGCAGGCAGTCATGCTCCGGCATGTATCCGACCAGCTCACGGATCGCCGCGCCATGGGTCGCGGTGTCGAGGTCGAGGACATGCGCCGAGCCATCGGTCGCGGGGAGCAGGCCGAGCAGGATCTTGATGAGCGTGCTCTTGCCGGCGCCGTTGGCGCCGACCAGGCCGATGACTCCTTCGCCGATCTCGAGCGTCAGCCCGTCGAGCGCCGTGACGCCGCCGGGATACCGCTTCGTCAGCGCTCGGGTGCTGATGAGAGGCATGCGCCCCGGAGTCTAGCGGACGGTCGGAGCCACGTCCGCTCGCCGTCCGCCCTCGCTCGCCGCGTCCGGCCCCTTCGGTCGGGCCGAGCCGGCGTCACATGCTGGGAACGTAGTCGGGATCGAAGAACTTCTCCGGATTCTCGTCGAAGTCGAGCTTGCAGCCCTTGCCGCAGAAGAAGTACGTCTCGCCCTCGTGCTGGGCACTGAGGCCCTGGGCGGAGGCGATCTCCGGATTAACCTGCATGCCGCAGACGGGATCGGTTGCCATCGGTGCCATCTCCAGTTCGTTCATCGGTCCTCTCGGTGATCAGGGTCAGGTGGCGCGGAAGCCCCGCAGTCGCAGCGAGTTCACGACGACGCTGACGCTCGAGAGCGCCATCGCGCCGGCCGCGAGGGCAGGGCTCAGCAGGAGGCCTGCCACGGGGAAGAGGATGCCGGCCGCGACCGGGATGAGCAGCACGTTGTAGCCGAAGGCCCAGCCCAGGTTCTGCTTGATGGTCCGCATCGTGGCCCGCGACAGCCGCACCGCCGACGGCACGCCGCCGAGGTCGTCGCCGATGAGGGTGATGTCCGACGCCTCGAGCGCCACGTCCGCGCCGGTGCCGATGGCGATGCCGAGGTCCGCCTGGGCCAGGGCTGGCGCGTCGTTGATGCCGTCGCCGACCATCGCGACCCGTGCGCCGGCTGCCTGGAGCTCAGACACCTTGGCGGCCTTGTCGCCCGGCAGCACCTCGGCCAGCACGCGGTCGGGGCCGATGCCGACCTGGGCGGCGACCGTCTCCGCCGTCGCCCGACGATCGCCGGTGAGCATCCACACGTCGAGGCCGGTCCGATGCATCCGCTCCACGGCCGCCCGCGACGCGGGCTTCACCGAGTCGGCCAGGGCGATGAGCCCGGCCAGGTCGCCATCGCGGGCCACGAGGACGGGCGACGCCCCGCGTCGGGCGGCCTCCGCGGCGGCCTCGGAGAGCGGCGACGGGTCGGTGCCCGCCTCGCGCAGGAACGGCTCGGTGCCGGCCAGGATGACGCTGCCGTCGACGGTGGCGCGGACGCCGCGCCCGGGGGTCGCCTCGAAGGCCGTCGCCTCCATCCGCTCGATCCCGAGCTCCTCGGCGTGGCGGACGATCGCCTCCGCCAATGGGTGCTCGCTGCCTCGCTCCGCGGCGGCGGCGAGGCGGAGCAGGCCCGCCTCGTCGAGGTCGCCCAGGGGATGGATGTCGGTCACCGACGGCCGTCCCTGCGTGATGGTGCCGGTCTTGTCGAGGACGACCGTGGTCACGGCGCGAGCCTGCTCGAGCGCCGCTCCGTCGCGAATGAGGATCCCGTTCTCGGCGCCCTTTCCGGTGCCGACCATGATCGCCGTCGGGGTGGCGAGGCCCATGGCGCACGGGCAGGCGATGATGAGCACCGCGATGGCGCTGGTCAGTGCGTACGTGAGGCGCGGCTCCGGCCCGAGCAGCATCCAGCCGGCAAAGGTCGCGGCAGCGATGAGGATGACGGCCGGGACGAAGCGGCCGGTCACGCGGTCGGCGACGCGCTGGATCGGTGCCTTCGATCCCTGCGCCTGCTCGACGAGGCTGACGATCTGGGACAGGGCCGTGTCGCGCCCGACGCGCTCGGCGCGCAGGACGAAGGAGCCCGATGCGTTCATCGTGCCGCCGATGACCTGGTCGCCCCGCGTCTTCTCGACCGGGAGCGACTCACCGGTCAGCATCGACTCATCGACGGCCGAGGCGCCGTCGATGACGACGCCGTCCACCGGGACGCGGTCACCGGGTCGCACCCGCACGAGGTCTCCGACCACGACCTGGTCGACCGGCACCTCGCGCTCGCCCCCGTCGCGCAGCACGCGGGCCGTGTCCGGGCGGAGGGTGAGGAGTGCCTTCACGGCGCCGGCCGCCTGGCCCTTGGCGCGCGCCTCCAGCCAGCGACCGAACAGGATGAGGCCGATGATGATCGCCGCCGAGTCGAAGTAGGTCTCGTGCGACAGCGCGGCTCCCATCACGATCTCCGGAACGAGCGTGACCACCATCGAGTAGCCATAGGCGGCCAGGGTTCCCATGGCGACGAGGGTGTTCATGTCCGCGGTGCCGTGCCGCGCCGCCTTTGCCGCGGCGACGAGGAATCGGCGGCCGTAGACGAACTGGACGATCGTCGCCGGCGCGATGAACCAGCGGTTGACGTCCATCATCGGCCAGGGCGTGCCGCCGGGCCAGAACATGATCGCCATCATCACCAGCCCGACGCCGACGGAGACGATCGCGCCGGTCAGCAGCTCGCGCCGCTCGGCGGCGCGCGCCGCCTCCTCCCGATCCGCGGTGTCGTCGGTGGTCTCTCCCGCGGCCGCGGCGTCCCGCCCGACCTCGTAGCCGGCCGCCTCGATGGCGGCCACGATCCCGGCGCGATCCACGAGGGCGGGGTCGAACCGCACGGTGGCGCGCTCGGTGGCGAGATTGACGTTCGCGTCGGCGACCCCATCGGTGCGGCCGAGGAATCGCTCGATGCGGTTCACGCAGCTCGCGCACGTCATCCCGATCACGGGGACGCTGAGCTCGGCGGGCTGCGGCCCGTCGGCAGGCCCCGCCGGCGGCGACAGCGATTCGGTGTCCATGGCGTCCAATATACTATGGGGGAGTATCCGAGTCGAGCGTCGGACGGGATCGCTCGGGCGGCGAGGATGCGCCGGGACGGTGGACGAGCGCGGGCCTGCGTCGGCGCCCCGGCGACCGCGCGCCGCGAGCGCGGTTGGGCACGCCGATTGCACCGTGCCCACCCATCATGACTGCACCCATGCGCATCGTCGATTCCGCGGAGGATCGCCGACCTCGGTCGAGGCCGGTGCTCTTCGTCGTGGACGACGATGTCGCCACCCTCTCGCTGCTGTGCGAGGTCGCCCTCGACGCGGGCTGGGACGCTCGCGGCTTCAGCCGCCTCGCCGACCTGCGGGCCGCCATCGCCGCGGATCGGCCGTCGCTGCTCATCCTGGACGACGACCTGCCGGACGGCCGCGGTGGCGACCTGGCTCGGGAGCTGCGCGACCATCCGCGGCTGGCCGGCGTGCCGCTGCTGGTCTGCACCGCGGCGCACCCGATGCGCCAGGCCGAAATCGGCGATTGGGCACCCGTCGTCGCCAAGCCCTTCGACATCGGCTCGATCGAGCGGTTCCTCGACGCGGCGAAGGACGCGGCGCAGAACGCGACCCACGCATCCCGCGACGAGAGGGCAGGGTAGGCTGAGCGCGTGCGCGCGCTCATCCTGACCAACGAGTTTCCGCCGAACATCTACGGCGGGGCCGGTGTCCACGTGGCGGAGCTCACCCGGCACCTCCGGGAATTCGTCGAGCTCGACATCCGCACCTTCGGCTCCCAGGCCGAGGCCGACCATGGATTGCGGGTACGCGGGTACCCGGTGGCGCACGACCTGGGCGGCGCCGACGAGCGTCTGCGTCCGATGCTGGCGGCGCTCTCCCGCGACGTCGCCATGGTGGCCGACCCGGTCGAGGCCGACGTCGTCCACGTCCACACCTGGTACACCCACCTCGCCGGCCTGCTGGCCAGGCTGGCCTACGGGATCCCGCTCGTGCTGACCGTGCACTCGCTCGAGCCGCTCCGCCCGTGGAAGCGCGAGCAGCTCGGCGGCGGGTACGACGTCTCGAGCTGGATCGAGCGGACCGCCATCGAGACGGCCGACGCGGTCGTCGCCGTCAGCGAGGGAACGCGCGAGGACGTCCTGCGCCTCTTCGACGTGGCGCCGGAGCGGGTCCACGTGATCCACAACGGCATCGATCCCGAGTTCTACCACCCCGATCCCGCCACCGACGCCCTCGAGCGCCACGGGGTGGATCCGGACGTGCCGTACGTGCTCTTCGTGGGCCGCATCACGCGGCAGAAGGGGATCGTCCATCTCGTCCGGGCCATCGAGCACCTCGATCCGGGGATCGGCATCGTGCTGTGCGCCGGACAGCCGGACACCCCGGAGATCGCCGCGGAGATGGAGGCCGGCGTGGCGGCCGCCCGCGCCAGCCGTCCGAACGTGACCTGGATCGGCGAGATGGTCAGCCGCGAGGACGTCCGCCAGCTCTACTCGCACGCGGCGGTGTTCTGCTGCCCGTCGGTCTACGAGCCGTTCGGCATCATCAACCTCGAGGCGGCCGCCTGCGAGACGCCGGTCGTCGCATCGGCGGTGGGCGGCATCCCGGAGGTCGTGGTCGACGGGGAGACCGGACTCCTCGTCCCGGTCGAGCTCCGCCCGGACGACCCGATGTCACCGGTGGACCCCGGGCGCTTCGAGCTGAACCTGGCCGGCGCGATCAACGCGCTCATGGCCGACCCGGCCACCCGGGAGCTCATGGGCCGAGCCGCGCGTCGGCGGGCGGTCGAGCACTTCAGCTGGGGCGCGATCGCGCGGCAGACCGCCGACCTCTACCGGCTGCTCCTCGGCTAGCGGCCGCCAGGCCTCCGCGCCATCAGGGCCAGGGTGTTTCCCTCGCCGTCCTCGAAGAAGCTCATCCACTCCTCGGTGCCGTCGGCGTGGGTGTGGATCAGCTCCGGGTCGCCGGAGAAGGACGCGCCCCGAGCGGCGAGCGCCGCCTGTGCGGCATGGATGTCCTCCACGGAGAAGTACAGGACCGATCCGGGCCGCCACGCGTCGGGATCCTTGCGATGGAGGTAGAGCCGAAGCCCGTCGGCGTCGAAGAAGAGCAGGTCGCCGAAGGTGAACAGGTGCGGCAGGCCCAGCGTGCCGGCGTAGAACCGGTGCGCGCGCTCCGCGTCGCGGACCGACAGCGAGACCTGTCCGATTCGGCTGACGACGGGCACGGGATCGCTCATGGGTTCCTCCGGTCCGGCGGTCGCCGCAGCGTATCCGACGCGAGCGGCCGACGTAGCATGATCCGCGTGATGCGAGGCGTCGACCTCATCCTGCGCCTGGAGGCCGTGGCGATCTTCGTTGCCGGGGTGCTCGTGTACGTCCAGCTCAACGGACATCCGCTCTGGCTCCTGCCGCTGCTGCTCGCGCCGGACGTCTCGATGGTCGGCTACCTCGGGGGCCCACGCCTCGGCGCGATCACCTACAACCTGGTGCACAACCTCGCCGTGGCGCTGGCGGTGCTCGCCGTCGGCTGGCTGGCGGCCGCCGCGCCGCTCGCCCTGGCAGGCGCGATCCTGGTCGCCCACGTCGGGATGGACCGCGCGCTCGGCTACGGCCTCAAGCTGCCGACCGACTTTCGCGATACGCACCTCGGAAGGATCGGCCGCTCGTGAGCCGGGTCCTGTACCGGGGCGCGGCGCTCGCGGACGGACGGCAGGCACGCCTTCGCCGCGACGTCTCCGTTCTCGTCGAGGACCGGCGCATCACGTGGATCCGGCCGTCGGACGCTGAGGAGGACGTCGGGGACGCCGTGGTGCGCGATGCGTCGGGCGCGACGATCGTCCCCGGCCTGGTCGACTGTCACAGTCACGTGACCGGCACCGGCGGGGCGCGCTGGATCGAGCGATTCTCCGATCCGCCCGAGGCGCTGGTGGAGGTCGCCGAGCACAACGGCCGCCTCGGATCCGCGGCGGGGGTGCGCTGGATGCGAGATGTGGGGTCGCCGATCGGCACGGATCCGGTGGACGGCCGCACGCGAGCGATCGCCATCGGCGTGCGTGACCGATGGGCGGTGCATCCCGAGCTGCCGTACCTCCGCGCGGCAGGCTCGTGGCTCTTCCAGCGCGGCGCGGCTCCGATCCCGACCGCTGTGGCGGTCGACACGGCCGATGAGCTGCAGGCCGCGGCCATCGGGCAGCTCGACGACGGTGCCGATCTCGTGAAGCTCTACCTCGACGGGCCCGACCCCGAGACGTCACCCTGGACGGCTGAGGAGGTCGCTCGCGTGGTGGATGCGGTGCACGCTCGAGGCGGGCGGGTGGCTGCCCATGCGGGCCGGCTGAGCGGGGCGCGTGCCGGCGTGCGCGGTGGCGTCGACTCCATCGAGCATGGATTCGACCTGGATGCGGATGTCGCGGCCGAGATGGCGCAGCGTGGCACGACGCTGGTCAGCACGCTGGCAGTCATGCGGTCGTGGCTCTCGTTCGGCGCGACCACCACCCTCGAGCGGTTCGCGAGCGACGAGGGTCGCGCGACGATCCTCGCGCGGCTCGAGCGCGCCGAGGCATCGATCCGGGCCGCCCGGGACGCGGGCGTACGGATCGCCACCGGCAGCGACTTCGGCGGCGGCTCGCTGCGCGCGAACCAGCTCGCCTGGGAGGTGACCAGCCTCGTGGCGGCCGGCCTGGAGCCGGTCGACGCGCTGGCTGCAGCCACCTGGCGCGGTGGCGAGCTGCTGGGCGAGCCTGAGGCGGGTCGCGTCCGCGAGGGCGGGCCGGCGGACTTCTTCCTCGTCCACGGTGACCCGCTCACGGATCCGGATGCGATGTGGCGCGTCTGGCGCACCGCCTGGATCAGCTGACGTCGGGGCTCGACTCGGTGGGGGCTGGCTCGGAGGCGGGATCCCTCTCGACGACGATGGTGCACCGCGTCGCGATCGCTGCCGCTGCTCCGATCGCGGCGAGCACCGGGAGGAGCGCCGCGCCGATGAGCCCGATGGTGAGCGGCACCTCGAGCATGGTGCGACCCTCCTCGTTCTTGATCGTCAGGCGGCGGATGTTGCCTTCGTGGATGAGCTCCTTCACCTTCGCGACGACCTCGTCGCCGCCGAGTGTGAACTCCTGGACGCGTGGCTGCTGCTCGTTCATGGAATCAGCCTAGCCCGGGACGGCGGTCGTGACCAGCGACCCCGGCCGCGCGGGCCGTTCGGCCATATCGGATGGCACCTCCGCGATGGACCATGCCGCGGAGAGGAGGTGCGGCCATGACCGTTGCCAGGACGTCATCCCGGGTCGGCATGCTGATGACGAGCGACCCGATCACGATCGAGCCCGACGCCACCGCCGTCGAGGCCGAGGACCTGCTGAAGCGGTACCGGGTGAGCGGCCTGCCGGTCGTCGAGCGCGGCCGGCTCGTGGGCGTGATCAGCCAGACCGACCTCGTGGTCGCGCGCTCGAGCGAGATGATCGCCGTGCACTGGGACCGCATGCGGGTCCGCCACCTCATGAGCTCGCCCGCGGTCACCGTCCATGCCGGGGCCACCGTGGCGGGGGCGGCGCGCCAGCTGCTCCTCCACCACATCCACCGGTTGGTGGTGATCGACGATGACGGGCATCCGATCGGGGTGGTGACGCCGCTCGACCTGCTGCGGACCTTCGTCGAGGAAGACGAGCCGACCTAGTCGCTGCCGAGCGATCCGGCCCGTGCGGTCGCCCGTCAGACGCGCCCGGTCGTGAGCGCCCCGGAGGCTGACGGCTGCCCATCGTCGAGCAGGCAGCACGGGCCGAGGGCGCGATCGTCCGAGCGCGACTCGAGACGGCGGCACGCCATGCACGAGGTGAACGGGACCGCGCGGGCGCGCACGGGACACGCCACCCGGTCGTGCAGGACGTCGCGCAGGGCTCCCATGCAGACGATCCACTCCGGCGCCACCTGGCCTGCCGCACCCATTGCCGTGCCCTCGCTTCGCTTTCGGCCAGCCTGAGCGCCCGGCCAACGGCTGCGTAGGGCTGGATGGCGTCGGGCGCGTGGGCCGAAGGGCACTGTGTCTCGGCGGCCTCGGGCGGTATTCATGAAGCGAAACGCGTCAGGCGTTCGCGATCTCGCCGGTGCGGCGGGCCGGACCCTCCCGCAGGTCGCGGAGACGCGCACACGGAGACTGACATGACCTTGACGACCGAACGACCGGCCGCGGCCGGGAGCCCCGGCGAGATCGCGACGATGCGCGCCACCGTCCTCCACGCGCCGGGTGATCTTCGCGTGGAGCGAGTGCCGCGGCCCGTGCCAGGTGCGGGCGAGGCCCTCATCCGCGTCACGATGACCACGATCTGCGGCACCGACGTCCACATCCTCAAGGGCGAGTACCCCGTCCGTCCCGGGCTCGTCATCGGCCACGAGCCGGTCGGCGTCATCGAGGAGCTCGGGCCCGGCGTGGTCGGGTACGAGATCGGCGAACGCGTGCTCGTCGGCGCGATCACGCCCTGCGGCCAATGTCACGCCTGCCTCACCGGCCACCTCAGCCAGTGCGGGCACGGAGCGGGCTACGAGGCCCTCGGCGGGTGGCGCTTCGGCAACACCATCGACGGGGCGCAGGCCGAGTATCTCGTCGTCCCGGCAGCCCAGGCGAACCTCGCGCGCATCCCGGACGAGGTGAGCGACGAGCAGGCGGTGCTCCTCGCCGACATCGCGTCGACCGGGTTCTCGGGTGCCGAGTCCGGCGGCGTTCGCCTCGGGGACTCGGTTGCGGTCTTCGCGCAGGGGCCGATCGGGCTGTGCGCGACGGCGGGCGCGAAGCTCATGGGAGCCGCGCTGATCATCGGCGTCGACATGGACCCGGTGCGCCGGGAGATCGCCCGGACCATGGGCGCCGATGTCGTGATCGACCCGACCGCGGTCGACGTCGTGGACGAGATCAAGCGCCTGACGGGCGGCATCGGCGTCGACGTGGCGATCGAGGCGCTCGGCCTGCAGTCGACGTTCGAGGCGGCGCTGCGCGTCATCCGGCCGGGAGGCACGCTCTCGAGCCTCGGGGTGTACTCGGGCAAGCTCGAGATGCCGTACGACGCCTTCGCGGCCGGCCTCGGCGATCACCGAATCGTGACGACCCTCTGCCCCGGCGGGAAGGCGCGCATGGAACGCCTGCTGACGCTGGTCGCCTCGGGTCGGTTCGACCCGACGCCGCTCATCACCCACCGGATGAAGCTCGACGACATCGTCGAGGCGTATTCGCTCTTCGCGGAGCGGCGCGAGGGTGTCCTCAAGGTCGCGATCACGCCGTAGGACCACCGGCACACCACCGACGTCGGACGGAGCGCCCGCGCGGCGCTCCGTCCGCCTGATCAGCTGGACGCGGCGAGCAGATCCGCCACCTCGCCGGCGATGACGAGGTCCTCCCGCGCCTCGATGCGCAGGACCGCGATCGACGCGTCCCGATGGCTCAGGACGGCGTCCCGGCCCACCTCGTCGGGTACCTCCGGGATCCCGAGCACGGCGAGTCGGCGAGTGATGTCGGCGCGGATCGCGGCCGAGTTCTCGCCAATGCCGCCGGTGAAGACGAGCGCGTCCAGCCGATCCAGCGCCGTCGCCGCTGCCGCGATGCCGGCCGCCGCGCGCCGGGTGAACATGGCGAGGGCCAGGATCGCCGCCGGCCGCCCGTCGATCGCCGCCTCCGTGAGCTCCCGCGCCCCGCCGACGCCACCGGAGGCGGCGAGGAGGCCGGAGCGGTGATCGAGGCCGTCGGCCAGCTCCTCGACGCCGACGCCGGCTCGAAGCAGGTGAACCAGGATGCCCGGGTCCACCGAGCCGGCGCGGCTTCCCATCATCAGCCCCTCGAGGGGCGTGAAGCCCATGGACGTCTCGACGCTGCTGCCATTGGCGACCGCGGTGACCGAGCAGCCGGATCCGAGGTGCGCAACCACGAGCCCGAGCTCGGCAGCCGGTCGATCCAGGAGCTCGGACGCGCGGCGGACCGACCAGGCCACCGACAGGCCATGGAAGCCGTAGCGCCGCAGTCCGTGCGGCTCCACCCAGTCGGCCGGCAGCGGATACCGCCAGGCCTCCTCGGCCAGCGTCGCGTGGAAGGCGGTGTCGAAGCAGGCCACGTGGGGAAGGTCGGCGAGAAGCTCCCGTCCCGCCCGGATCGTCTCCGCGGCGACGGCGTTGTGGAGAGGGGCGATCGCTCCGAGCGCCTCGATCCGCGCGATGACGCCATCATCGACGAGGGTCGGCTTGCGCAGTGCGCCTCCGCCGTGGACGACGCGGTACCCGACGGCATCGGCGGCTGTGCTCGCCGTGAGCCGCTCGATCAACTGCGCCACGCCGGCACCGCGGTCGGCGTGCGCGGTGGCATCGGCGCCCCAGTCGAGCTCGTCGCTCACCAGCACCTCGTCGCCCGGGGCCTCGACCAGGCTTCCTTTCAGTGAGCTCGATCCCGGATTGAGGACGAGGATGCGCATCGGCGGTCGGCTCAGCCCGGCCAGGTCCAGCCCGCGATCTCCGGGTCGTCCTCCCCGTGGGTCCGGGTGTAGGCCCGTGCCGCGAGGCGCCGGTCGACCATGTCCTGCCGGATGTGTGCGGCGCGGGACGCCAGGCCCGGCACGCGGTCGATGACGTCGATCACGAGGTGGAACCGATCGAGGTCGTTGAGCATGACCATGTCGAACGGCGTCGTGGTCGTGCCCTCCTCCTTGTAGCCGCGGACGTGGAGGTTGTCGTGGTTCGTGGCCCGGTAGGTGAGCCGGTGGATGAGCCACGGGTAGCCGTGGTACGCGAAGATGATCGGCTTGTCGGTGGTGAAGATCGCGTCGAACTCGGCCCGGGGCAGTCCGTGTGGGTGCTCCTTCTCGTCCTGGAGGCGCATGAGGTCGACGACGTTGACGACGCGGACCTTGAGGTCCGGCAGCTTCTGCCGCAGCAGATCCGCCGCGGCCAGCGTCTCGAGGGTCGGGATGTCACCGGCGCAGGCGAGCACCACGTCGGGATTGCCGTCGTCGTCGGTGCTGGCCCACTGCCAGATGCCGATGCCGCGCGTGCAGTGGTACACCGCCTCGTCCATGGGCAGGAGGTTCAGCGCGGGCTGCTTGCCGGCCACGATGACGTTCACGTAGTGGCGGCTGCGGAGGCAGTGATCGGCAACCGAGAGCAGGGTGTTGGCGTCGGGCGGCAGGTAGACCCGAATGATCTCCGCCTTCTTGTTCACGACGTGGTCGATGAAGCCGGGGTCCTGGTGGCTGAACCCATTGTGGTCCTGCCGCCAGACGTGGCTCGACAGCAGGTAGTTGAGCGATGCGATCGGCCGGCGCCAGGGAATCTCGCGCGTCGTCTTCAGCCACTTGGCGTGCTGGTTGAACATCGAATCGACGATGTGGATGAAGGCCTCGTAGCAGTTGAACAGGCCGTGTCGGCCGGTGAGCAGGTAGCCCTCCAGCCAGCCCTGGCAGGTCGTCTCGGACAGGATCTCCATCACCCGTCCGTCGGGCGCCAGGTGATTGTCGGTCGGCAGCGTCTCCGCCATCCAGGTCCGGTCGGTGGCCTCGAAGACCGCCTGGAGCCGATTGGATGCGGTCTCATCGGGCCCGAACAGCCGGAAGCTGCGCGGGTTGCGGCGGATCACGTCGCGCAGGTACGACCCGAGCGTACCGGTGGCGCTCGAGAACGACGAGGCGGGTGCGGTCACCTCGACGGCGAAGTCGCGGAAGTCCGGCAGCGACAGGCCCTGCAGCAGCTCCCCGCCGTTGGCGTGCGGATTGGCGCTCATGCGACGGTCACCGCGCGGAGCGAGCTCGGCGAGGTCGGGACGCAGCGTGCCGTCCTCGGAGAACAGCTCCTCCGGACGGTACGAGCGCATCCAGTCCTCGA
Source organism: Candidatus Angelobacter sp. (assembly GCA_035463095.1). Lineage (GTDB taxonomy): Bacteria > Chloroflexota > Limnocylindria > QHBO01 > QHBO01 > JACDBZ01. Next base: position 10,898 of record DATHTR010000033.1, on the reverse strand, counting down.
GCAGGTTGAGATGCTTCTTGTTCTCGAGCACGTCGGACATCGGCACCTGGTGCGAGCGCCAGTGACCCTCGACCGGCTTGCCGTCCACTGACTCGGGCCCGGTCCAGCCCTTCGGCGTTCTGAGCACGATCACCGGCCAGGCCGGCCGTGACCGGTCTCCGCGTTCCCGTGCCTTCCGCTGGATCTCGCCGATCTCGTCGAGCGCCGTGTCCAGGGTCTCGGCGAAGGCGCGGTGGACCTTCATCGGGTCATCGCCGGAGATCCAGTGCACGCGGTGGCCGAAGCCGGTGAGCATCGCCGTGAGCTCGTCGTCCGGGATGCGGTCCAGGATCGTGGGATTGGCGATCTTGTAGCCGTTGAGATGGAGGATCGGCAGCACCGCGCCGTCGCCGACCGGGTCGAGGAACTTGTTCGACTGCCAGCTCGCGGCCAACGGCCCGGTCTCGGCCTCGCCGTCGCCGATGACGCAGGCGACGACGAGGTTCGGGTTGTCGAAGGCAGCTCCGTACGCGTGCGACAGCGCGTAGCCGAGCTCGCCTCCCTCGTGGATCGAGCCCGGTGTCTCCGGGGCGACGTGGCTCGGAATCCCGCCGGGGAAGCTGAACTGCCGGAACAGGCGACGCATGCCGTCGAGGTCCTGCGTGATCGAGGGGTAGACCTCGGTGTAGGTGCCCTCGAGGTATGCATTCGCCACCAGGCCCGGACCGCCGTGTCCGGGGCCGGTGATGTAGATCGCATCGAGATCGCGCTCGCGAATGGCCCGGTTCAGGTGGACGTACGCCAGGTTGAGCCCCGGCACCGTCCCGAAGTGGCCGAGGAGCCGAGGCTTGACGTGCTCCGGCTTCAACGGCTCGCGCAGGAGCGGGTTGTCGAGGAGGTAGATCTGGCCGACGGACAGGTAGTTCGCAGCGCGCCAGTAGGCGTCGATACGGTCCAGGTCACGACGGCCCAGGCCGTTTGTCGTCTTCGGCTTGGACGGCATGGAGGTCTCCAGTGCGAGGCGATGAGAGTACCCGGCCGCCCCCGGACGGCGTGTTCGGCCTCAGCGGCGGGCGGTCGAGGTCAGCGCCGCGGCGATGTCGTGGGCCCAGCCGCTGATCTCCTCCCAGTTGCGGAAGTCGCCGTTGGGCGCCTTCAGCATCCCGGTGATGGTGCGCTCGACCCAGCCCAGGTCGTCGGTGTTCAGGCGGCCGGCGAACACGCGATGCTCGTTCGCGCCGAGCTCCTGCAGCAGGCGCGCGCCGTCGGCGGGCTCCTCGGTCGGGGCCAGCGGATCACCGATCGGGCCGCTCGAGAAGAGCCAGACCGCTCGATCGCGCAGCTGGGCGTGATGACGGTCGGTGAAGCGGCGCGCCGGCTCCAGCCAGCGGCCGGCGTAGATGCCCGAGCCGAGGACCACGGCGTGGTACGGATCGAGGGAATCGACCTGCTCCGGATCGAGCAGATCGACGACGACGCCGGTCTCGCGCAGCGCCTCGGCGATCGCCTCGGCGATCTCCCGGGTGCTGCCGTGCTTCGACGCGGCGGTGACGAGGACGTGCATGAGAACCTCCGATGCGTCCCTGGCGGGACGGTGTGATGTGCCCCCATGGGACCGCTCCCGGCACGGCAGGCCACAGGGCCATGCGTCACCCAGTCGGCGGGACGAAGGGCCGGTTCCGGCCCGATCAGGTCAGACGTGGTAGAGGCGTCGGGCCTCGGAGGCGAGCTCGTCGCGGAAGTCGGGATGGGCGATGGCGATGAGGTCAGCCGCGCGCTCACGGATGCTGCGCCCGAACAGGTGGGCCACCCCGTACTCGGTGACGACGGTGCGAACGTGTGCGCGGCTGGTCACGACGCCGGCGCCGGTCGCGAGGGTCGGCGTGAGGCGGGAGATCGTGCCATCGGCCGCGGTCGACGGGAGGGCGATGATCGCCCGCCCCTCCGGGGCGAGAGCCGCGCCGCGCATGAAGTCCATCTGGCCGCCGACGCCGGAGTAGAACCGCGTCCCGATGGAGTCGGCGCTCACCTGACCGGTGAGGTCGACCGAGATCGCGGAGTTGACCGCCGCCATGCGCCGGAATCGGCGGATGACCGACGTGTCGTTCGTGTAGTCGACCGGCCGCATCTCGACCATGGGGTTGTCGGCGACGAAGTCGTACAGACGCTTCGTGCCCATCAGGAAGGCCGACACGATCTTGCCGCGGTTGATCTCCTTCGCCGCGCCCGTGAGCGCGCCGGACTCGACCAGGTCCAGCACCACGTCGGTGAACATCTCGGTGTGGATGCCCAGGTCGCGCTTGTCGCGCAGGGCCAGCGCCACGGCCGCGGGGATCGAGCCGATGCCCATCTGCAGGGTGGCCCCGTCGGGGATCAGCTCGGCCACGTACTCGCCGATGCGCCGCTCCACGTCACCGATCGGCTCGGTCGGGTGCTCGTACGGCGGCTGGTCGACCTCGACGCCGAGATCGATCTCGCTCACGTGAAGGAAGGTGTCGCCCAGCGTCCGGGGCATCGACGGGTTCACCTGGGCGATCACCGTGCGTGCCGCTCGGGTGGCGGCGAGAGCCGCGTCGATGCTCGTGCCGAGCGAGCAGAAGCCGTGCGCGTCCGGTGGCGACACGTTGATCAGGACGGCGTCGAGCTCCACCACGCCGGTGGTGAACAGCTCGGGCACGTCGGACAGGAAGATCGGGACGTAGTCGGCTCGGCCCTCGTTCACGGCGGCCCGGGCATTCCCCCCGATGAACAGCGCCCGGTGGCGCAGATGGCCGTCCATCTCGGGCGCCAGGTGCGGCGCGGGGCCCTCGGTGTGGAAGTGGATCAGCTCGACACCGTGAAGGTCGCCGGCCCGGCCGGCCAGGGCCTCGAGCAGGGAGGTCGGGGTGGCCGCGCCACCGTGCACGAAGATCTGCTGGCCGGACTCGATGCCGGCGACCGCGTCGGCGGCCGTGACGATGCGCATGCCTCGGAGTCTGTCAGATCCGCGCCGTCAGCTCTCGGCCGCCAGCGTCACGAAGTCCATGGCCGAGAGGACGCCGATGGGCCGGCCCCCGCCGTCGACTGCGACGAGCCGATGGAGGCGATCGCGGTCCATGACCCGAGCCGCCTCCTGGATCGAGACGTCGCCCTCGATGGTCACCGGCGGCGAGCTCATCACCTCGCCCACCCGGATGCCGCTGTCACGGTGCCGAATGAGCGCCTGGACGCTGGGAACGGCAAGGTAGAGCAGGTCGGTCTGGCTGACGACACCCACCAGCCGCCCGCCGGCGTCGACGACGGGCAGGCCGCTGATGCGGTTGCGGCGCAGCAGCTCCTCGGCCTCCTCGATCGTCGCGTCGGCCGAGACGGTGACGGGATCGATCGTCATCAGGTCCTCGACGCGCAGGTCGATCTCGCTCGTCAGCATCGGTCCAGCCTCTATCGGTGCATGGGGTGGAGGGGTTCGCGCCGGGTCACCGAGGCCGCGCCGGGCTCGGCATCGCCCGCGTCGGAGGAGGGGGCGGAGGTGTCGTCGAGCTCCCAGCGCAGGGTGCTCACCACCTGGCCGACCCCGTCGACCAGGCCGACGAGCTTCTCGACGATCCGTGCTGTCGAGCGGCGATCGACGGTGCCATCCAGGTAGACGATCGCTTCGCGGACGGTGACCTGGAGCGAGTCCGGATCGAGCCACATCGTTCCGCGCAGGATCTCCTCGCGGATGATGCGGAGAATCTCGGCGTCGAGCCGCAGGTAGGCCCGCACGAGGTCGCTGCGGGTCAGGATCCCCACCACGCGCCCCTCGCGCACGACGGGCAGGCGGTTCACGTTCCGGTCGACCATCAGGGCGGCCGCTTCGCGGACCGGCCGGTCCCCGGTGATGGTGACCGCCGGGCTCGACATCGCCTCGCGAGCGGTGGTCGCCGCGCGCCGGCGCAGCTCGGCCGGGTCGTGGTGCTCGCCGATGATCCACTCGATGGGCATCCGTCGGCTCACCGAGCGACCGAGCTGCTTCACGAGCAGGTCGGCCTCGGACAGCACGCCGAGGCAGGCGCCGTCCTCGACGACCGGCACCCCGCTGATGCGGTGCTCCTGGAGCAGCCGCGCGACGTCGCGCAGCGGCATGTCCGGCGGGACGGCGACGACCGAGTCGCTCATCACGTCACTGACTCGCATGGCTGGTTCCTCCTGAGGCGGCTGCCTCGAGTGGGCGCGCGTCCACCGTCTCGCGCAGGATGAGCACGGAGCAGCGGGCGTGCGTGAGAACGTTGCGGGCCACGCTGCCGAGCAGCAGGCGATCGATGCCGCCCAGCCCGCGGGTGCCGGTCACCACCAGGTCGGCATCGCGTTCCTCGGTGACCGCGAGGATCTCGTGCGCCGGATCGCCGGCGCGCAGGTGAGGCACCGACGGGATGCCGATGGCGCCGAGCGCCGTCGCCATCTCTTCCGCATCCTGCTCGTACTGCTCGCGAAGGTGCCGCCGATGGCTCGCGAGCCGCTCGTCGCCGAGCGTGTAGAGCGAAACGGCGGTCTCGAAGACGGGTCCGTCGGGGATCGACACCGCCACGACCTCGGCCGGCAACCCGGCGAAGATGCCCCAGCCCGCGAGCCGATCCGGAATCGCGCGCGCGATGGACGAGCCGTCCGTCGCCACCACGAGTCGCGACACCGCGGGCCGCCGTGCCACGAGCACCGGACATGGTGCCTCGGATGCGACCTCGGACGCGACCGACCCGAGCAGCATCTGACGCAGCGGCCCGCGACCGCGCGAGCCGGTGACGACGAGGTCAACCTGCCGTTCGCGGGCGGCGTCCACGATGGCGGACGCGGCGCGACCCCTGGCCACGATGCGGTCGACCGCGAGACCCCGCTCCTCGAGCCGTGTCGCGAGCGTGCTGAGCTGCTCGACGAGCGCGTCGCGCGTCGCGTCCTCGACGTCGCCGATCCAGTTCATCGTCGAGGCGACGCCTCCGGTCCAGTCGATGGGCACCTCGTACGCGGCAAGCAGGGTCACGTGGGACCCGCTCGGCCAGGGCAGCGAGGCGACGAGGTCGATGGCCGTGACCGAGCACGGGGAACCGTCGACGCCGACGAGGATCTTCATGAGGTCGACCTCCGGTGTGAGCTGGCTTCATGGTCGCCGCCCACTCGGCCGAACCTCCACGGCCGACCGGCCCCGCTTCCGCGGTCCGAAGGTCCCGTTCGCCGAACCGGCGTGCCGAATGGCACGGACGAACCCGACCGATGGGACTGGCCGTGGGTGAGGGGGCACGCGATGCTCGGCACGGTGACTTCGACCCGTGGAGGATGACTGACGATGCGCGTCCTGATCGGCGTCGACGGCTCCGAGCCGTCGCGCGTGGCCTGTGAGCTGGTGGCGAGCCGATCCTGGCCGCCGGAGACCCGGGTGCGGCTCGTGGCGGTTGTTGAGCCGCCGGCGCCCTGGATCGGCGTGCCGGTCCTCCGCGAAGAGCTGGCGGCGCGCGAAGGTGAGCTCACGACCCTGCTCGACACGCATGCGGATGCCCTGCGCCGTGCCGGGCTGCCATGCGAGCTCGTCGTCGAGGCCGGCCGTCCCGGTGAGGTGCTGCTGGAGCACGCCTCGGAGTGGATCGCGGATCTCGTCGTCGTCGGCAGCCGTGGGCGTGGCGCTGCGGCGAGCGCGCTGTTCGGGTCCGTCTCGGCGCACCTCGTCGACCACGCCCCGTGCCCGGTCCTCGTGGCTCGCGGGCCGCGCGCCGACCGGATGCTGCTCGCCACGGATGGCACGCGCAGCTGCCTGGACGTGCCCCGTGTCCTCGCACGCTGGCGCCCCGCGTTCCATGGGCTCGAGGTCGAGGTGCTCAGCATCGCCCCGAACGGCGATCGGCCGACGCCCGGCGCGGAGGGCCCGGTCGACCCGGGGCTGGCAGACCATCGGCGCGTCGCTGAACAGGTGGCGGACGAGATGCTGGAGCTGGGCTGGCGAGCGGCCGCCGTCACTCGAGCCGGCGACCCGAGTCGCGAGATCGTGCGCGCAGCGGAGGGCTACGGCGCCGACCTGGTCGTGACCGGCTCTCGCTGCCTCGGTGGTCTCCAGCGGCTGCTCGCCGGGAGCGTGGCCCACGCGGTGCTGGTCCACAGTCACGCATCCGTGCTCGTCATGCGCGGGCACGTGCCGGCGCGCCAGGCCGAGCGGCGTTCGGTGGCCATCGCGCCCGGCTAGGCTGACCGCGTCGCCGATCACTCGCCCGAAGCTCTCGAAGGAGAACATCCCCATGACCGACGTCCGTATCGAACCGACCGTGGAGTCCACGCCGCTGCGCGGAACGGGGCCTCGTCTCGCCGCCCGGCTCGACGCCGCGGAGGCGAACCTCAGCATCGCGGCGATCGGGATCGTCCGCGCGGACCGCGCGTCGGTGCGCCAGGCCGGAGTGGGAGCCGTGGTTGCCGGTGGCGACGCTTCGCTGGTCCAGGGCGGGACTCGCACCGTCATCGCGGGCGGCAACCTCCGCATCGCGCAGGGTGGAAGTGCTGTCATGGTCATCGGTGGAGACGCGCACATCCGCCAGGGCGGCGCCGGCACGCTGGTGGCGATGGGCGGCGCCAGGATCGAGCAGGGCGGTGCGATGACCGTCCTCGCGCCTCGCGTCGATGTCGGCGAGGGGGCAACCGTCGGGCTCGCGCTCTCGCCTCGGATCAACCTGGCTCCCGGCGCGCGCGTGATGGTGTCGCCGTCGCGGGCCGCGCTCGCCGGGCTGGTGGCCGGTACGGTCGCCGGCGTCATCGCGCTCGTCGTCGGTCGCCTCACGCGGGCCGGCTCCTGACCGAGCCCGCTCCGGGGGTACAGAGCGGCCGGCGCTGGTGGCGCCGGCCGTTCTGCCACGGGAGGGTGTGCCGACCGATCGTGCGGCTCCCTGTCCACGCCGTCTGCTGCGGCGTCTGATCGGTCCGGTGCAACCATAGGGCGCGCGCGCCGGCACCGACCCGGGCCGGCGGGCCCCTTCCTTCGGGACCGATCCCCCGAACGGCCCGGGCCATTCGGCACTCCCCCTCCGGGGCGCCGCCCCGGCAGAGTGATTCCGGAGCCCGCGGGTCACGTCCGCGGGCCCGTGCAATTCACGGGAGATCACGGGAGACACACCGACCGATGCCACGCAGCCTTCTCTACTTCGCCGCCTTCACCGGGATGGGCACCGTCTTCGCCGCCACGCTGCTGGTCGCGGCGCTGATCATGAGCTCCATCTCGCCGGCCCAGGGCCAGACCCCGCCCAGCAGCGACCCGGATCCGACGGCGTCGCCGACCCCGGCCGCGGACGGGCCCATCGGCGAGATCACGATCACCGCCTTCGACCTCGGCTTCGAGCCGGCCATGGTCCACGTCCCGGAGCCGGGGACCTACACCGTCACGTTCGTGAACGACGGCGGGATCTTCCACGATGTCGCCTTCGACGACGGGACGGTCATCGGCGCCGAGGGCCACGAGACCGCCACCGGCGAGGTGACCATCCCGGCCGGAGGCATGGGCTTCATCTGCTCCGTCCCGGGCCATGCCGATGGCGGCATGCGCGGCGAGGTCGTGGTCGACGCGTCCGCGAATCCCGACCCGTCGCACGGTGGCGACGAGGAGCGCACCCCGCAGGAGATGGTCGACATCGACGCCGCGCGGACGGCGCAGTTCCCGGCCGAGACCGAGGGCAGGGGCAACGTCGTCCTCGAGCCGGAGATCGACGACGAAGGCGTCCTGAACTGGGAGCTGACCGCATCGGTCATCGAGTGGGAGACCGAGCCCGGCAAGGTGCTGGAGGCGTTCGCCTACAACGGCATGGTGCCCGGTCCGCAGCTGCGCGCCGAGGTGGGCGACACGGTCCGGATCGTCCTCCGCAACGAGCTGGAGGAGCCGACGACCATTCACTGGCATGGCCTGTATGTGCCGCCGAACATGGATGGCGTGCCGGTCATCAGCCAGGACGCAGTGCTGCCGGGAGACACGTTCACCTACGAATTCACCCTGCGCAACGCCGGCTCGCACATGTACCACAGCCACTTCATGGCGGAGCACCAGGTGCCGATGGGCCTGCTCGGCGCGTTCGTGGTGACCGACCCCGAGAACGCCGACCCGGACCTCGAGACCGATTACGACTACGCCATGATCCTCAACGACGGGCCCCTGGGCTTCACGCTCAACGGCAAGGGCTTCCCGGCCACCGAGCCGATCGTCATGAAGCAGGGCGAGACGATCCGTATCCGCTACATGAACGAGGGGCTCCAGATCCACCCGATGCACCTGCACGGGATCCCGCAGCTCGTCGTCGCCAAGGACGGGTGGGACCTGCCGACCCCGCACTGGGAGGACACGGTCCTCGTGTCGCCCGGCGAGCGCGTCGACGTCATCGTCGAGGCCACCGAGCTGGGCGTCTGGGCCTTCCACTGCCACGTGCTGACCCACGCCGAGGGCCCCGACGGGATGTTCGGCATGGTCACCGCCGTGATCGTGGAGGAGTGACGTGACTCCCGCGCTCCTGCCGGCCGAGGCCGCCGACGGATTCGTCCAGCTGGCGGCCACCGCTCCCCTCCACGCCGACCATGATCGCGTCGTCGAGCTCCTGTCCGGCGATGAGTGCCCATGGCCCGGTGGAGAGGCGGTGCGGCCGGCCGTGGCCGGGCTGCGGCGCTACGAGATCGATCTGCGCCTTCGGCTGGGCCGCGACGAGGCGGGCATGACCACGTTCCGCAAGGCGGCCCTGCTGGACCTCGGGCCGGTGGTGGTGAACGGCGACGGCTGGGAGGCCCAGATCAGCTGGCGCTCGGCCGGCGCCGCGCCGCTCTTCCCGGTCTTCTCCGGCGCGCTGCAGGTCGATCGCGGTCGGCTGACCATCGAGGGGCTGTACGCCCCGCCGCTGGGGACGATCGGGCGGGTCGCCGATCGGATGCTGCTCCACGTCGCCGCCAACGGTACCGCCCGCTGGCTGCTCCACGAGCTGGACCGCGCCGCGCTCGGCGCGGCCGGCTGAGGGTCAGCTGCCGGGCGGATCGGCGAGGTGGTGGCGCGCGACGAAGGCCGCCGCCTGGGTCCGGCGCTGGAGGTTGAGCTTCGACAGGATGCTGCTGACGTAGTTCTTCACCGTCTTGTCGGACAGGAAGACCTCCGAGGCGATCTCCTTGTTCGTCTTGCCCTCGGCGACGAGGAGCAGGATCTTGCGCTCCTGGGCCGTCAGCTCGGCGAGCTCGTCGTTGGCGCCGCCGCTCGCGGCGCTGCGCACGCGCTGGAGCACCTTCTCGGTGACCGCGGGGTCGAGCAGCGAGTCACCGTTGCCGACCGACTCGATGGCCGCCACGAGGTCGCGACCGCGAACCTGCTTGAGCAGATAGCCCGATGCCCCGGCGATGATCGCGGAGAGCACCGCCTCCTCGTCGGGGTAGCTGGTGAGCATGACCACGCGCGTCGCGGGTCGCGCGGACCGGATCTCACGGCAGGCCTCGATGCCCGAGCCGTCGGGCAGGCGAACGTCCATGACCACGACGTCCGGCTCGAACTTCGCGGCGCTGGCGATGGCCTCCGCCACCGTGCCCGCCTGGGCCACGACCTCGAAGCCGGCGCGCCGGTCGAGGAGCGCCACCAGCCCCTGGCGCACCACCTCGTGATCGTCGACGACGAGAAGACGCAGGGCTCGCTCGGTCGTGTGCTCGCTCATGGGTTGCCGCCTCCGTCATGGCCCCCGCGAGGCCGCGGAAGCGTGATGATGATACGGGTGCCGCGCTCCGGCGTGCTGACGACTTCGAACCGGCCGTTCAGCGCCTCGGTTCGGGCGCGCATGTTCGCGAGCCCGTGATGGCCACGTTCGGGCCGCTCGTCGGCCCGGAAGCCGCGCCCGTCGTCCACCATCTCGAGCCGGAGCTCGCCGTCCTCGGCGGCGAGACCGATGCGCGTCGTCGTCGCGCCGGCATGCCGCGCCACGTTGCTCAATCCCTCGCGCACGACGGCCAGGATCTCGGCGACGACCTCGAGCGGCAGGCCGTCGAGGGCCTCCGCCGGGGCATCGACCGCCACCTCCACGGCGACGCCCCCGTTCCGTCGCAGCTCCATGGCGAGATGCTCGAGGCCCTCCGCCAGGCTCCCGCTCTCGAGCAGCACCGGCCGCAGGCCGAAGATGAAGTTGCGGATGTCGCGGATCACCGCGTGGAGGGCGTCGATGCCCTCGTCCACTCGCCGGCGCGCCTCGTCGGGGTCGTCGTCGATGAGGTCCGGGACGTCGTCGAGGGCCAGGGTCTGCGCGTAGATGGCCTGGATGGCGGAGTCGTGGAGGTCGCGGCTGATCCGATCGCGCTCGTCCACGACGGCCAGGCGACGCACCTGGTCGTGGAGACGCGCGTTCTCGATGGCGATCCCCGCGTGGCGGGCGAACATCTCGACCAGGGCCGCATCGTGCTCGCTGAACTCCGGCGCCCCGACCTTGTCGGTCAGGTAGAGGCGGCCGACGGTGGCCCGCTTGGTCGTGATCGGCGTGCCGAGGAAGGAGTGCATCGGCGGATGATTGGGCGGGAAGCCGTGGCTCTCCGGATGCGCACCGATCTCCGGGATCCGATACGTGCGGTGCTCGCGGATGATGAGGCCGAGCAGCCCCCGGCCGCGCGGCAGGTCCCCGATGGCGCGACGCTCCTCGTCGCTGATGCCGCTCGTGATGAAGCGCTCGATCGCGCCGTGCTCGTCGACGATGCCGATGGCGGCGTAGCGCGCATCGACGAGCTCGCGAACCCGGTCGGCGATGACCTGCAGCACGCGGTCGACGTCGAGCACGCCGCCGATGCCGCGAATGGCCTGGTCCAGCGCGGCGAGCTGGCGTTCGGCGCGGCCGGCCCGGGCCGCGGCGCGGGTCGCCCCCAGCGCCACCTCGAGGGCGTGTGCGAGGGCACGCGCCGGTCCCTCCGGGCCCGAGGCGCGGACGGTGCCGATCGGCTCG
>DATHTR010000032.1:0-14191 GCA_035463095.1 Candidatus Angelobacter sp. | reverse complement strand
GCCCGGAGATCCCCGAGCCGATGACCGCGATGGAGCGTGGCGTGGACATACACCGCCGATACGAGGGAGACGCCGTCCGTGGATCAGACGAGCGTCAGCGGAAGCGACACATGCAAGGGCTGGGCCCCGACCTCGGCGGGGACGCATGAGGGCCGCATCAGGCCCCCATCAGCGGGCGCGCAGGTCATGCGTGCGGACGGTCTGGGCCTCGCTGCGTGAGGGCTGGGGCGTCCAATAGCACAAACGACATACCCGCCCCCGGCCTCCGCCCGGCCGCTGAGCTGAAGTCGATACGCACCGCGACTTCGGGCCGATCGTCACTTCCTCCGCGCGGCGGCGGACGGCACCGTTGGGGACACAACCGCATCGAGGTCACACCGATGGCCCGCATCCTCCTCGTCGTCCTCAACGCCTTCGTGGCAATCAGCGCCATCGCCGGCGCGATCTGGGTCGTGCCGACCATGCCGCTGGACTGGATCAAGGCAGGGCCCTTTACCGACTGGACCATCCCGGCCTTCGCACTCGGGTCGGTCGGGACCGTCGCGGCCGTCGCGGCCGTCGCCCTCGTCGTCCGGCCCTGGCTCGGGGCGCTCGTCTCCGCCATCGCTGGCGTCGCGATGATCGCCTTCGAGCTGGTCGAGATCGGCGTCGTGGGCTGGACCCTGGCTGATCCTCGCCTGCCGATCTTCCAGGCGTCGCTCCAGCTCGTCTACCTGATCGTGGGCTCGCTCCAGGTGCTGCTGGCGGCCCTGGTCTGGCGGGCGACCCGGACCGAGGCCCCGCCGATCCCGATCATCCACCCGGCTCCGGCGTAGGTTCGTTCGTCGCAGCTGCTTGGCCGTTCGCCGCGCGGCGGGGGACCACGCCTCCGCCGTCGCCCCGAAACGGCCCGTGGCACGCGGCCTGCCTCTGAGCAGGTCGCATGAAGCTTCCCGACCCGGTCCTGGGCCTGATCGAGCTTGCCTGGCGCACGCTGCGCCTGTTCGTGAACGCGAACGGGTGGTCGTGGTCGGGTGCGCTGGGGCTGTTCCTCTTCCTCTCGGTCCCGCCGCTGATGGTCGCGTCCGCGTTCCTGGCCTCGATCTTCTTCCCGGAGAACGAGGCGAAGGCGTTCGTCCTCACCCAGGCCATCAAGTTCGTTCCCGCCCAGAGCCAGCTGATGGAGAGCGTCCTCGTCCGCGACGAGCCGATCGCCACCGGGGCCGGAGTCGTGTCCCTTGCCTTCCTGCTCTTCAGCGGGTCGCGGATGTTCGCCGCGCTGGCGAGCGCCATCAACCGGATGTGGAATCGCACCGACCACCTGTCGTTCTGGGACACGCAGCGCAGCCGGATCTGGCTGCTCGGCCTGTCGGTCGTCCTCCTGGCGCTGGCCGGGGCCGCGGAGGCGGCGATCGGCGCCGTGACCGATTCGGCCGCCGGCGAGCAGGTCTGGCTGCTCGAGGCCCAGGTGCTGCCCTTCGCGTTGATCGGCCTCTTCCTGTTCGTGGCCTACCGGGTGCTGCCGGAGGCCGAGGTCACGTGGCAGCACGCGGCCATCGGCGCGGTCCTCGCGACCATCGGCGCGCGGATCTCGCAGGCGGTGATGGGCGTGATGTCGGATCTCGGCACGTTCGACACCCCGTACGGCGAGCTCGCCGGCGTCGGCCTGCTCGCCACGTGGGCCTTCGTGGTCGGCGTGGCGGTCCTGCTCGGCGCCTCGCTGGTGGCGGTGCTCGGCGACCACGATCGGGAGTCGGGCCAGGCATAGCGTCCTGGCCGGCTTGCCGCACCCCGTACCCTCAGGCGCATGGCCGATGCGCCCGAGCCCCCGGTCCGTGACCCCGCGCCGGCCGACGTCGAACGGCGGATCGTCAGTGTCCTGTTCGCCGATCTGGTCGGCTTCACGCCGCTGTCGGAGCGGCTCGACGCGGAGGACGTGGCCGCCATCCAGGACGCCTACTTCTCGGCGACCCGCGACACGATCGCGCGGTACGGCGGCGTGGTGGAGAAGTTCATCGGCGACGCGGTCATGGCCGTCTTCGGCGCACCGCTGGCGCGCGACGATGACGCCGAGCGCGCCGTCCGGGCGGGCCTGGCGCTCATCGGGGCCGTCGAACAGCTGAACGCGCGGCTCGGCCTCGAGCCCGGTTCGCTCGAGCTGCGGGTCGGTGTGAACACCGGCGAGGTGGTGCATGCCACCTCGGGTGCCGATGCCGGTCGGGTCACCGGCGATACGGTGAACACCGCCGCCAGGCTCCAGGCGGCGGCCCGGCCCGGATCGGTCCTGCTCGGCGAGCTGACGGCCCTCTCGGGCGCCGATGCGATCGAGATGGGAGAACCCCTCCCCATCGAGCTGAAGGGCAAGGCGGAGCCGGTCCGCGCCCGGGAGGCGACCGGCCTGCGGCCGCATCCGTCCCGGGAAGAGGCGCTCGGGTCACTGCGGGCGGCGACGCTCGGCCGCGATGCCGAGCTCGCTCGTCTCCACGAGACGATCGCCATGGTCGGGGTGGAGCGCCGTGCGGGGCGGGTGGTGGTCATCGCGCCGCCGGGCGTCGGCAAGAGCCGCCTCCTGGCCGAGCTGGCCACGACCACGGAGGCGGCGGTGCGCCGCGCGCGCGTCCGGCCACAGGCCACGGCCCCGTACGAGACGGTCGCGCAGCTCTTCGACGGCTCCGACTCCACGCAGCTGGAGGCCGGGCTGCTGGCCGCCGGCACGACACCATCCCGGGCCGCGGTGGTCGTCGCGGAGGTCGACCGGCTTCGCGATCCGGTCGGCCGGCACGGGGCGGGCAGTGACCTGGCCGCCGAGCGAGACGCCCGCTTCGACGCGTGGCTCGAGGCGCTCGAGGCGCTCGAATCGCCGGGTGCTGGCCCGTCGCTGTGGCTCGTCGAGGATGTCCATTGGGCCGGCGCCGATCTGCTCGCCTTCCTGGCCCGGGCCGGAGCCGCGCCGACGCGGGGCGGACGGCTCGTCGTCGCGACCGCACGCCCCAGCCTGCTCGAGACCGCGCCCGACTGGCCCGGGGCGGATCGGATCGAGCTGGCCCCGCTGACCGCCGGCGTGGCGGTCGAGCTGGTGCGCGCGCTCGTCGGCGACGCCCTGCCGGATGGCCTGGTGGACGCCGTGGTGGACCGCGCGGACGGGACGCCGCTGTTCATCGAGGAGCTGATCCGAACGTGGATCAGCGTCGGCACCCTGGTGCGCGCACCCGGCGGGAATGCCTGGCGCCTCGTCGTGCAGCCCGAGTCGGTCGTCCTGCCGCCGACGGTGCAGGCCATATATGCCGCCCAGCTCGACGACCTTCCTCCGGCCGCGCGGCTGCTCGCACGCCGCGGGTCGGTCGCCGGCCGCCGCGTGCCGAGCGAGGCGCTCGGAACCCTGGAGCTCGGCGACGGTCGCGAGGGGCTCGAGACTCTCCTCCGTCGCGCGTTCCTGGCCGGCCCGATGCACGACGACGTCACCGGCGAGATGTACGCCTACCGTCACGCCCTGCTGCGCGATGCCGGGTATGCGTCGCTGGCACGCGTCGAGCGGGCTCGCCTCCACCTGGCGATGGCGCGCTGGCTGGAGGAGGTGGCCGGCGAGCGGGTGGCGATCGTGGCCGAGGCGATCGCCGAGCACCTGGCGAGTGCGCTCGACAGCCTGCCGGCGCTCGCCGGCCCGACCGTGCCGGAACGGTCCGCCATTGCCGAAGCCGCGGCGAGCTGGTCCGAGCGGGCCGCGACGGCCGCGCTGTCGCTCTCGGCGCACGAGGCCGCACGCCGCCTGCTCGAACGCGCCATCGCCCTGACCGATCCGGGGGCGACGCTCGACCTGGCTCGCCGTCGCCTGGCCCTGGGCCAGCTCCTGGCCGCCTCGGCCGACCTCGGCGCCGGGATCGTGGAGATCGAGGCCGCCCTCGCCTCCTTCCGCCAGGCCCTCCCTGATGCCGCGGCATCCTTCGCCGAGTCCGCCTATGCGCTGGGCCGCGCGTTCATGCAGCAGACCCGGTTCGCCGAGGCCATCGACGCGACCGCCGCCGCCCTGGCTGAGCTGGATCGGACCCGGCTCGAGGAGCCCGCCGGCCGCAGCCGGCTGATGGCGCTCCACGCGTGGGCCGTGTCGGCCACGGGGCGTCGGGATGGGGTGGCCGGCGAGGCGAACGAGGCCGAGGCCCTGGCCGCGACGCTGAGCGACCCGGCACTCGAGCTCGATGTCCTCGAGCACGTGACGGACGCGCGTGATGAGCTCGGCGAGCCGCACCCGGGCGCCTGGGAGCGCATGTGGCGCCTGTCCCACGAGGTCGGACGCTGGCACCAGGCCGTGATCGCCACCCGCAATCGGGCTCGCGACGAGGCCGACGAGAACCCGGCTTCCGCGCTGGCGGGAATGGGCGAGGCGGCCGAGCTCGCCGCCGCGCACGGCCTCACCGAGCAGCTCGGCTGGAGCAAGCTCCTGCTGAGCGAGACGCGCTTCGTGGTCGGTGACTGGGACGCGGCCATCGGTGACGGGATGGAGGCGGTGGCGCTCGCCGAACGCTACGCCTACTTCCGCCTCGGCTTCCGAACGTGGATGGTGCTGCTGCCGATGCTGGCGGCTCGCGGTGAGCCCTCCCCACTCGAGCGCTACGACGCGTGGTGGACGGATGCGGTCGGGCACTTTCCGTCGGTCCCGTCTCCGTACGGTGCGCTCCTCGGGCAGGCCGTCCGCGTCTGGCGCGCGATGGCGCAGCGCGAGCCACTGCCCGAGCCCGATGCCGCCATCGCGGAGGCGCCCGTCCAGTTCGTGAATCCCCACTTCCAGGCGGCGATCGACGTGGTCGTCGAGGCGTGGATCGCGAACGGACGGCTGGACCTGGCGCGAGCGTACGCCGGCGGGCCGCTGGACGACGATGCGACCCCGCTGATCCGCGCGTCGGACGCGCTCCGACGCGCGCTCGTCGCCCGGGCCGAGGGCGACCCGGACGCCGTGCGCCGCCATGCCACCGAGGCAGCCGCCGCGGCACGCCGGATCGGCGCGTGCTGGTGGGAGGCGCGGGCGCTGCGCATGCTCGGCGACCCCGAGAGCGATGTCCTCGAGAAGCAGCTCGGCATCGGGCGCTAGCGGTCGGCGACCTTGCGCCGATCGAGTACGCTCGGGCCGATCATCGGAGGACCCGAGTCCTGCAGTGCACGTCCTGCGGCACCGAGAATGCCCAGGGAAGCCGATTCTGCGATCACTGCGGCGCGCCGCTGGCGACCGCCTGCCCCAGCTGCGGCGCATCGAACCGATCCGACGCGCGCTTCTGCGCGACGTGCGGGACGCCGCTCGGTGCCGCCGCCGCGGGCCAGGCCACCGACCGGGGGACCGGCCCGACGACCGCGACCGCTCACCCTTCCGCCGAGGCCTCCGCCGAACGAAGGCTCGTCACCGTCCTGTTCGCCGATCTCGTCGGCTTCACGACCCTCGCCGAGGACCGCGACCCCGAGGCCGTTCGCGAGCTGCTGACCCGCTACTTCGATCGCGCCACGGAGGTCGTGCAGATGCACGGCGGGACGGTGGAGAAGTTCATCGGCGACGCGGTCATGGCGGTGTGGGGCACGCCGGTCGCCCACGAGGATGACGCCGAGCGCGCGGTCCGGGCCGCCCTCGAGCTGGTCGACGCCGTCGCGGCCCTCCATCCGGGACTGCAGGCGCGGGGCGGCGTCCTGACCGGTGAAGCTGCCGTCACCATCGGCGCCACGAACCAGGGCATGGTGGCCGGCGACCTGGTGAACACCGCTGCCCGGCTGCAGGGCGCGGCCGAGGCAGGCACGGTGCTGGTGGGAGAGGCCACCCGGCACGCCGCCGAGCAGAGCATCGTCTTCGAGCCGCTCGGGGAGCACTCGCTCAAGGGCAAGACGAGCCCGATTCCCGCCTGGCGCGCGATCCGCGTGGTCGCGCAGCGCGGCGGCCAGGGACGCGCCGACACCCTCGAGCCGCCGTTCGTCGGCCGCGACGAGGAGCTGCGCCAGCTGAAGGACGTGCTCCACGCCGTGGGCCGCGAGGCGAAGCCGCGGCTGGTGAGCATCACCGGGCCGGGAGGCATCGGCAAGAGCCGCCTGGCGTGGGAGCTGCTCAAGTACATCGACGGTATCCGCGAGGACATCTGGTGGCACCGCGGCCGCTCTCCGAGCTACGGGGAGGGGATCACGTTCTGGGCCCTGGGCGAGATGATCCGGCGCCGCGCCGGCCTGACCGAGGACGACGACGAGGCCACCACCCGCGAGCGCATCGCCGCGACGCTCGACGAGTACGTGCCCGATGCCGCGGACCGCGAGCGCATCGGCCCCGCCCTGCTCACCCTGCTCGGCGTCGAGGAGGCACCTCCCGGCGGACGGGATGCGCTCTTCCCGGCGTGGCGCACCTTCTTCGAGCACATCGCCGCGCGCGGCACCACGGTCCTCGTCTTCGAGGACCTCCACTGGGCCGATACGGGCCTGCTCGACTTCATCGATCACCTGCTCGACTGGACCCGTGGGCTGCCCATCGTGGTCGTCACCCTGGCCCGGCCGGAACTGTTCGACCGCCGGCCCGACTGGGGCGCCGGCCGCCGCCAGCTCACGGCCCTCGCCCTGGAGCCACTTCCCGATGACGCGGTGCGACAGCTGCTCGAGGGACTCGTGCCGGGCCTGCCGGCCGATGCCCTCGCCGCGATCGTCGGCCGCGCCGAGGGCGTGCCGCTGTACGCCGTCGAGACGGTGCGCGGCCTGCTCGCCGATGGGCTCATCGAGCGACAGGGCGAGGCCTACGCGGTGGTCGGGGATCTGTCCCGCCTCCGCGTGCCCGATTCCCTGCGCAGCCTGATCGCCTCACGCCTCGACGCGCTCGACGCCGAGGATCGCGCGCTGCTTCAGGACGCCTCGGTCCTCGGCCAGGTCTTCAGCGCCGATGCCCTGGCGGCGGTGACCGGCACCGAGCCGGCGGCCCTCGAGCCCCGGCTGCGCGCCCTGATCCGGGGCGAGCTGCTCGACATCGAGACCGATCCCCAGTCGCCGGAGCGCGGCCAGTATCGCTTCGTCCAGGCCCTCATCCGGGAGGTGGCCTACGGGACGCTCGCCCGTCGCGACCGCCGCGCCCGACACCTCGCCGTGGCGCGCCAGTACGAGGCGGCCGGCGACGAGGAGCTGGCCGGGGCGCTCGCCTCGCATTACCTCGCGGCGCACGCGGCGTCGGAGGAAGGACCGGAGGCCGATGCGATCGCCACCCAGGCACGGATCGCGCTGGCCGCCGCCGCCGAGCGGGCCCTGGCGCTGGGGGCACCACTGCAGGCGATCGCCCATCTCGAGCAGGCTCTCGCCGTCACGTCGAGCCCGGCCGAGCGGGCGCCGTTGCTCGACCGCGCCGCATATGCGGCCGCCTCCGCAGCCGTGGCCGACGCGCAGCGTTTCGCGGAGGACGCGGTATCGGCCTACCAGGAGATCGGCGATGCGGCCGGCGTCGCCCGTGCGAAGGCGCGCCTGGGACGCGTGCTCCTGGACGCGAGCCGGATCACGCCCGCCATCGAGGTCCTGACCGCGGCAACCGAGGAGGCCGAGGGCCTGGACGACCCCGTGCCGCTGGCGACCATCCTCGCCAACCTGTCCCGCGCGTACATGCGCAGCGGCATGCCGGCCGAGTCGATCGCCGCCGCGGAACGTGCGCTGCCGATCGCGGAGGCACACCACCTCGAGGGGGTGATCGTCGAGGCCTTCGTCAACAAGGGCTCCTCGCTGGGTCAGAGCGGTCGCCTCCAGGAGGGGATCGCGCTGCTTGCCGCCGCCGTGTCCCGACCGCCCGGCACGGTCGATCCGATGCTCGCCATCCGAGCCCGGAACAACTACGGATCCCTCGTCGGCGATGACGATCCAGCGACGGCGGATCGGATCACGGAGGAGGCGCTCGAGCTGTCGAGGGACATCGGCGACCGGGGCATGTACACCTGGCAGCTCGGGAATCTCGCGGCGCGCGCCTTCGAGGATGGCCGGGACTGGGACCGATATCTTGGTCTCCTGGAGGATGCGCTGGAGAGCGCCACGCTCCCATCGGACCGCGGCCGGCTGCTGACCTTCATCACGCTGCTGAGCTCCGCGCGGGGGGAGCGACTCGACGAGCTCACCCGCGCGATGCACGAGGAGATCGGCAGCGACGAGAACGTCGATTCCGTGTTCGCGTTGCAGATGACCCGCGCGGCGGTGGAACTGGCGAGGGGCGAGCCGCGGGCCGCATGCGAGGCGGCGCGCGTCGTGGCCGATCTGCCCTCGCAGGGGGCCGAGATCCCCGTCATGTTCATGCTGCGTGCCGCCCTGACCGTCGCCGACCCGGTGCTGGTCCGCGACGCCGCCGATCGGGTCGCCGCGCTGTCTCCCGGCGGCCGGCTGCGTGACATCTACTATCGCGAGGGCGAGGCCGCCCGGGCGGCCGTCGACGGTCGAACCGACGACGCCGTCCGCGCGTTCCTCGCGGTGCACCATGAGCTGAGCGAGATGGGGTACCGCTACGAGGCAGCGCACTCGGTGATCGGTGCGCTCCACACCCTCCCCGACGCCGCGCCGCTCCGGACCGCGGCCGAGGCGACCCGCCCGCTGCTCGAGGAGCTCCGAGCCCGACCCATGCTCGACCGGCTCGACGCCGCCCTCGCGATGGCGACGCCGACCGATCGTGGGCGGGTGGCCCCCGCGGAGGTGCCTCAGACCTCGACCGGGACTGGATAGACCTCCGTCGCCGGATGCCCGGCGCGCTCGTGGATGCGCTTCACGGCCTCGGCGTTCGGCGCTTCCGAGACACACCCCACCATGCCCGACTCCGGGTCGCCCCAGGCGCGCTGGAAGTCGACGCCCTCCTCGTCCTGGATGTCGAGATCGGCCTGGTGCGCGGCCTGGAGCGCCTCGGGCGTCACCCCGAACATCCCGGTGTGCACGTCCATGAACTTCGGCATGAGCTCGTCCTCCGTGTCCCGCGACGCCCTGGATTGGGGCCGCCCGCACACTATGCGCCCGATCGGTGTCGACGCCTAGACGACCGGCGTAGAATCCGCCGCGCTGCCGTCATCGCCTGTCATCGCATCCACGAGCAACGGAGGGCTCCCCGATGACCACCGCGCGCGCCGATTCCGGCTGGGCCACGACCGCCCGCGACCTCGTCCTGGTGGCGATGGCCGTCTTCCTGGTCACCATCGTGATCGGCATCCTCAACGGGGCCGACGTGGTCGACTTCGATCGAAACGCCGTCCTCACCCACGTTCACTCGGGCACCGTCGGCTGGCTGACGCTCGCGATCGTGGCGTCCACCTTCCTGCTGTTCCGCGCCGCGGACCGGCGGCTGATGCTGGCGCTGGCCGTGGGCGTGCCGATCTACGTCCTGGCCTTCTATACCGGCAACCTCATGTTCCGCGCGATCAGCGGCGTGGCGCTGCTCGCGATCATCGCCTGGCTGGTCTACTGGGTCTGGATCACCTACCTCGAGGGGGAGCGCACGCTGCCGCGCCTGGCCGTGACCCTCGGCCTCACCTCGTTCGGCTACGGCGCGGTGGTCGGCGTCCTCATCCAGCTGGCGCTGGCGCTCGAGATGCCGATCCTCCCCGGCGACCAGGTCGGGGCCCACGCCTCGGCGATGACCTTCGGCTACCTCGTCCTCGCCGCCATGGGCTTCATCGAGTGGCGCGTGCTCGGCACCCGCGACCTGCCGACCCTCGGCCTGGTGCAGATCGGCGCGCTGTTCCTGGGGGGCCTCGTCATCTCGGTCGCGTTGCTGGCCGGTGCGGAGCAGATCGGCGGCATGATCTACCTGCTCACCCAGGTCGTGGCGGTGGTGCTGTTCGGGATCCGGATCCTGCCGCGTGCCCTCGGTCGCTCGTGGACGGCCGCCGATCCGGGGCGCCACTTCGGGATCGCCTCGCTGTGGGCGATCGGGGCGCTGATCCTGTTCATGTACCTGGTCTTCACCTTCATCACCGCAGTCGACCCCGAGGATCCGGCTGCCTTCCCGCTGAACGTGCTCATCGCCAGCGACCACGCGGTGTACATCGGGGTCATCACCAACATCGTGCTGGGCCTGCTGTCGCTCCTCTTCCTGCGCGGCCGCGCGCCGGGCTGGATGGGTCAGCTCATCTTCTGGGGCGTCAACCTGGGGCTCGCGGTGTTCGTCATCGGCCTCATCGTGGACACGGCCGAGATCAAGCGCATCGGCGCGCCGGTGATGGGCATCACCCTGCTGGTGGCGCTGGGCCTGCTCGCCTGGCGTGCCTGGGGCGCTCAACCGGAGACGGACGCGCTGGCCTGACTCGGCGCGGGTCGAGTTCCAGACGGACGACGGGCGCGGCACCGCCCACGAGCCTGGGCGGTCTCGCGTGGTCCGGATGGGGTAGGCTCAGGCTCCGCCCGAGACTCACGACGTGCACTGCAGCGCCTGCGGAACCGAGAACCGCCCGAACAGTCGCTTCTGCGACCACTGCGGCAGTCCGCTCGAGGCTGCCTGTCCCAGTTGCGGCACGTCCAACCGGGCCGATGCGCGCTTCTGCTCGGGCTGCGGGACGACGCTGGCCGCGACTCCGTCCGCCGCGCGACCGGCTGCTCCCGCTCCGACGACCGCCCGTGGAGCCGGTGCTGAAGCCGATGCCGACCAGCCGAGCGCGGCGCAGGCCCACGAGACGGCCGAGCGCCGGCTCGTCTCGGTCCTGTTCACCGATCTCGTCGGCTTCACGACCCTGGCCGAGGATCGCGACCCCGAGGCCGTCCGCGAGCTCCTGTCGCGCTACTTCGACCTTGCCAGCGACATCGTGCAGATGCACGGCGGGACGGTGGAGAAGTTCATCGGCGACGCGGTCATGGCGGTGTGGGGCACGCCGGTCGCTCACGAGGATGACGCCGAGCGGGCGGTCCGCGCCGCCCTCGAGCTGGTCAGCCGCGTCCCGCAGCTCAACCCGGGCCTCCAGGCCCGGGCCGGGGTGCTGAGCGGGGACGCCGCGGTCACCATCGGCGCCACGAACCAGGGCATGGTCGCCGGCGACCTGGTGAACACCGCCGCCCGGCTGCAGGGCGTGGCCGAGGCCGGCACCGTCCTCGTCGGCGAGGCCACGGTCCGTGCCGCGGAGAACGCGATCGTCTTCGAGCCGATCGGCGACCACTCGCTGAAGGGCAAGACCGCGCCGGTCCCGGCGTTCCGCGCGGTCCGCGTCGTCGCGGCGCGCGGCGGTCAGCAGCGCGGGGACGCCCTGGAGCCGCCGTTCGTCGGCCGCGAGGAGGAGCTCCGCCAGCTCAAGGACGTGCTCCACGCGGTGGGCCGCGAACGGCGCCCACGGCTCGTGAGCATCACCGGGCCGGGCGGCATCGGCAAGAGCCGCCTGGTCTGGGAGCTGGAGAAGTACGTCGACGGCGTGACCGAGATCATCTGGTGGCACCGCGGCCGCTCCCCGTCGTACGGCGAAGGGGTCACCTTCTGGGCGCTCGGCGAGATGGTCCGCCGCCGCGCCGGCCTGACCGAGGAGGCGGACGAGGTCACCACCCGCGCTCGCATCGCCGCCATCCTGGAGGAGTTCGTCGCGGACCCTGGCGAACGGCAGCGCATCGGGCCGGCGCTGCTGACCCTGCTCGGGCTCGAAGGCGCCCCCGCCGGCGGCCGCGACGCCCTGTTCCCGGCGTGGCGCCTGTTCTTCGAACGCATCGCCGAGCAGGGGACCACGGTGCTCGTCTTCGAGGATCTCCAGTGGGCCGATGCGGGCCTGCTCGACTTCATCGACCACCTGCTCGACTGGACCCGCGGCCTGCCGATCATGGTGGTGACCCTCGCCCGTCCCGAGCTGTTCGACCGCCGCCCCGACTGGGGCGCCGGGAGCCGGCAGCTCACCGCGCTCGCCCTGGAGCCGCTGGCGGACGAGGACATGCGGCAGCTCCTCGAGGGCCTGGTGCCCGGCCTGCCGGCCGATGCCCTGGCCGCCATCCTCGGCCGCGCCGAGGGGGTGCCGCTCTACGCGGTCGAGATGGTGCGGGGCCTGCTCGCCGACCAGCGGATCGAGCGACGCGGCGAGGCCTACGTGCCGTGCGGTGATCTCGCCGAGCTTCGCGTCCCCGACTCGCTGCGCGCCCTCATCGCCTCGCGCCTCGATACCCTCGACCCGGCGGACCGCAACCTGCTCCAGGATGCATCGGTCCTGGGCCAGGTCTTCCGCGCCGAGGCGCTCGCCGCCGTGCTCGAGGTGCCTGCGGCCGAGCTCGAGCCGCGCCTCCGCGATCTCGCTCGTCGCGAGCTGCTCGACGTGGAGCGCGACCCGATGTCGCCGGAGCTCGGCCAGTACAAGTTCGTCCAGTCGCTCATCCGCGAGGTCGCCTACGGGACGCTCTCGCGCCGTGACCGCCGAGCGCGCCATCTCGCCGTGGCCCGCCACTACGAGGCGATCGGCGACGACGAGCTCGCCGGCGCCCTGGCGAGCCACTACCTCTCCGCTCACGAGGCCTCCGAGCCCGGTCCCGAGGCCGATGCCGTCGCCGGCCAGGCGCGGATCGCAGCGGCCGCCGCCGCGGAGCGGGCCCAGGCGCTCGGCTCCCCGGAGCAGGCGATGCGGCACCTCGAGCAGGCCATCCGCCTCGCGACCGATCCGGTCGAGCGCGCCGGCCTCCAGGCCCGGGCCGCGACCGCCGCCGCCGCCGCGGCAATCGACGCCGTGCCGCTCGCCACCGCGGTCATCGAGACGTACGAGGAGCTCGGCGACGCCGAGGCCGCAACCGGCGCGCGCATCCAGCTCGGCCGGATCCATCTGGACGCGAGCCGCCTCACCGCCGCGACCGAGGTGCTGCGCCCCGCCCTCGCCGACGCCACCGCAGCCGGGAATCGCTCGCAGATCGCGGCGGCCTCGGCATCGCTCGCCAGGGGGCTCATGCGGCTCGGCGAGCCGGAGGCGGCGATCGCGGCGGCCGACGAGGCGCTCCTCATCGCCGAGCGCGACGACCTCGAGGCGGACCTCGCCGAAGCGCTCGGCAACAAGGGCGCGGCCATGCACATGGTCGGCCGGCGGCGGGAGGCGGCGGCCCTGCTTCGAGCCAGCCTGGAGGTCGCGCAGCGGGTCGGCTTGAGCAGCATGGAGGTGCGGGTCAGGAACAACCTGGCGACGGCCCTCGACGATGACGACCCCGCCGGCGCGAACAAGATCATCCTCGAGGCGATCGAGATCGCCCGACGCATCGGGGACCGGAGCATGCTGAACTGGCTGATCGGCAACTCGGCGGAGGAGGTCGTCGCCCGGGGAAGCGGATGGGACGAGCAGTACGCGCTCCTCGTGGAGGGGCTCGAGCACGCTCCGCTCTCCGAAGATCGGCTCAGGATGATCGCGTCGATGGCGCTCTTCGAGTCGATGTGGGGCATGGATGCCTCGGAGCGACGCGACGAGCTCCTCGCCCTGGCCCCGGATTCCGCGGACGACGAGTCCATCTTCGTTCGAAACGTTGGGCTCGCGGACATCGCCTTCGGCATCGAGGACTTCGACGACGTGCATCGGTGCACCGAAGCGCTCCGCCCGATGCAGGTGCAGGCACTGGACGTCCCGGCCAGACGGCAGCTGCTGGCGGCGGTCTGGGGCGGTCGGGAGCACAGGATCCGGGAGGCGGCCGCCTGGATCGACAACTTGCCGGGCTGGGGTGCCCGCAGACAGGCCCTGCGCACGCATGCCGCCGCGGCCATCGCCGCCCTCGACGGCCGACGAGCCGACGCGCTGAACGGCTTCCGGGACGCGCAGCGTCGGATGCTTGCGTTGGAGGAGCGATTCACCGCGGCCCTCGCCGCAATCGAGGCCCTGCACCTGGCGCCGCACGATGCCGAGGTCCGCTCCTGGGTCAGCGACGCGCGTCCGCTCCTTGCCGAGCTCAGGGCCACGCCCGTCCTGCAGCGGGCCGATGCGCTCCTCGCCGCGTCACCGTCCGCCGGTCATGCTCCCGTGCCCGCCACTGCCGACGAGCGCGTCCCCGGCTGATCGCACTACGTCGAATGCCGCGTGACGGCGCCGCGGCGCCCGGAGATCATCGCGCGATGAAGGGGACGCTCGCGCCACTCCTGGTCCTTGTCCTGGCCGCCTGCGGCACGGCCGCTCCGACGGCCACGCCGATCGGCACGTCATCGCCCACGGCGTCCCCACCCACCGTCGAGCCGTCGCCGACCGCGGAGCCGACGCCGACGGCCAGCCCGACCGAGCGACCGATGCCGACCGTCGTCTTCGAGCCGGCCGAGGTCCCCGATCCGGTCCAGAAC
>DATHTR010000031.1:0-21504 GCA_035463095.1 Candidatus Angelobacter sp. | reverse complement strand
GTTAGGAGTCAGACGGTCGCTTCCGCGGGCATCCTGAGCACGAATCCGTGCTGAGGGGCGTGGATTGTGGCTCCAGAGGTTACGGGTTCAAGCCCCGTAGGCCACCCCACTCGTCACGTCGGCTCCCGCCACAGGGACCCCGCGACCGCCCCGAGGACGATGCCGAGTCCTCCGCCGACGGCGCCGTAGACCGCCGCCATTCCCGCATCGGCCAGGATCAACCCCAGGCTGAAGCCGATCGCGGCACCCAGGATGAGGAACGCCCCGACCAGGTTCGTGCGGTTCATGTCTCCTCCTCGTCGGCCATCAGGCGATGCGCTGAAGCGTGGTCGCCAGCCGTCCGGGACCGCCTGGACCGGCTGGCCCCGGACGACCGGTCGAGGTCAGGCCGGCGCGTAGCTGTCGCCGGCGACAGGCGCGGGCCTGCCGTCGGGGCCGGCGACGAGGTACGCGATCATCGCGATCACGCCGAGATTCCAGATGCCGAGCAGCAGCAGGATCAGGAACCAGGCCTTGTCCTCGAGCTGGGCCGTGTTCAGCAGCGCGCCGATCCACGAGACCAGGCCACCGACGAACCCGCCGATCATCACCAGTCCGGCGACGATCGCGAGACCGACCATGCTCCAGGCCAGGGCGGTGCCGCGAACGCCGACGACGTCCGGCCCCTCCATGATGAAGACGCCGTTGGCGAAGGCGATGGCGACCGCTGCGATGGCGAGGATTCCGCCGGCGATGACGGCGATGGCGCTGCCGATGAAGATCCTCGTGATGGTTGACTTGGACATTGGGTTCTCCTGTTTCCCGGCACGACCGTGTTCATCTCGTGCCACCACTCGCAGCGTCGGCCGGCGCTCCGATCGTGACAAGGGCGGTGTGGCCGTCCCGGCGGGAGCCGTCCGGCCCCCTTCGCGACACGGCGTGACCGATGACCCGCTGATCGGGTGACCACCGGCCATCGATGCGCGGCCGGAGAGGCGCCATCCTCGGCCCATGAATGCTCCGCCCACCCCGATGCCAACGACTGCCGGATCCGGCGCTGTCGCGCTGCGCGGACGAGCCCGACTCGCCCGCCTGGCGGACCC
Organism: Candidatus Angelobacter sp.; assembly: GCA_035463095.1. Taxonomy (GTDB): domain Bacteria; phylum Chloroflexota; class Limnocylindria; order QHBO01; family QHBO01; genus JACDBZ01. The sequence goes on along the minus strand of DATHTR010000031.1, from coordinate 20,422 downwards.
GCAGTCCCTCTCCGTCGCCCTCGCCATCCTCATGGGGGCGCAGGCGGCCATCGGGCTGCTGGTGCCGTCGGTCTACCGAGACGAGGCCTGGGTCGCGGCGGCGTGGTTCGGCAATGACCTGGTCACGCTCCTTGTTGCGGTCCCGGTCCTGGCGGCTTCGCTCGTGGCGGCCAGGCGCGGATCGGTTCGGGGTCGCGTGCTGTGGCTCGCGATGCTGGGGTACGCGGTCTACAACTACGGGTACTACCTGTTCGGCGCCAGCCTCAACGTGCTGTTCCCGTTGATCGTGCTGCTCTTCACGCTCCCGATCATCGCCCTCGTGCTCGCCGTCGCTCGGCTGGACCCGAGCAGCATCGCGTTCCGGATGCGATCCGCGCCGGTCGGCTGGGCGGTGGCGTACCTCCTCTTCACCGGCATCGGCCTGACGGTCGCCTGGCTCGCCCAGTGGGCCGGCTACGTGATCAACGGAACGGTGCCGGCCGTCGGCCTGGACGCGTTCCGGCTCATCGCGGCCATGGACCTGTCGTTCATGGTGCCGCCGATGCTGGTCGGCGCGGCCCTGCTGGCGCGGCGACGCCCGTGGGGATCGGTGATCGCCCCGGTCATCATCCTCAAGGGCGCGACCTACACCCTGGTGCTGACCGCGTCGTCGCTGGTGGCCGGGACGCGCGGCATCGAGGGCAGCTTCGAGCAGGCGCCGATCTGGGCCGCGTGGACCGTCGCCGGCATGCTGGCTGGCTGGACCCTGCTGCGAGGGCTGGATCGCCGTCCCTCCGGTCCCGGTTCGACGGCGGCCTGAGATCACGCTGCGGCGGTCATCGGGCGCATACTCGAAGGGATGGACGCCCCCCACTCCGACCACGTCGAAATGAGCCAGGATCCGCCGGGCGACCCCCACGGCGCGGCGCCGCATGGTCAGCATCGGGACGGCCCGGGAGAGCACGGCGCGCACCGCGCGGGCCACGACAAGCACGAAGGGCACGACCCCGAGGCGTTCCGCCGGCAGTTCTGGATCGTCCTGCTGCTGACGATCCCGGTCGTGATCTGGAGCCACGAGGTCCAGATGTGGCTCGGATACACGGCGCCCGCGTTCCCCGGATCGGAGTGGGTCGCCCCGATCCTGGGCACGATCGTCTTCGCCTATGGAGGCCGGGTGTTCCTGTCCGGCGCCCGCGTCGAGCTCGGCGACCGGCAGCCGGGGATGATGACGCTCATCAGCCTCGCGATCGTGGTCGCCTTCCTCACGTCGTGGGCCGCCACGCTCGGATTCTTCGAGATGGACGTGTGGTGGGAGCTGGCCACGCTGATCACCGTGATGAGCCTCGGTCACTGGCTCGAGATGCGCTCGATCATGCAGGCGCGTGGCGCGCTCTCGGCCCTCGCCGAGCTCCTGCCCGATGAGGCGGAGCGCGTGACCGACGCCGGGACGGAGATGGTGCGCACGGCCGACCTCGGCCTCGGCGACGTGGTCCTCGTCCGTCCCGGCGGACGGGTCCCGGCCGACGGGGAAGTGGTCCACGGCACCGCCGACCTCGACGAGTCGATGATCAGCGGCGAGTCGGCACCGGTCACCCGGGAGCCCGGCGACCGGGTCGTGGCCGGCACGGTGGCCGCGGGCGGTTCGCTCCGCATCCGAGTCGACGCGGTCGGCGACGACACCGCGCTGTCGGGGATCATGCGACTGGTGGCCCAGGCGCAGGCCTCCAACAGCCGCGCCCAGGCCCTCGCCGACCGAGCCGCCGCCGTGCTGTTCTACGTGGCCCTCGTTGCCGGCGTCCTGACGCTGGGCACCTGGACGCTGCTGGGCGAACCGGAGGAGGGCCTGATCCGCACGGCCACCGTGCTCGTGATCGCGTGCCCGCACGCCCTGGGACTCGCCATCCCGCTCGTGATTGCAATCAGCACCACCCTGGGCGCCCGGAACGGCCTGCTCGTGAAGGATCGGCTGGCGCTCGAGCGGGCGAAGGACGTCGACGTCGTGATCTTCGACAAGACCGGCACGCTCACCCGGGGCGAGCCCGTGCTCGCGTCCGTCGCCGCAGCACCCGGGATCGATGAGTCGGACCTGCTGGCCGCCGCCGCAGCGGTCGAGGCTGACAGCGAGCATCCGCTGGCGCGCGCCATCGTCGCCGGTGCCGAGGCACGGGGAATCCGTCGTCGGTCCGCGTCGGCGTTCGAGAACCTGCCCGGGCGCGGCGCGCGTGCCACCGTCGACGGAGCGACGGTGCACGTGGGCGGCCCGCGGCTCCTCGACGAGCTCGACGCATCGGTCCCACAGGCGCTCGCCGGGGCGACCGGGAGCTGGTCCGATGCCGGTCGGACGGTGATGACCGTTGTGCGGGATGGCGAGGTCATCGGCGCGATCGCCGTGGAGGACGAGATCCGCCCGGAGTCGGTCGAGGCCGTGCGTCGCCTGCATGGCATGGGCGTCCGCGTCGCGATGATCACCGGCGATGCACAGTCGGTCGCCGATTCGGTCGCGAAGCGCATCGGCATCGACGAGGTGGCGGCGCAGGTGCTCCCCGGCGACAAGGCCGATGCGGTCCGTCGCTTCCAGGCCGGGGGCCGGCGCGTGGCGATGGTCGGGGATGGCGTGAACGACGCGCCGGCGCTGGCGCAGGCCGACGTGGGCATCGCGATCGGTGCCGGGACCGACGTGGCGGTCGAGTCTGCCGGGATCGTCCTCGTCAGCGACGACCCGCGCGACGTGGTCGGCGCGATCCAGCTGAGCCGGGCGAGCTACCGGAAGATGATCCAGAACCTCGTCTGGGCGACCGGCTACAACGCGCTGGCCATCCCGGTGGCCGCCGGCATCCTGGCGCCGTGGGGCTTCGTCCTGCCGTTGAGCATCGGCGCCGTCGCCATGAGCGTGTCCACCATCGTCGTTGCGCTGAACGCCCAGCTGCTGCGCGGCCTCCGGCTTCGTGCGCCTGATCCTCAGGCGAGCCCGACGAGCGCCACGGCCTGACCGGCGGCGGCGAGGACGGCAACCACGGCCCAGGGAGGCAGTCGCGTGACCACGAGCACCACGAAGCCGGCGAGGGCGAGCGCGGCATCGATCGGGCCGGTCACGCTCGAGGTCCACAGCGGATCGACGAGCGCGGCGAGGAGGAGGCCGATGACCGCGGCGTTGGTGCCGGCCAGCGCGCCCCGCACGCCCGGCGAGCTCCGAAGCCGATGCCACCAGGGCAGGGCGGCGGTGACCAGCAGGAACGACGGGACGAAGATGGCGACCAGGGCGATGATCGCGCCGGCGATGCCGTTCGGCTCCGGCTCGAGCGCGGCCCCGAGATACGCGGCGACCGTGAACAGGGGCCCCGGTACCGCCTGCGCGGCGCCGTAGCCGGCGAGGAACGCGTCCCGATCCACCCAGCCCGGCGTGACGACCGACTCGCTCAGGAGAGGCAGGACGACGTGCCCGCCGCCGAAGACGAGCGCCCCTGCCCGCGTGAAGGCGTCGACCATCGCCACGATGTGGCTGCCGGTGACGGTCGCCAGCAGGGGAAGGCCGACGAGGAGCGCGGCGAGGATCATCAGCGCGATCAGGCCGACGCGCGGACCGATCGGTGACCGGCCGATCGGCTCGACCGCGTCACCGACCGGTCGGATGAAGACCCATCCGATGAGCGCTCCGGCGACGATGACGGCGACCTGGAACGCGGCCGTGCCGGCGAGCACGAGCGCGGCGGCGGCCCCGAGCGCCAGGAGCCGGCGCGGCCAGTCGGTGGCGATGGCGCGCCACATGCCCACCACCGCCACGGCCACCACCGCCACCGCGGCCAGCTTCAGCCCGTGGATCCAGCCCGGCTCGCCGAGATCCAGCCCGGTCGCCAGCAGGGCGAAGGCCGTCAGCAGCGCGGCCGATGGGAGGGTGAATCCGATCCACGCCGCCAGGGCGCCCGCCCAGCCGGCACGCAGCAGGCCGATCCCGATGCCCACCTGGCTGCTGGCCGGTCCGGGCAGCACCTGGCAGAGCGCGACGAGATCGAGGTATTCGGCCTCCGACAGCCAGCGCCGGCGCTCCACGTACTCGCGATGGAAGTAGCCGAGATGGGCGATCGGTCCACCGAAGGAGGTCAGCCCGAGGCGGAACGCGGCACCCAGCACCTCGCCCGGCGTCCCGACGCGCTCCTGCCCGGCGTCGTGCGCGCTCGTCACCCCGCAAGGGTACGGCGAGGCGCCGTCAGCGGTGTCGCAGGTCGAGCAGCTCCAGGGGCTGCACGGCGCCGTTCACCCGGAGCAGGACGCTGAACTCGGTGGCACGCGCCACGGTCCGGGTGATCGTCCCGGACCGGAGGGCGCGCCGGACGACGCCCACCACGCGATCCGTCGGCGCATCGGCCTCGATGGTGAGCTCGACGCGGACGGTCCGGATCGCGGGCGGGTCGTCGTCGCGCGCGGCCGCCAGGTCGAGCTCCAGGCGACGGAAGGCCACGTGCGCGCCGTCGGCCACCCAGCGCAGGTTGCGGACGACGCAGGCGGCCACGCCCGCCAGCAGTGCCTCGACCGGACTCGGGCCCGCGCCGGGGTCGTCCTCCGGCGTGGCGTTGAGCGGGCCCGCCCAGATCCCGTCGGCGTGAGTTCGGCCAGCCTCGTCGACCTGCACCCGGAGGAGGGAGACCGGCGGCGCGGCCGGGCGACGGCGGATCAGGCGGATGGGAGCGGATGCCGCGACGGTCATCGGACCGGGGCCTCCGCCCTCTGCGCGGCTTCGGCCACGCCCAGCGCCCAGGTGCCAGCGCGCTCGCGCTCGCCGGGCTCGAGCATCGGCTTCATGCTGACCATGAAGCTCTCCGGCTCCGCGACGAGGAGCGCGCCGGCCGCCTCGAGTCGCTCCGCGATGTCCACGGCCGCCGATCCGGAGAGGAATCGCGGCCAGCGCAGTCGGGTGTCGAAGGCGGCGACGGCGCGCCCGCGCCACGTCTCGGCCGGGACACGCTCGAGAAGACGGGACATCGGGCGCGTCATGGCGTGGCCCTCGGTCGGGCCGCCGATGAACACCACGTCGGCCGGGGGGAGCTCGGCGGTCAGACCGTCCGCCATGAGGAGCTCGACCGGGCCTCGCGAGCTCAGCGCCTCGGCCATCGCCTCGGCCACCCGGCGCGTGTTTCCGCTGGTGCTGGCGTAGACGACGAGCGTGTGCATCGGTACCTCCGGCATCGTGGCATGTGATCCCGACACGAGGCTCCGCCCACCGGCCCCCCTGCTCAAGGGCCAAGGGGCTCCCCGGAGGGGAGCGCTTCGTCACACTCCCCGGCTTGCGCGGTGCGGCAGGATGGACGCATGAACGCAGAGGCCGGGACACCTGCCCCGGCGGCGGTGCCGGATCGGGCGAGTGACATCCTCGGCGTCGCCCGCCAGCCGCTCGAGGCCATCTTCTCGCCCCGCTCGGTGGCCGTGGTGGGCGCGACGGAGCGGTCGGGCGCGGTCGGGCGCACCATCCTCGAGAACCTCCTCGCGAGCCCGTTCGGCGGGTCCGTGCATCCGGTGAACCCGACGCGAGGCACCGTGCTCGGCCTGCCCGCCGTCCCGCGGCTCGGTGACCTGCCCGAAGCGGTCGACCTCGCCGTGATCGTCACGCCCGCGGCGACGGTGCCCGACGTGGTCGACGAGGCCGTCGAGCTGGGGATTCCGGCGGCGGTGATCATCTCGGCCGGCTTCCGGGAGACGGGCCCGCAGGGAGCCGCGCTCGAGGAGCGCATTCGGCGCAGCGCGCAGGGTCGGATGCGGATCATCGGTCCGAACTGCCTGGGGGTGATGAACCCGCGCATCGGGTTGAACGCGACCTTCGCCACGCGCGTTGCGAGACCCGGCAACGTCGGCCTCGTCAGCCAGAGTGGGGCGCTGCTGACCGCGATTCTCGACTGGGCGGAGCGCGAGGCGGTGGGCTTCAGCCGCGTGGTCTCGCTGGGTTCCATGCTCGACGTCGGATGGGGCGACGTCATCGACCACCTCGGCGACGACCCGCACACGACGAGCATCGTGATGTACATGGAGACCATCGGCGACGCGCGGGCCTTCCTGTCGGCAGCGCGGGAGGTGGCCGCGTCGAAACCGATCGTGGTCATCAAGCCAGGCCGCTCGAGCGAGGCGGCCCGGGCCGCGGCCTCCCACACGGGGTCGCTGGCCGGGAGCGACGAGGCGCTGGCCGCCGCGTTCCGCCGGGTCGGCGTCCTGCGGGTGGACACCATCTCGGAGCTGTTCTATGCGGCGGAGGTTCTCGCGACCCAGCCGCGCCCTCGCGGCCGCAAGCTGTCGATGGTGACCAACGCCGGCGGCCCGGGCGTGCTGGCGACCGACACGCTCATCGAGGGCGGCGGCGTCCTGGCCGAGCTCTCCGATGCGACGCTCGCGGCCCTGGATGCCGCGCTGCCGGCCGCCTGGAGCCACGGCAACCCGGTCGACGTGCTCGGCGACGCCGATGCCGAGCGTTACGAGACGGCCGCGTCGGCCGTCCTCGGCGATCCGGACACCGACGGGCTGCTCGTAATCCTCACGCCACAGGCCATGACCGATGCCACCGGAACCGCAGAGCGGATCGCCGCACTTTCGCGCGGCGCCCGGGTGCCGGTGCTCGCCAGCTGGATGGGCGCCGAGCAGGTGGCCGAGGGCCGACGGGCGCTGCGCGCCGCCGGGATCCCGTCATTCCCGTACCCCGACCTCGCGGCGCGGCTGTTCAACTTCACCTGGCGCTGGGCCGACAACCTGCGCTCGCTCTCCGAGACGCCCGCCCTCCCCGTGGGCGGCGAGGCGGCCGGGGCGGCGCAAGCGGCCGGGGCTGTGCTCGAGGCCGTGCGCGCCGAGGGTCGGACGCTGCTCACCGAGCGCGAGTCGAAGCAGCTCCTCGCCGCCTACGGCATCCCGGTGGTCGACACGCGGGTGGCTGCGGATGAGACGGAGGCGGTGGCCGCCGCGGGCGCCATCGGCTATCCGGTGGTGGTGAAGCTCCATTCACGATCGGTGACCCACAAGACCGACGTCGACGGCGTGCGCCTGAACCTGGCCGATGCCGAGGCCGTCCGCCGCGCGGTGGCCGAGATCCGCGAGGCGGTCGAGTCGCGCGTGGGGCCCGGCCACGTGGACGGGGTCACCGTGCAGCCGATGATCCGGAGCACCGGCTACGAGCTCATCGTCGGCAGCAGCACCGACCCGCAGCTCGGGCCGGTCCTCCTGTTCGGCCTCGGCGGCCAGCTGGTGGAGGTGCTGCGCGATCGGGCGCTCGGCCTGCCCCCGCTCAACACGACGCTGGCGCGCCGCATGATCGAGCGAACCCGGATCGCCGAGGCGCTGCGCGGCGTCCGCGGTCGCGCGCCGATCGACCTCGGCCGCCTGGAGGAGCTGCTCGTCCGCTTCAGCCAGCTCGTGGTGGAGCACCCGACCATCGCCGAGATCGACATCAACCCGCTCCTCGCCTCGCCCGAGCGGCTGCTCGCCCTCGACGCCCGGGTCGTCCTGCACCCGGCCGACCTGCCGCCGGACCGGCTGCCCCGGCCGGCGATCCGTCCGTACCCGACCGAGTACGTCCGCGCCTGGCGGACGCCCGACGGAGTGCCGCTCACCATCCGGCCGATCCGGCCCGAGGACGAGCCGTCCATGGTCCGCTTCCACGAAGGGCTGTCACCCGAGACGGTGCACGCCCGCTACTTCAGCTACCTCAGGCTCTCGGACCGGACGGCGCACGATCGGCTGGCCCGCGTCTGCTTCATCGACTATGACCGGGTCATGGCCCTCGTCGCGGAGCATGCTCCGGCCGGGGGAGGCGACCCCGAGATCGTCGGCGTCGGGCGGCTCATCCGGCTCCATGGCCGGTCGGAGGGGGAGTTCGCCATCCTCGTGGCCGATGCCTGGCAGCGGCGCGGGATCGGGACCGTGCTGCTGTCCGACCTCGTCGCCATCGGCCGGCGCGAGGGGCTCCACCGCATCGTCGGAGACATCCTCGAGTCGAATGTCGGGATGCAGCGCGTCAGCCGGCGTCTCGGCTTCGGGCTCCGGCACGACCGCGATGCCGAGACGGTGACGGCCGAGCTGGACCTCGAGGCGTAGCGCCCCTCGGTCAGTCGGCCTCCGGCCAGTCCTGGAGGAAGACGAGGTCGTGCACCCGCCGGCGCAGGCCCCCATCCGTGCGTGCCGCCGCGGCGGAGCACAGCACCGCCGGTTCGGGCCCGTCCAGCGTTCCCTGGAGGTGCCGGCAGGGGTGACAGCGCGAGACGGGCTGCGGGGTGTCGGTCAGGGGGCAGCGCACGACGGCGCCGCCGAGGATCGCGAGGCGACCCGGCGGCCGGTGGTCGGCGCCGAGTTCCACCCCGGTCACGTCACATCGGCGGCGCCGGCCGGCGGGCGAGGTCACCGTACGTGATGTCGGCGGCGCGCTCCCAGGCGGCACGATCGACACGAACCGCCACGGTATGGCTCCCGGCCGCGAAGCTGATCCGATCGTCGGACCGGATGCCCTCGTCGACGACGACCTCGGCATTGGCGAGCTCGGCGACCGGCGGAATCGTGCCAGCCTCCCAGTCGGGACATGCGGTGACGAGCTCGTGCTCGGTCAGCAGCCGGACCGAGGTGCCGAGGACAGCGCCGACCTTGTGCAGGTCGACCGCGTCGACCGAGTCGAGGACGACGAGCGCCACCCGGCCGTCCACGTTGCCGACGCCGACCACCTTGGCGAAGGTCCGCGGCTCCACGCCCTCGGCATGCGCGGTGGCCAGGGCGGTGTAGGTCAGCTGGTGCGGATGAACCTCGTACGGGATCTCGTTGTCGCGCAGCCAGGCGGCGATGCGCGCGTCGATCTGGGTCGGGGTGGCGGTGGACATCGGTCGCCTCGTCGGTGCGGTGAACGATGCGATCGTCGCCCCCGTGCCGGCCGTTCCCAAGTGCCGATGCGCCCAGCCGGGCGTGCCGTTCGTCAGATCGCCGCGTTCGCCACTCGCAGCGCGGCGCGCGTCCAGGCCACGAGGCTGCGGGCCTGGGACGGCGTCAGACGGTCGCACGCCCATCCCCAGTGCAGCGCGACGAGCTCGCCCGGCTCGACCCCGTCGAGCAGCCCGCCGGCCCCGCGCCACGCTTGGACCGCCTCCGGTCGCGCCGGGGTGAGCGCCAGGCGCCCGTCGACCAGCTCCAGGTGCCTGGCCTCGACCAGGAGCCGATCGGCCTCGATGCCGATGACCCGCCCCCAGCGGATGCGGCAGGCGTCCATCGCGGCCACGATCGGCCCGCCGTCGCCACCGCGCATCAGGCCGACGCGGGGATAGACCTCGAGCACGTGGAAGGCGTGCACGGGCCGCGACCCGGCCGCCACGGCCGCCTCCAGCCATCGCCAGGCGCGCCGGTCGAGCCGGCGGCGGAAGCGCTCGTCCACGTTGCGGTGGAGCGCCCCCTGCCGGACCCGGCGGCTGAGGCCATTGCCGAGCCAGTAGGCCTCGACCACCCGGCGGTCGAGCGGGTCGGCGATCCCGTTCTCGGACGCGATCAGCGCCAGGTACGGATACGCCCCCTCGAATCCCCGGGCGAGCGACCGAACCTCGCGCTCGGCTCCCTCGACGGCGGAGCCGATGAGCGACGGGGCGTCGTCGGGGCCGCACAGCCCCAGGCGATTCGGCGGGTACGCGTACCGCGCGAACAGGATGGGGCCGCTGACCGCGACGTTCGGTGCCGCGGCCGGTGGCGCCGAGGCGGCGAGCATCGTCACGCCGGGGACGGCGCGGGCTCTTGCCCGCCCGGCCGGGTGCCGAGCAGCGACCAGCCGATGACCGCTGCCGCGGCCAGCGTTCCACCGTAGCCGGCCAGCGCCAGCAGCGGCGGAACCTGGCCGACCGCTGCCAGGTTGACCAGCGCGGTGATGGGGGCGCCGACCGTGAGCACGGCCGTCACGGCGGTGGCCGGGGCGCGACGCAGGGCGGCGTACCAGGTACCGACATAGCCGGCCAGCATCGTGCCGGTCAGCGCCACCCATCCCCACTGGGCCGCGCTGAGGGCCGAGAGCCCCTCCAGCCGGCCGGTGACGGCGAGGAAGCCGATGAGCACCACGAGCCCGATGCCCATGCGGGCCGCCGCCCCGATCGCGGCCGGCACCTCGGCCAGGAGCCGCTTCGCGACGATGACCTCGATCGCCCACAGGCCGGTCGCGGCCGCGATGAGGGTTTCGCCCCCGGACCAGCGGACCCCGGACGGAGGCTGGATGAGGAGCTGGCTGACGGCAAGCACGCCGATGGCGGCCAGCGTCAGCCCACCCAGCCGCTCCCGGAGAAGGACCACGGCCAGCAAGGCGACCCACACGAACAGCGTCTTGTGGATCACCGCGGCTGCGGGGGCGCTGGCGTTGGCGAGACCGGTGAAGAAGAGGATGAACGGGATGCCTCCGCCGACCACGCCGATCGCCAGCAGGCCGGCGACCGACCGGGGGCGGAGGCCGCGGAGGACGGCGCCGGAGCGGGGCACCGCGACCGCCGCGAGGCCGAGCAGGATCACGGCGGCCACGGCGTTCTTCAGGGTCGTGAAGGCGACCGGATCGCTGAACTCGCGCACGGCTGACGCGTTGACGGCCACCGAGAAGCCGCTGATGGTCGCGGTGGCCAGGGCGAGGAGGAGGCCGGTGCGACGGACGCCGGCGTCATCGGGCACCGGGGCGGAGGGGCGAGTCATCGGGGTGCTCCTGCTGCAACATGGACGGCGGCCGCCAGCTCCGCGGCCGCATCGGGATCGAGGACGCGCACGAGGGTCCCCGCGGTCATGAGTGCCCAGTCCCCGGGCTGGACGTCCGGGACCGGGAGCGTGGAGACGCGGTACCGGCGCCCGGCGACCTCCGCGACGGCCACGTCGCCGTCGACGGCGAGGACGCGCGCCGGCGCGGTCAGGCACATGTCGTCGCCTCGGCCGGCGGCGCATGGGCCAGGACCCGGATCCAGTGCGAGAGGTGGTGGGCCGCCAGCGGCACGGCCCGCCGCACGGCCGCGTCGAGGGGTGCGCCCAGCTCCCACGCGCCGCCCGCCACGCCCACGAAGCGGCCCTCGATCGGGCGCCCGAGGATGGCTCGTGCCAGCCCCAGCACGGCGGTGAGCGGGATCGCATGGCTCGAGCCGATCTCGACCGGCGCGGGGGACGCCACCAGCGCATCCAGCGGGAGGTCCACGAGCTCGCCGGCGGGCGGGCCGCTCGCCGCGTCGACGACGATCACCGGGCCCGCGGCGTCGGTGATGTCGTCCGGCATCAGGGCGCCGACGTGGCGGATGTCCGCCAGGTGGGCCGTCGCCTCCGGCAGCGCATCGACGAGAGCGCGACCGACCGCGTCGTCGCCGCGCATCGGCTCTCCGCAGACGAGGATGGTCACGCGCCGCATCACGAGCCTCCTTCGGTGATGTGCAGGTCCAGGAAGTGCGTCGCGCAGCTGATGCACGGGTCGTAGCTCCGGATCAGCTGCTCGAGCCGGTGCGTCGCCACGTCGTGGGGCAGATGCAGCAGGGACGGGGCGAACGTCGCGAGGTCATGCTCGATGGCCGCCTGGTTCTGGCTGGTGGGCGGCACGATCTGCGCGTTGCGCACCAGCCCCTCCTCGTCGAGCTCGTAGCGGTGGAACAGGAGGCCGCGCGGCGCCTCGGTCGACCAGGCGGCGATGCCGGGATGCGGCGCCCACGGCTCGCGCGACTGGGCGGGTTCGACGTATCCGTCCAGGATGTCCGCGGCCTCGGCCACCGCGTGGACGAGCTCGACCGAGCGCGACACGATGCTGCGGAACACGTTCGTGCGGAGGCCGTCACCGACGCCGAGCTCGGCGAGGGCGGAAGACGCGGTCGGGTGCAGCTGCTCGCCGGCCAGCATGACCCGGGCGGTCGGGCCGAGCAGATAGGGGATCCCGTCGGCGGCGCGCGCCTGGAGGGCGTTCGACCACGGCACCTGCTCCTCGTGGAAGACGCTCGGCCAGTCATCGGCGGCGACATCGATCCCGTCGCTGGAGACGATGCGCCCGTCGTTCATCGGGTACTCGTCGGCGTGGCGCAGCGAGACGAGGCGCGGCTCCCGCTCGTACTCCGGCGGCGTCAGGGACGCGGTCCAGCGCAGGGTCTCGATCGCCTCGGGCAGCGCCGCGTCGAGCGCCGCGCGCAGCGGATCGAGATCGGCGGCCGACGGCGCGCGGCTGAAGCCGCCGACTCGGACGCTCACCGGGTGGATCGCCCGGCCACCGAGAACGGCGACGATGCGGTTCCCGAGCTTCTTGAGCCGCAGCCCGCGCTCGACGATCTCGCGATGGTCGGCGGCGAGCTCGATGGCGCTCGGATAGCCGAGGAAGTCGGGGGCGTGCAGCAGGTACACGTGGAGCGCGTGGCTCTCGATCCACTCGCCGCAGTAGAAGAGCCGCCGCAGGCGTCGCACCACCGGGTCGATGTGCACGTCGAAGAGCCGCTCGAAGGCGTGGACCGCCGACATCTGGTACGCGACCGGGCAGATGCCGCAGATGCGCGCCACGATGTCGATCACCTCGTCCGGCGTCCGTCCCACCACGAGCCGCTCGAAGTAGCGCGGGGCCTCGAAGATCTCGAGGTGCGCATCGGTCACGCGTCCCTCGTGCACCACGAGCTCCAGCCGGCCCTCGCCCTCCACGCGGGTGAGCTGGCGGATGCTGAATCGGGTGGACTCGGCGGTCGTGCCGGTGTCATGCATCGGGCGACCCCTCCTTCGGCGAGGCGTGGGCGGCTCGCACCGCGCGCTCGGCCGGCTCGCGATAGGGCGGTGCCCAGGCCGTGAACCCCGCGAACAGGCGGTCGACCTCGGCCGCCGGGCGGAGCACGAGCAGTTGGTCGCGCAGCCCGTCCACGTTCGCCTCCTCTCGGGGTCCGAAGCAGGCGTAGCACCCGCGGCCGAACGCCGGACAGAGCGCCCCGCACCCGGCCTGCGTCACCGGCCCGAGGCAGGGGATGCCGTCGGCCACGAGCACGCAGCGGTTGCCGGCGCGCTTGCAGGCCTGGCACACCGACTCGACCGGGAGCTGCGGCCTGCGCCCGATGCGCAGCGCCGTGAGCAGCTCGAGCAGCTGTCCGGGGTCGATCGGGCATCCCCGCAGCTCCGCATCGACCTGGACGTGCTCGGCGATCGGCGTCGCGGTGGCAAGGCTCGAGACGTCCTCGGGCGTCGGATAGACCGATGCGCGCCACGCCGGCTCGTCGGCCCAGTTGCGCAGCGCCTGGATGCCGCCGGCGGTGGCGCAGGCGCCGATGGTGACGAGCAGGCGCGTCCGGCTTCGGAGGTGGATGATCTCCTCGGCCTGCTCTGGGGTGCTGACCGAGCCTTCGACCAGCAGGACGTCATACGGACCGTCGGAGCGCTTCGAGGTCGCCTCGGGGAACTCGACGATCTCGAACCGCTGCGTGATCGGAAGCAGCTCGTCCTCGAGGTCGAGGAGCGTGAGCTGGCATCCGTCGCAGGACGCGAGCTTCACGACGCCGATGCGGGGCGCGGCGCTCATCACAGCCCCTCCCGTCCGAACAGGTCGCCGAGCTCGCCGACCGAGAAGACCGGACCGTCACGGCAGATGAAGAACGGGCCCATCTGGCAATGGCCGCACAGCCCGACGCCGCACTCCATGTGGCGCTCGAGGCTGACGAAGATCCGGTCGCGGCCGATGCCGCGCTCGGCGAGCGTGGCCACGGTGGCCTCCATCATCCGTTCCGGGCCGACCACGAAGGCGGCGGATGGACGATCGCGCCAGTCACGCTGGTCGAGCAGCTGGGTCACGATGCCGACGCGGCCAAGCCACTCCGGCCCGGCGCGGTCCACGATCTCGAGCACCTCGATCCCCTCGGCGCTCCAGGCCGCCATCTCATCGGGGTAGAGCCGATCGGCCGGCGTGCGCGCCCCGTAGGCGATGACCACCGAGCCGAATCGCGTTCGGTCGCGTCGCAGGGCATCGATCAGCGGACGGAGCGGGGCCAGGCCGATGCCGCCCGCCACGACGACCACGTCGCGGCCCACCGCGCGCTCGACCGGCCACCCACGGCCGAGCGGCCCGCGCAGGCCGACCTGCATCCCGGCGCGCAGCCCGATGATCGCGGCGGTTGCCGCGCCGGCGGCGCGGATCGTGAGCCACAGCGCTCCGTCAGCGACGCGGGAGACGGAGATCGGGAGGGGCGGATGGCCGGGGAGCTGGATCATCACGAACTGGCCCGGTCGCGCCGCGAGGAGCCCGTCGTCGGCCGGGACGAGCGCCAGCGTCGAGGTGTCCGCCGTCTCCGGCGTGACCGACCGCACGGTGCCCACCACGAACGAGGTGGCGCCGCCGGCGATCACCGGCAGCTCGTCCAGGATCGCCTCGTACGGTGGTGCGATGGCCGCCAGCTCCTCCCGGACGTCGATGCCGACCGGGCACCAGGTGATGCACCGTCCGCACCCGACGCAGCCGGAGGTGCCGAACTGATCGATCCAGGTGGCGAACTTGTGGGTCAGCCACTGGCGGTATCGGTCCTGGCGCCGAGGCCGGAAGTTGCCGCCTGCGACCCGTGCGAAGTCACCGGTGAAGCACGAATCCCAGCGGCGCTCGGTGCCGTTCACCGCTCCGTCGAGGTCGGAGACCTGGGCGACGCTCGCGCAGAAGCAGGTGGGACAGACCATGGTGCAGTTGCTGCATGCCAGGCAGCGGTCGGCCACGTCGGCCCACCGCGGATGGTCGAGCTGGTCCATCAGTCGGTCGCGGAGCCCTTCGGTGACGACCGGCCGGCCCTGCGCGGCGCGAGCGCTGGCGACCCCGGCCGAGGCCGCGTCGAGACGCGCCGCATCGGCCGGTGCCAGTTCGAGGCGCTCCAGCAGATGCGCGCCATCGGCGCTGCCGGCATCGACGACGAACCCGTCCTCGAGCTCGGTCAGCACCAGGTCATGACCGGACGTCACCTCCGGGCCGGTGCCCATCGACGCGCAGAAGCAGGTGCCGCCGGCGCGGGTGCACTGCACGGCGGCGACGAACGAAGCATCGCGGCGGGCGCGGTAATCCTCGTCGACGAACGGGCCGCCGGCCAGCACGCGGTCCTGCACGAGCAGGCCCGCGATCTCGCAGGCTCGAACGCCCAGGAAGGCGAGCCGCGGAGCCTCGGCCTCCGCCGGCGTGAACGTCGTCGCGCCCTTCGCGTCCCGGGTGGATGTCAGCGTCGGCAGCCGCGAGGGATAGGTGAACCGCTTCAAGCCCTGGGCGGGCGGTCCGACGTCGAACGTTCGAGCGTCGCCGGCGCGGAGCCGATACGAGCCGGGCGCCTGGTCGTCGGTCCATCCATGGGGCAGGTCGGCGGCCGACCCGATCGGCGCGTAGCTGAGGGCCCCATCGCGGACGACGGGGCCGATCACGCTGCGGCCGTCCACGGCCAGCGCCTGGACCAGCCGGTCCAGCTCCGCCCGGGGCAGGAAGCGGGGCGTCACCATGGCACCGGCTCCGCCTGCTGGGCGTACAGGTCGAGGAGCTGATTGCGGGTCGCGCTCAGCCGCCGGCCGATCGCCTCGAGCAGTCGGGGATAGAGCGTGGCGGCCAGCGGGCAGTCGCCCTCGAGCAGCGCTCGCAGCCGTCGTGGCTCGAAGTCGAGGATGGTCGTCGGCTCGAGGGTCACCGCCGTGGAAGTGGATCGGTGCGGCGGGACGAGCGCCGACCAGCCCACGATGTCGCCTGGCTCGACGGTCAGAATCGTCACCGGACCGCGCTCCGGAACATGCATCCGGAGGCCGACGCGGCCGCGTCGCACGATCCCGAAGAGGCCGGTCGTGGCTCCCTCGCGGAGGAGAGTCACCCCGGGCGGGTGCTGGCGCAGCGCCGCGCACTCTGCGAGGCGCTGCCGGGCATGCATCGAGAGCCCGGAGCCGAACCAGGTGGCGCCGAGTTCCACCGCGAGCTCGTCACGCTCGTCCATGCCCTCACGCTACGGGCGGGCACGGCGGGGAAGGAGAGCCGGATGGCGGTCCGGGTCGGTGCCATCCGGCCCGATCACTCGGCGCCGTCGATCTCCCGGGAGATGGCGGTGAGCTCGAACGACAGCAGGACGAGGCTGGCCGTGTAGGCGAATGCCAGCGCACCCGCGATGAGCATGCTGATCAGCAATGGCTCCCGCCCCGGAACGGCGCCATCCACGACCACCGGCACCGCAAGGAGCGCCACTACCGGCGGCCACGCGATCCACAGCGACGCGGCATGCATGCGCGGAAGCCGCCCGCGGAGCGCCCCGGCGGCCCGCGTGAAGGCGCCGAGCGCGACGATCAGGGTGAGGCCCGTGACGGCGAACAGCCCGGCGACCCACGGCGGCTCGAAGGCGATCTGTGCCAGCGACAGCAGCAGCACGAACGAGTACAGCAGGAGCACGAATCGCGTCCCGCTGCGGAAGTACCATCCGGCCTCCGGCCCGATGGAGCGCAGTGCCCGCATCCCGGCATCGGCGAAGAAGATCACGCCGACCAGCAGCAGGCCCATGAGGGTCGCCGCCGTCTGCGCCGCCGCCAGGAGCAGATCGTCGGACACGGGGTTCACGACGCGATCAGCCTCCGGCCAGCTCGCGCAGCAGCCGCCAGTTCGCCAGGCGATCGGCCTGCGTGGCGAGCAGCTCCTCGCTCGGCGTGCCATCCGACCCGAAGTGCGGCGCGAAGCGGCCCTCGGTGCGCGCAAAGGCCACGAAGTCGACCACAGACCCGTCGGGGAGGGAGGTCCAGTCCTCCTTCGGCGTCGGGTTGCCCTGCAGGCTCAGCCGCTCGGCCATGGTCGGGCCGCGGCGCGGATCGTAGGTGAACAGGGGGAACGAGCGCGAGTCAACCGCCAGCTTGGCCTGTCGCGTCGAGGCGTCGTCGCCGATGCCGTGCTCGGGCTGACACGGCGTGTAGGCGATCACCACCGCCGGACCGGGATACTCGTTGGCCTCCATCACGGTGCGGTAGAAGTGGTTGATGTGCGCCGGCGTCGTCTGCGCCACGTACACCTCGCCGTGCGCCATGAGGATCCGACCGAGCTCCTTGCGCTGCTCCGGGCGGCCGTGGAGCCGCGCTCCGAAGGCCGACAGCTTCGTGACCTGCCCGCCGAAGCTCGCGGTCGACGCCTGGCCGCCGGTGTTCGAGTAGACCTGCGTGTCGAGCACGAGCACCTTGATGTCGGCGCCGGAGGCGACCATGCGGGACAGGGAGCCGAAGCCGATGTCGTACATCGCGCCGTCGCCGCCGACGACCCACAGCCGTCGGTCGGTGTGCCCCGCCTGGTCCCAGCGGGCGCGGATGCCGAGGGCGTCGGCCGGGGCGTTCTCGAACAGCGAGTTCGTCCACGGCACGAGGTAGGGATTGAACGGGTACGTGCTGCCGTAGACGGTGTTGCACCCGGTGGCGGCCACGATGCCCATCGAGGTCGGGCCGTGCACCTGGCGCGTGGCGGCCACGAGCATGCGCAGCGCGGTCGCCTCCCCGCAGCCGGAGCACGATCCGGCGCCGCCGACGTAGCCCATGGCGTGCTCGCCGAGCATGAGGTCGGCGAGCGCCTTCTCGTTCCGGTACGTGTCGGGAGTGGGCGGCAGGGAGCGGAAGAAGCGCATGTCCCGGTTGTATCGGTCCACGGTGGAGGCGCCGGTCCCCTCATCGGCGACCTTGTCGACCATGCGCAGGGCGTCGTAGCCGAGCTCGTGGCAGACCTCGACGCACTCCGCGCAGCCCTTGCAGTGCACCGGGTCGACGAAGATGCCGAACTGCGCGGGCTCGTGGCCCTTCTTGGCCGGAACAGTGGCGTACTTCGTGGTCGTGGCGAAGTGGTCGCGCAGCTGCGCCGCCGCCTCCGCGCCTCCCGCCGCCGACGCGATCGCCGGATCCAGGACCGACGGGGGTTGGGCGACGCCGAGGATGGCCGTGTCGGGGCAGGCGTTGACGCAGGTCATGCACCCGACGCAGGCCGAGCTGATGAGCTCGGGGATGCGAGGCGCCAGGCCGGAGAAGTCGCGGGTGGCGGCGGTCCCGGGCGGGATGACGCTCCGGGCCACCGCGGCGTCGGCGGGCAGGCCGCCATCGGCGGTGCCCCGCCGGTACGCGTCGACGACGGTGGAGTTGAAGTCGTCCACGTACGCGTGGACGTCGAAGACCCACTCCGACGCGGCGTCGAGCCGGGCTTCGTGGAGCTCCTTCTCCTCGGTCGGAACCTTGAGCAGGGGAAGCTCGGTCAGGGTCACGGTCGCGCCTCCGCGAGCATGCCGCGCACGAGGTCGCTGGTCGAGAGCACGCCGATCGGCGTCTCGCCGTCGAGCCCGACCACCACGAGCCGGTGCACCCGTTCGCGTTCCATGAGCTGCGCGGCCTGGGCCAGGTCGGCGTCAGCCTTCACGGTCAGCGCCGGGCTGCTCATGAGATGCCGCACGCGCAGGCCGGGCCAGCGGGACCACAGGTCCTCGGTCGTCCGGGCGTGGAGCATGTCGGTGTCGCTGATCACGCCGACCACCGAGCCCAGCCCGTCGACCACCGGCAGCCCGTGGATGCGATGCACGTCGAGCAGGCGCGCCGCGTCGACGAGCGGCGCATCGGCCGCCACGACGATGGGATCGGCGCTCATCAGGTCGCCGACCGTGCGGGATGGGGTCATGAGACAGCCTCCAGGGTGTGGGGAACGGGGAGCCGGCGGTCACGGCCGGCGATCGCCTCGGTCACGTCGACGACGCCGTCGTACGCGGCGGCAACGACCGCCAGGTTGGCGTCGACCACCGCCGCGCCGCGCTTTCCGAAGAACCGCTGCAGCTGGACGCGCACGGCGTCGAGCAGCGCGGCGCGGTCGAGCCCGGCGCGGGCGGCGAACGGAGCGACTCGGAGGAAGACACCCGCCAGCGCCACGCCCTGCATCCGGACCGCGAGGTCCGGCCGCGGCGCGTGACTCGTGGCCAGGGACGCGGTGTCCAGCGCCCAGAGGCGATGGCCTCGGGACAGCATCTCGGCGCGCGCGGCCTGCGGGACGGCCTCCCAGATGGCCTCCGGCCCGGCGAGGGCGGTCTGGACGAAGACGCTGCCGCCGTCGCGCAGCCCGGCCAGCGCGTTGCCGTGCCGGAACGCGGCGATGTCGTAGAGCGGCACGAAGTCGACCGTGTCGAGCTCGCCGTGCTGTCGAATCGGCGCGTCGGCGATGGTCAGGTAGTACGTGGTCGGCAGCCCCTTCTTCTCCGAGCCGTAGCGCGGGTAGGCCTGGACCTCGAGGCCGAACAGGTCGCCGATGAGCGTTGCCAGAAGCTTGTTCGTCGTCACCGACCCGAATCCGCCCACCGAGTGTCCGCGCAGGCTGTAGGCGCCCGGCGGCCGAATGTCGATCGACACGCGCTCGAGCGCGAGCGGGTGGCGGATGCCGAGCACCACGTGGCGGCGCAGGCGCGTGGCCTCCGGGTCGGCGACCCAGCCGAAGACGGCGGCGAGATCTGCGGCGGCCACGTCCCGGGACCCGAGGCCGGCCGAGGCCGACACGACGCGAGGGATTCGAGTGCCGGTGGCGGCCAGGTCCGCGAGCGCGGCCTTCGTCTCACGGGTGAGCGGGTTGTCGTGCGCCGCGGGCTCGTCGGTGCGCTCGACGACCGCGACCGCTGAGGCGTTTCGCACCGCCTCTGCCAGCTCTCCGGCAGGGAAGGGCCGGAACGCGGTCACGGTCACGGCGCCGACGCGGCGGCCCGCGGCGCGCAGCCGGTCGACGACCGCCTCGGCGGTATCGGCCATGCTGCCCATGGACACGAGGATCTGGTCGGCATCGGCGCAGCGATGGACCCGGATCGGGGCGTACGCGCGCCCGGTCAGCTCCGACCAGTCGCGCATGGCGGCAGCGAGGGCGTCGGGCAGGCGGTCGTAGAACGCGCGCTGTCCGATCTTGCCCTTCATGTAGCTGTCCTGGTTCTGCACCACGCCGGTCATCAGCCCCTCGTCCGGCGAGAACCAGTCCCTGATGCGCTCGCGCGGGTCGCCCACGAACTCGCGCAGCAGGTCGTCCTCCGGGAGCCGGATCCGCTCGAGCGTGTGCGTGGTCAGGAACCCGTCCTGGGCCACGAAGAACGGGGTCTCGGTCTCCTCGGCCACCCGGCGGGCGATGGCCGAGAGGTCCGCCGCCTCCTGCGCGTTGCGGGCCAGGACCATGCCCCAGCCGGTATCGGCGACCGCCATGAGGTCGTCGTGGCCGGCATGGATGTTCAGCGCCTGGCTCGTCAGGGCGCGGGCGCCGACGTGGAAGACGGCCGGCAGCCGCTTGCCGCTGATGACGTGAAGGACCTCCTTCATGAGCACCAGGCCCTGGCCGGCCGTGAAGTTCACGACCCGTCCGCCGGCGAGGGCGAATCCTTCCGCGGAGGTGGCCGACGAATGCTCCGACTCCAGCTCGAGGAACGAGAGTGGCGTGCCCCACAGGTTCGTGCGCCCGTCGGCCACGGCCGCCTGGAACACCGCGGCCATCGTCGTCGATGGCGTGATCGGGTAGGCGCAG
>DATHTR010000030.1:0-35816 GCA_035463095.1 Candidatus Angelobacter sp. | reverse complement strand
TGCCGGGTGCCAGGCGTGGGAGGTCATCGGGTCGAAGGACGAGCTGCGCGAGCGGGCGGTCGCCGGCTGGAGCGAGTTCGAGGGCCACTCGCCGCATCGGCCGTGGATCGACGCGGTCGAGGTCGACTGCCGGGAGTGCGGTGGACGGGCGCGGCGGACGACCGACGTCGGCAACCCGTGGCTGGATGCGGGCATCGTCGGGCTGTCGACCCTCAAATGGAACACGGACCGCGACTACTGGCGCGAGTGGTACCCCGCGGACTGGATCAGCGAGAGCTTCCCCGGCCAGTTCCGCAACTGGTTCTATGCGCTGCTGACCGAGTCGACGGTGATGACCGGCACGGCGCCGATGCGCACGCTGTTCGGGTACGCGACGCTCCTCGACGAGCACGGCGAGGAGATGCACAAGTCGAAGGGCAACTCGATCCCGTTCGACGAGGCCGCCGAGCGGATCGGCGCCGATGTCATGCGCTGGATGTACGCCGGCGCGAACCCGGCGGTCAACCTGCGCTTCGGCTACGGGCCGGGGCACGAGGTCGTACGCCGCTTCTTCCTGCCGCTGTGGAACACGTACGGGTTCTTCGTCACCTACGCGCGCCTGGACGGTTGGACCCCGGCGCACACCGACGGGATCGAAGAGGCACGCACGCTGCTCGACCGATGGATCCTCTCGCGCCTCGACTCGCTCGTGGCGGAGGTGCGCGGCGCCTTCGACGGGTATGACGCGCAGCGGGCGACGCGGTCGATCGAAACCTTCGCCGACGATCTGTCGAACTGGTACGTGCGTCGCAACCGGCGTCGCTTCTGGAAGGGCGAGCTCGATGCGGACAAGCGGGCGGCATACGCCACCCTGCACGAGGTCCTCACCACGCTGGCGCGGCTGCTTGCGCCGATCGTCCCGCATCTCGCCGACGCCATGTGGGAGAACCTGGTCGTGACCGTCGACGGCACCGCGCCAGACAGCGTCCACCTGACCGACTTCCCGGAACGGATCGAGGGACGCGGGGATGCGGGGATCGAGGCGGCCGTCGAGCTGGCGCGTCGCACCGTCGCGCTCGGCCGGGCGGCGCGGGCCGCGTCCGGCCTCCGGACGCGCCAGCCATTGCGCGCCGTGCGGGTCAAGCTTCCGGCATCGGCGGGCGGCGCCCTGAGCGCCGATCGTGCCGTGGCGGACGAGCTGACGGCGCAGGTGCTCGAGGAGCTCAACGTGCGCTCGATGGAGCCGATCGGTGACGAGGCCGAGATGGTCGAGCGCACGCTGTATCCGCTGCTGCCGGTGGTGGGCCCACGTCACGGCGCGGCGGTCGCGGCGATCATGGCAGCGGTCCGCGCCGGCGACTGGACGCTGAACGAGGACGGCACGGTGTCGGTCGGTGGGGTGACCCTGCAGCCCGACGAGTTCGAGCTCACGGCGCGAGCGCGCCTCGGCCACGAGGTGGCCGAGGACGGGGACCTCCTCGTCGCTCTCGACACCGAACTCGACGCGGGGCTCGCCGCCGAGGGCCTGGCGCGCGAGGTGGCCCATCGGCTGCAGGCGATGCGCAAGGCGGCCGGCTACGAGATCAGCGACCGCATCACCTTCGCGATCGGTCTCGCCGAGGCGGCGGCCGATCGGCTCGAACCGCACCTTCCATGGCTGATCGCCGAGGTCTTGGCCACGGAGGGCTCGGTCGGCCTCGAGATCCAGATGCCGGATGCGGAGGCCCGCGAATCGGTGTCGATCGACGGTGAGGTCGTGGAGCTGGCCGTCCGCCGCGCCGACCGGTCGGTCGGCTAGAGTGGGGCGCGTGGAGGCCAGCATCGACCGCGACGCGTCAACGAGGAACGCGCTGCTGCTGGCCGGGGTCGCGGTCGTCCTCTACGTGGCGGACCAGGTCACGAAGGCGCTGGTCGCCGCGAACCTGGGGGTCGGGGAGCGTGTCGACGTCATCGGGGATGTCGTGCAGCTCTGGCACGTGCGCAACACCGGCGCCGCCTTCAGCCTCCTGCCCGGCGCCACCTGGCTGTTCGTGCCGATGCACCTCGTCGCCGTGGCGATGGTGGCCTACTTCCACCGCCAGTTCCGCACGCAGGGACCGTGGATCCACGTGATCCTGGCCGCGATCCTCGCCGGTGGCCTGGGCAACCTCACCGACCGGGTTCGGCTGGGCTACGTGACCGACTTCGTGTCGGTCGGCATCGGAGACCTGCGCTGGCCCGCGTTCAACGTCGCGGACCCCTCTCTGGTGATCGGGATCATCCTGCTGGTCGGCTACCTCACGTTCCTCGATCCGCGGCGCGCGGAGGCGGCGGCCGAATGACGCTGGCGGGCGACCGCACGGTCGAGGGCGTGGCACCTCCCGGCCGCTTCGACCTCGCCGTCGCCTCGGTCGCCGCCATCAGTCGGGCGCACGCCCAGCGGCTCATCGGTGACGGGCGGGCACTGGCGGACGGAGGCCGGCGCCGCGCCAGCGACCGGCTCGCGGGCGGGGAGCGAATCACCGTCGTGCTCTCCGCTCCTGCGGATGAATCGCTCGTGCCCGAGTCGATCCCGCTCGAGGTCGCCTACGAGGACGACGACCTGCTGGTCGTGGACAAGCCGGCCGGCCTGGTGGTCCACCCGTCCGCCGGACACGGTGGTGGAACGCTGGTCAACGCGCTCCTCGGGCGGGCTCGCGATCGCGGTGAGCCGCTCGGGTCGATCGCCGGCGTCGGCCGGCCGGGAATCGTCCACCGGCTGGACAAGGAGACAAGCGGCCTGATCGTCGTCGCCAAGACCGATGCGGCGCAGGCGGCGCTCATGCGGCAGTTCGGCGATCGCACGGTGGAGAAGGAGTACCTGGCCCTGGTGCGCGGAGAGCCACCGTCGGCGCGCGGCCGGATCGAGGCGCCGGTCGGACGCGACCCGCGGGATCGACAGCGGATGGCGGTCGTCGCGGGCGGTCGAGCGTCGGTCACCGAATACGAGCAGGTGGGGACCGGCGGCGGCTACGCGCTGCTGGCCGTGCGGCCGCTGACCGGCAGGACGCACCAGATTCGCGCCCACCTGTCGTACCTCGGGCTGCCCATCGCCGGCGACCTGCGCTACGGCGGAGGGGAGGGCCCTGGCGGGCTGCGGCGCCAATTCCTCCACGCCGCCCGGCTCGCCTTCACTCGCCCCTCGGACGGTGCGCTGGTGCGCGCGTGGAGCGCCCTGCCGGATGACCTCGCCGCATGCCTGGAGTCCAGTGCGCTGAGCGTGGCGCCGGGACGGGTGCCGGACGTCACCGGCTCGGAGGTCGGTACGTGACCGACCCCGAGAAGCGGATGACCTTCCCCAACCCGATGCTGGTGGTGGTGTCGGGCCCCTCGGGTGTCGGGAAGAGCACCATCGTGGCCGAGCTGGGGCGCCGCCGCCCGCAGGTCGTCCCGATCGTGACGGCCACCACCCGACCACAGCGCCCCGACGAGATCGACGGGGTCCACTACCACTTCCTCGGTCGCGAGGCGTTCGAGGAGCTCATCGCGACCGACGGCCTGCTCGAGCACGCGAACAACCACGGCCATTGGTACGGGACGCCGATCGGCCAGGTGCGCGGCATCCTGGCCGCAGGGCGCGACGCCATCCTCACCATCAGTCCCGAGGGAGCGCGCAATGTGCGCCGGCTCGTCCCCGATGCGCTGCTCATCTTCGTCATGCCCCCCTCGATGGACGATCTCGACGAACGGCTCCGCCAGCGCGGATCGGAGTCCGAGGCGAGCATGGAGCGACGACGGCAGGACGCCGAGCGCTGGATCGCGGAGTCGGGAGACTACGACTACGTGGTGGTCAACGAGACCGACCGCCCGGAAGAGGCGGCTGACCGGATCTGGGAGATCATCCAGGCAGAGGCCCGACGCGACCCTCCGCGCCGACCGCGCGTCTGAGCGTCGCATGAGCGCCGAGCAGCGGACGGTCCGCGTCGCGGTCGACGCCATCGCCGACCGCCCGGAGCGCACGTTCACGTACGCCTGGCCGCCAGAGCTCGGCGACCCGAGGCCGGGATCGCTCCTGCTCGTCCCGTACGGAAACCGGCTCTCGCTCGGGTACCTGCTTCCCGGCAACCCGGAGGGCACGGACCAGGCCGTGAAGCCCATCGAGGCGATCGTCTCGGAGCCGATGCTCACGCCCGACCTGCTGGCGCTGGCCGAGGAGATCGCGGCCTACTATCGTGCGCCGATCGGAACGACCCTTGCCTCGATGCTGCCGCCGGGCCTGGAGTCTCGACTGGTCCGGCGCTGGCAGGTCGCCGATGCGTCGGCACTTCCGGCGGGGGCTGCCGCGGCGATCGAAACCGATGGCACCATCGCCCACGCCATCCTGATGCGTCACGCCCCCCGTCGCGGGCGGGACGCATGGGTCGAGAAGCTCCGGCGTGGGGGAACGATCCGGGCCGAGTGGACCCTTCGGCCGCCGGAGGTCGCGGAACGGCGGATCCGCGTGCTGCGGCCACTGGCCGGCCATGCCGAGCCGCCTACCCGGGCCCCGGTCCAGCGGGCGCTGCTCGAGGCGCTCGGCAGCGAGGAGCGGACCCTCAGCGAGCTGGCGGATGCGCTCGACGCCGACGCGTCGTCGCTGCTCGGCCCCGCTCGACGGCTGGCTGCCATCGGCCGCGCGGAGCTCGGCTGGCGGTCGATCGCCCGTGACCCGCTGGCCCACCGCGCGCCGATCCAGGACGCCCGTCATGACCTCGCCGAGGAACAGCGGCGGGCGGTCGATTCCATCGGCGCCCTGGCGGCGGGCGGAGAGCTGTTGCTCGAGGGCGTGGCCGCATCGGGCAAGACCGATGTGTACCTGGCCGCCGCCTCCGCCACGCTGGCGGCGGGTCGCGGCGTGATCGTGCTCGTCCCCGAGACGAGCCTCGTACCCCAGCTTGCGGATCGGTTGCGGTCGGCCGTGGGCGATCGCCTGGCGGTGCTGCACTCCGGCCTGTCGGCCGGCGAGCGTCACGACGAGTGGTGGCGCATTCTCCGCGGCGAGGCCGACATCGTGGTCGGAACCCGGACCGCAGGGTTCGCCCCGCTTCCCGACCTCGGGCTGCTCGTCATCGACGAGGAGCACGACGGCGCGTACAAGTCGGACCGGACGCCCCGGTACGACGCGCGCTGGGTGGCCCGACGCCGTGCCGCGCTGACCGGGGCTCGGGTGGTGCTCGGAAGCGCGACGCCCGATCTCGTGACCCTGGCCCGGGTGCGCGGTGGGCACAGCGAGCGCTCGCGCCTCACGGAGCGACGCGTCGGCGGCGTGCCGGCGATCGAGGTGGTGGACCTGCGGGCCGAGCTTGCAGCCGGCAACCGGTCGATCTTCTCCGAGGCATTGGCGGACGCCCTGGGGGCACTCCGTCGCGGGGCGGAGCAGGCGGTACTGCTCATCAACCGTCGCGGGGCCGCCACGTTCATCCTGTGCCGCGACTGCGGCGAAGGACTCCGCTGTCCGGAGTGCGAGCTCCCGTTCGTGTACCACCTCGACAGCGGAGCGCTGCGATGTCACCACTGTGGCCGGACGGCGGCGCCGCCGGAGCGCTGCCCGGCGTGTGCAAGCCCACGAATCCGGTACTTCGGCGCCGGCACCCAGCGCGTCGAGGCCGAGCTGCGAGGGCGCTTCCCGAACCTTCGGGTCGCACGGCTGGACTCCGACGTGCTCAATGCGCGGCGCGGGTTCGAGACCGTGTACGACGACTTCCGCGACGGCCGCGTCGATGTGCTGGTCGGGACCCAACTGGCCGCGAAGGGACTGGACCTGCCGGCCGTCACGCTGGCGGCCGTGGTCGCGGCTGACGTCACCTTGAACCTGCCCGACTATCGCGCGGCGGAGCGAACGTTCCAGCTTCTCGCGCAGGTGGCCGGGCGGGCGGGCCGCGGCGAACGGCCCGGACGGGTGGTGATCCAGGCCTACGCGCCGTCCCACTACGCGATCCGGCACGCTGCGACCCTCGACACCGACGGGTTCGCGGACGACGAGCTGCTCCGCCGCCGGCTGCTGGGGTATCCGCCGTTCAGCGTCCTCGCCCGGCTGCTGGTGGCCGATACGGACCGGGGGCGAGCCGAGGAACGGGCTCGGCGCGCCGCGGACGCGGTGTCGATCGAGGGCGTGGAGATCCTCGGACCGCTGCCGGCGTACGTTGCGCGGCGCGCGGGGAGATATCGGTTCGGCGTGCTCGTCCGGGCGCCCGAGGCCAGGGTCCGGGCCGCCGCCCTCGAGCGCGTGCCACCCGGCGTGGCGATCGATGTCGACCCGGAGTCGCTCTTGTGATGGCTACAATGCTCGACGCCATGGCGATCCGACCCATCCTGACCGCCGAGGCGCCCATCCTCCGTGAGCGCACGAAGCGGGTGTCCTCGTTCGACGCCAGCCTGCATCGGCTCCTCGACGACATGCTCGAGACGATGCGGGATGCGCCGGGCGTGGGCCTTGCCGCGAACCAGATCGGCGTGCCCCTGCAGGTCACCGTCATCGAGATCGATGACCAGGTCACGGAGCTCGTCAACCCGGAGATCGTGAAGGCCTCGGGCGAGCAGCTCGATTGGGAAGGGTGCCTCTCGATCCCCGGCTACGTCGCCGAGACGCCGCGCTTCGCGAAGGTCACCGTCAAGGGCCGCGACCGTCATGGCAGGGAGATCCGGGCGAAGGGTACGGAGCTGTTCGCCCGAGCGCTCCAGCACGAGATCGACCACCTCAACGGTCACCTCTACATCGACCACCTCGAGTCGCTCGAGGAGCTCGTCCGCGTCCGCGAGGCCGATGACGTGGACGACGTCGGCGAGGTGGAGACGACTGCCGAGCAGACGGCCGCCGGGATCTAGTGGGTCGCATCGGGAGCATCGCGTTTCTCGGCACGGGCGCATTCGGCGTCCCGCTCCTCGAGCGGGTTGCGACGATGGCCGACGATCTGCTCGTCGTCAGCCAGCCCGATCGACCTGCCGGCCGCCGGCTGCGCGTGCGCGCCACCCCGATCGCGTCGTACGCCCGCGAGCATGGGATCCGGGTCATCACGCCGGAGCGTCTGCGCTCCGATGAGGCGCGCGAGGCCCTCCGTGCCTTCGCCCCCGATGGGCTGCTGCTCGTCTCGTACGGCCAGCTCGTCCCGCGCGACCTCCTCGAGCTCGCGCCACGTCCGCCCCTGAACGTGCACCCGTCCCTCCTGCCGCGTCATCGGGGGGCCGCGCCGGTGGCGGGGACCATCCTCGCCGGGGACCCGGAGGGCGGGGTGACGCTCATGATCATGACCCCCGAGCTGGATGCCGGGCCGATCGTCGGCCAGTGGTCCGTCCCGCTCACCGGTCGAGAGACCACGCCCGAGCTGGAGACGGCCCTGGCCGATCTTGCGGCTGAGACGGTTCCCGGCGAGCTCCAGCCGTGGGCGGCCGGAGAGCTGGAGTCACGGGACCAGGACGCCGATGCGGCGACCCACGTTCACCCGTTCACCCGAATGGACGGCTGGATCGACTGGCGCCGGCCCGCCGCGGAGATCGACCGCAAGGTGCGCGCGCTCCAGCCGTGGCCGGGGGCGTGGACGACGATCGACGGTCGACGGCTCCACATCCGCCGCGCCCGCCCGGTTCCCGGCGTCGATGACATTCCGATCGGCTCGCTGCTGCCCGGCGTGACGCCGTGCGTGGCGGCCGGGGTCGGTGCGCTGCAGCTGGAGGTGGTGCAGCCCGAGGGTCGCCCGGCGATGCCGGCCGATGCCTGGCGGCGCGGCCTGGCCCGCGAGCACGTGCTGCTCGGGGCCGGCCGGCCGGACGAGGTCGCGCGCTAGGAGACGGCGACCGCCTCGTGGGGAGCCGTCTCGCCCGGGAGGTGCAGGAGATTCCGCACGGCCCACACGCCGGGCATCGCCTCGACGCGCTGGGCGAGGTCGGCACGCATGGACTCGTCGGGGACCTCGCCGCGCAGGACGACGATCCCTCGCTCCACGTTCACGTTGAGCTGGCCCTTGGGAATGCGCTCGTCCCGGAACAGCTCGGACTGCACACGATCGGAGAGGGTGACGTCGTCCGGGAACGGGTCGCCCTCGCTGTTGGCGTGGCGCATCGCGGACATCCGTCCGGAGACCTCGCCGCGCACGCGGCGGACGGCCCGCTCGGTGATGCGAGCGCCGCGGCGGACGGTGGCTGCGGCCTGATCGGCGAGCCGGGCTCGGCGCGAGCGGCCGCGCGCGGGGTCCAGCAGCAGCGCCGCCGCGGCTCCGGCGACGGCCGAGCCAGCGACGACGAGCAGGCGTCGGAGCAGGCCGCCGGATTCCCGGCCGCGGGCCGCGTAGCGGGCGCGCCGGGCGGTTTCGTTGGTGACTTCCTCGCCCCGGGCGAGGAAGCGGTCGAACAGGTTCATCGGGATCTCCTGGCGTTCGTCGGATTGATATCTGTCCGATGACTCCGCAGGAGGCGTGCCGGGCCTGCGATGGGTGACCATCCGGCGCCGGAGAACCGGCCGCCACGGTCGGATATACTCCCCTTGGCCCTCTCGGAGGTGGGCAGAACGCATGATCTTCGACCCGCTCTACATCTTCGCCGTCCTCATCCCGACCATCGCCATCACGGGGTGGGCGGCCTGGCGCGTCCGCTCGACCTATGCGACGTGGTCGAAGGTCGACTCGGGCATCAACATGGATGCTTTCGACTTCGCCCGCCGGCTCCTCGACCGGCAGGGGCTCCAGCACGTCAGGATCGAGCCGACGCCGGGCAAGCTGACCGACCACTACGACCCGCGCGGAAAGATCCTGCGCGTCTCCACCCAGGTGGCCGATGCCTCGAGCCTGGAGGGAGGCGGGTTTCGCTCGGGTGGCTCACGCCTCTCGGTGGCCGCAGCGGCTGTCATCGCCCATGAGGTCGGCCACGCGCTCCAGCACCAGCAGAACGACCCGATGATGGCGCTTCGCCAGGCCATCGTTCCGGCCGCCCAGTTCGGCTCGAGCATCGCCCCGTGGCTCGTCATCGCGGGTGTGATCTTCCAGCTCACCGGCCTGGCCATCGTTGGCCTCATCGCGTTCGGCGCGGCGGTGGTCTTCACCTTTGCCACGCTCCCGGTCGAGATCGGCGCGTCCGGCAAGGCGCTGGCCTTCGTCAATGGGCTGGGGATGGTCGGCGAGCGCCAGGACGGGGCTCGCGCCGTGCTGAAGGCCGCGGCCTGGACCTACGTGGCGGGTGCCCTCACGGCCCTGCTGACATTCCTCTACTACGCGTATCTGATCTTTGGTCGCCGGAACTGAGCTCCCGCTGGCGGGGCCGCTGCCCGCCATCAGCGAGGTCGACCCGCACTCGCTCGCCGCGTGGCTCGAAGCCCGCGGCGAGCCTGCGTACCGGGCCAGGCAGATCCTCGCCGGGTCGCACCGGCCCGACGCCGGCGGGTTCGAGGATCTGACCGACCTTCCCGTGGCGCTCCGTCCGGCGCTCGCCACCGCGTTCCGCTTCTCGACCATCGTCGACAGCCACGTGATCGAGGCCGATGCCGGCCTGACCGCGAAGGCGGTCCACGAGCTCAGCGACGGGCAGCGGATCGAGTCGGTGCTCATGCGCTACCCGGCGCGAGCATCGGCGGCCGAGCGCACCACGATCTGCATCAGCTCCCAGGCAGGCTGCGCCGTCAATTGCCCGTTCTGCGCGACCGGGCAGGCCGGCTTCGGCCGCCAGCTGACGCCAGGCGAGATCGTGGACCAGGTGCTCCACTGGCACCGACCGCCCTGGCAGGCGCTGGGCGACGCGTCGCGCGGTCACTACAACATCGTGTTCATGGGAATGGGGGAGCCGCTCAACAACGCGGATCGCGTCTTCGAGGCGGTTCGTCTCCTGAACGACCCGGATCGGCTGGGCATCGGCGCCCGCCACATCACCGTCTCGACCTCGGGCGTCGTGCCAGGCATGGACCGGATGGTGGACGAGCTGCCGCAGGTCAACCTGGCCATCAGCCTTCATGCCGCCACCGATACGCTTCGGGACGAGCTGGTCCCGATCAACCGCAAGTGGCCTGTGGCCGAGGTCGTCGCGGCGGGGCGTCGGTTCGCGGCGCGCACCGGCCGGCGCGTGAGCCTCGAGTACGTGATGATCGACGGCCTGAACGACACCGACCAGCAGGCGGACGGACTGGTGCAGCTGGCCTCCGGCTGGCGCTCGCACGTCAACCTCATCCCGCTGAATCCGACTCCCGGGAGCCGATGGAGCGGCACGCCGGCGGCGCGCATCCGTGACTTCGTGCAGCGCCTGGAGGCCGGCGGCCTGTCGGTCACGGTGCGGGACACCCGGGGACGGGAGATCGACGCGGCGTGTGGCCAGCTGCACGCCCAGCTGGCGGGCAGGTCGCTTCGGGACGCGCGGTCCGGGGCGTCGCCCGCGGGCCGGCTGCCGTGAGCCGACGCCCGCAGATCAGCGCCAGCATCCTGAACGCCGACTTCGCACGCCTGGGCGACGAGGTCCGGCGCGCGGCCGATGGGGGTGTGGACTCGATCCATCTCGACGTCATGGACGGCCACTTCGTCGACAACCTGACCATGGGCCCGGTCGTGGTCGGCGCCGTCCGATCGGCGACGGCGCTCCCGTTCCACAGCCACCTCATGATCAGCGACCCCCTGCGGTACGCCGAACGCTTTGCCGACGCGGGAAGCGATCTCATCGTCTTCCACGTCGAGGCCGATGACGACCCCGCGGCCGTGATCGATGCGATCGAAGCGTCGGGCAAGCGCCCCGGGATCGCGTTGAACCCCGAGACCGCGGCCGAGGCCGTCCTGCCGTACCTCGATCGAGTCGACCTCGTCCTGGTCATGACCGTGCACCCCGGCTGGGGAGGGCAGTCATTCATGGCCGAGGTTCTTCCGAAGCTGACTGCCCTGCGGACCGAGGTGGATCGGCGCGAAACGGGTGTCGAGATCGGCGTCGACGGCGGTGTCAACCTGGACACCATCGCCTCCGCGTTCGGGGGTGGTGGCGACGTCCTGGTGACCGGCAGCGCCCTGTACAGTAGCGAGGGAGACCTGGCTCCCACCGTGGCCGCCCTTCGCGCGGCCGCCACCGCCGTTTCCCTTCCCGAAAGGACCTGACGCTGCTGCCGCTCCGATCCCCGCGCCACGATCCGCTCGTCCTCGTCCTCGTCCTCCTCGCCTTCGCGTTGGCGCTTGCCGCGTGTTCGGAGGACGGGCCGCAGCTCCCGTTCGTCCCGACGCCGGAGCCCACGCCGGAGCAGCCGCGGGAGGTGGCGATCACGGTCGTCGAGCTGGGGAGCGGGGAGCCGGTCGCGGGCGCCTCGGTCACCGTCGAGGACCGGACGGCCGGGACCGACGATGACGGCAGCGTGACGCTGACGGCCATGCGCGGGGCGTCGGTCGAGATCGACGCGCCGAACCACGATGCCGCGAGCGACGAGATCCCCGACGAGGGCGAGCTCCGCGTGGAGCTGCGCCGCAACCTGCTCAGCGGGCGTCTCGTGGATCCGGCCGGGGAGCCGGTGGTCGGCGCGCGCGTGTTCGTCGAGGGCGGCGAGCTGATCGCCCGGACCGACGAGGACGGCGCCTACGAGCTCCCGGACGTCCCGGAGGAGGGGACGATCGTCTACAAGATGCCCGGCTATCGGCTGGGCCTGATCCCGATCGACGCGGAGATGACGAAGGATCTCGTCATGCAACCGTTCGAGGCGCGCGCGCTGTACGCACCGGCGGCGATTTTCGAAGCTCCGGGCCGCCTCGACACGATGCTCGACCTCATCGATCGCACGGAGGTGAATGCGCTCGTCATCGACGTCAAGGAGACCGATGGGCGCCTGTTCCACGCCACCGATCTCCCCGAAGCCGTGGAGGTCGGCGCCGTCCGCGAGAGCCCGATCTTCGACCTCGCCGACCTGCTGCCTCGGCTGAAGGAGCGGGGAATCTACACCATCGCGCGGATGGTGGTCATGAAGGACAACACCCTGGCCGATGCCCGTCCGGAGCTCGCGGTCGGGGACACCGCGACCGGCGGCCCGTGGCGCGACAACATCGGCGGCGCCTGGCTCGATCCTGCGGCGCCGGGGGTCGGGGAGTACGTCGCCGCCGTGGCGCGCGATCTCGCCGACAAGGGCTTCGACGAGGTCCAGCTCGACTACATCCGCTTCTTCAGCGACGGACCGTACGCCCGGGCCGATACGAACCTGCCGAACACCCAGTCCTTCCGGCTGCCTCACATCGGCCGCGTCCTCCGCCTGGTGAGCGACACCATCGCGCCGACCCGCGCATTCCTGTCGGCGGACGTGTTCCCGATCAGCTTCATCGTTCCCGACGACCAGGGCATCGGCCAGCGGCCCGAGGTGATCATGCCGTACGTCGACTACTTCAGCCCCATGGTCTACCCCAGCCACTACGGGCCGGGCGTGTTCGGCTTCGAGGTGCCGAACAACTTCCCGTACGAGGTGATCGACCGGACGCTCGAGGTCATGAACCGACAGGCCGAGGGCCTGCCGGTGGTGATTCGGCCCTGGATCCAGGACTTCGGCTACGGGCAGTTCCCGCCCTATACCGCCGACCAGGTGCGCGCCCAGATGGAGGCCTCGGCCGATCGGGGTGCCGCCGGCTGGATGATCTGGAACGCGCGGGCGACCTTCACCGAGGCTGCGCTCGGCCCGCCGCGCGAGGGTGAGGACTCGGCGCCGATGACCGAGATCGTCCCACCGTCACCCTCGGCGTCGCCGGACGAGAGCCCGACGCCGACGGACTCGCCCTGACCGGATGCGCCTGGTCGTTCAGCGCGTGACGCGCGCGTCGGTGCGAGCCGGCGA
This sequence comes from Candidatus Angelobacter sp., assembly GCA_035463095.1. GTDB lineage: Bacteria > Chloroflexota > Limnocylindria > QHBO01 > QHBO01 > JACDBZ01. The sequence continues at coordinate 23,083 of DATHTR010000030.1, read as the reverse complement.
CGAGGAGCTCGGCACCATCGGCGCAGGGTCGATGGTGCTGGCCGGCATCGGCCGCGAGGACACGGTGGAGATCGTCGACCGGATGGCGGACAAGCTCGTCGGGCTGCGCTACTTCGAGGACGCCGAAGGGCGGACCAACGTCGCCATCGCCGAGGCGGGCGGCGACCTGCTCGTGGTGAGCCAGTTCACGCTCTACGCCGACGTGCGGCGTGGGCGGCGTCCCGGGTTCACACCGGCGGCCCTGCCGGAGCAGGCGAATCCGCTGGTGGATCGCTTCGTGGAGCGCCTCCGGGGCCATGGGCTGCGGGTGGAGACCGGGCGGTTCGGGGCGGAGATGACCGTGGAGCTCGTGAACGACGGTCCCTTCACCCTGGTGCTCGATTCGGCCGACGTGCTCTAGCACGACGCCTGCGACTCGCGGCGCGGGCGTCTCGGCGCTCAGGGAACGAAGGTGGTCAGACCTTCTGGGAGGTGCGACGGCAGCGGCTGCAGGCCTTGACCTTCTCGGTGCGGCCGTCGCGCACGACCGTCATGGCCTGAAGGTTCGGCAGCCATCGGCGCAGGGCGCGCTTGCGGTTCATCCCGACCGACTGGGGGTTCCAGCCGGTGATCGGACGCTTGCCGCAGATATCGCAGACACGGGCCATGGTCGAAGGGGTCTCCACTCACAACGAGACCGGCGCGGTGCGCCGGCGCGGCCGAGATCGTAGCACGCTACGATCGAGCCATGCAATCGCGGCGGCTCGACGCCGAGGCCCTCGACCGCCCGATCCCCGACGTCCTCCCGGATCTCCGCCGGAGCACGGCGGCGCTGCGCAGGCTCCGGATCACGACTCCCCGCCACGCGCTGTGGTACCTGCCGTTCCGCTACGACGACTTCAGCGACGTGCGGACCGTCGCCGCGCTCGTGCCGGACGAGAAGCAGTCGGCTCGGGTGCGCGTCGAGGCGGTGCGCGTCGAGCCCGGATTCAAGCGCCGGCCCCAGCGCGTGATCGCCCAGCTCAGCGACGAGACGGGATCGGCCGAGGCGGTCTGGTTCGGCCGCCGTTTCGTGGAGCGACGGCTCCAGGTCGGTGACGAGATCCTCGTCTCCGGCAAGGTCAGCCAGCGGGGCTGGCGCGCGCAGTTCACATCGCCGGAGTTCAGCCCGGTCGGCCACGAGTCGATCCACACCGGCCGGGTGGTGCCGGTCTACCACCTTGCCGCCGGCGTCAGCCAGAAGCGGCTGCGCGAGCTGTTGGCTCGCATCCTGGAGGTGGCGCTGCCCGCGGTGACCGATCCGCTGCCGCCGGATGAGCGGGCCGGCCTGCCGGGCCTGGAGGAGGCCCTGCGGGCGGCGCACTTCCCCGAGGGCGTGGCGGATGTCACGCCGGCGCTCGATCGGCTCGCCTTCGACGAGCTGCTGGCCCTGCAGCTGACCCTGGCCCAGGCGCGCGCGGCGCGCGAGCATCAGCGCGCACCGGCCATCGACATCGGCGCCGAGGCTCGCGCGGAGATCGTCGCCGCCCTGCCGTTCACGCTCACCGACGACCAGGCGGCGGCGGTCGAGGCGATCGGGGCCGACCTGGCGGCCGAGCGGCCGATGCGCCGGCTGCTGCAGGGCGACGTCGGCAGCGGCAAGACGGCGGTGGCAGCGATGGCGCTGGCGAGCGCGGTGCGCGCCGGCTGGCAGGCCGCCCTCATGGCGCCGACCGAGATCCTGGCCCGCCAGCACCACACCGGACTGGCCCCTCTCCTCGAGCGGCTCGGCGTCCGGGCAGAGTTCCTGTCCGGATCGCTGCCGCCGGCGCGCAAGCGAGAGATCCACGACGCGATTGCCGGTGGCATGGCCGAGGTGGTCATCGGCACGCACGCCGTCATCAGCGAGGCGGTCGCGTTTCCGCGGCTCGCCCTCGCCATCGTCGACGAGCAGCATCGGTTCGGGGTGGGCCAGCGCGCCGCGCTCCAGGCGAAGGCGACGGACGGCGAGCCGCACCTGCTCGCGCTGACGGCGACGCCGATCCCGCGCACGCTGGCGCTGACCGTGTACGGCGACCTGTCGATCTCGACCATTCGACAGCTGCCGCCCGGACGCACGCCGATCCGGACCGAGATCCGCGATCGGAGCGCGATGCCGAGGATCGAGGCCTTCATCGGCGACGAGGCCGCTGCGGGGCGGCAGGCGTTCGTGGTGGTGCCGCTCGTCGCCGAGTCGGAGGCGCTGCAGGCGGCGAGCGCCGAGGCGGAGCACGAGCGCCTGCAGGGCGCGCTGCCGGGGCTGCGCATCGGGCTCGTCCACGGCCAGCAGCGGTCGGATGTCCGCGAGGCCACGATGTCGGCCTTCGCGGCGAACGAGCTGCACGTCCTGGTCGCCACCACGGTGATCGAGGTCGGCATCGACGTGCCGAATGCCAGCGTCATCCTCATCGAGGATGCCGAGCGCTTCGGGCTGGCGCAGCTTCACCAGCTCCGCGGACGGGTGGGGCGGGGGAGCCATCGGTCGTACTGCATCCTCCTTTCCGACGCCACCGACGAGCTGGCCCGACGGCGCCTGGAGGTCGTGCGCGGGTCGACCGACGGCTTTGAGATCGCGGAGGCCGATCTCGGGCTGCGCGGTGCGGGCAACCTGCTCGGCACGCGGCAGTCCGGCCTGCCGCCGCGGCGCGTGGCCTCGCTGTTCGATCCGCGCCACCTGCGGCTGGCCGAGCGGGCGCGCACGCTTGCCGATCGCCTCGTTGCCGATGACCCGACCCTGGCCGCGCGGCCGGCCATCGCCCGCCTGCAGGCCGACTTCGCCGCGGTCGAGGCCGAGGGCGACGCCGCCTGATGCGCGTCGTGGCCGGATCCGCTCGCGGGGTGCCCCTGGCCGCTCCGCGCGATCGGTCCACGCGCCCGATCACCGATCGGGTGAAGGAGACGCTGTTCGCGATCCTCGGCGACCGCGTCCCCGGCGCGCGCGTGCTCGACCTGTACGCGGGCACCGGCGCCATCGGCATCGAGGCGCTCTCGCGCGGGGCCGATGCGGCCGACTTCGTGGAGCACCACCGCGGAGCGCTGGCGGCGCTGCGCAGGAACCTGGAGCGCACCCGGCTCGCGACCCGTGCTTCGGTTCACGCCGTGGACGTCGAGCGGTTCCTCGATGCGCACGACGGGCCCTGGGACCTGGTCCTGGCCGATCCGCCGTACGAGGCCCGTGCTATCGTGGCGCCGCTCCGGGCGGCGGCGGAGCGCCTGGCGCCGGGCGGCACGCTCGTGCTGAAGCACTTCTGGCGGTCCGAGGTGCCCGGGCTCCCCGGCCTGGAGGTCACCAGGCAGCGACGGTTCGGCGAGACGATGCTCACCTTCATGGAGGCCCCGGACGCATGACGAGAGTGGCGGTCTTCCCCGGCTCGTTCGATCCGATGACGAACGCGCACCTCGACGTCGCGCGGCGGGCATCGGGCCTCTTCGATCGGCTCGTCATCGGCGTCCTGAACAACCCGAAGAAGCAGCCCCTGTTCGCGATCGAGGAGCGGACGGAGCTCATTCGCCGCTGCGTGGCCGACCTCGGCGAGCACGTCAGCGTGGACGCGTTCGACGGGCTGACCGTGGACTTCGCTCGACGCCACGCTGCGGGCTTCATCGTTCGTGGCCTCCGGGCGGTGAGCGACTTCGAGGCCGAGCTGCAGATGGCACTGACCAATCGCAAGCTCGCGCCCGAGATCGATACGACCTTCCTGATGACCGCCCTGGAGTACGGCTACGTGAGCTCCTCGCTCACGAAGGAGGTGGCTCGCTTCGGGGGCGACATCCTGCCCATGGTCCCCGCGCCGGTGGCGGAAGCACTCGCCGATCGGCTCGGAAGCGCGCGCGTATAATCGCGGCCAAGGAGGGTCGTCGCCACGGACATCATCTTCCTGGTCGAGCGCCTGGAGTCGTTGATCGCCACCGGCAAGAAGCTGCCGCTGACGAACAACGTCGTCCTCGACCAGCCGACCGTGCTCGAGCTTGTGGATCAGCTCCGCGTGTCCGTGCCCGACGAGGTGCGCCAGGCGCGACGGATCACCGAAGAGGCGGGCCGGATCACCGAGCGCGCGCGCGAGGAGGGCGACCAGATCGTCGCGCGGGCGCAGGAGCAGGCTGCGCAGATGCTCGAGGAGCGCGAGCTCGTGCGGGCCGCGCAACAGCGTGCCGCCGAGATTATCGACGCCGCCCAGTCGGAGGCGCAGGAGGTCCGGCGCGGTGCGGACGAGTATGCCGCCGGCGTCCTGATCCGGCTCGAGGGCGAGTGCATCAAGGCACTCACCAGCATCAAGCGCGGCATCGACATGCTGGACGAACGCCATCGGCCGTCCGCGGAGCACGGACAGGGACAGGGCGCGGCCCGTGGCAGCGAGGCGATCGTGGTCGACCCGGAGGAGCGGGCCTCCAGCGCCTCCCGCCCATGAGCTCGTTCAACGTCGCGGGGCTCCTCCACGAGCCCCCCGGCGCGACGCGCGATGCACGCCTCCGCGACCACTACCTCACGCTCGGGCCCGACGTTGAGCTTGCCGGCCCTCTCGACGCCGATCTTCGGTTCCAGCGCACGAATCGCGGCGTGCTCGTGCGCGGCGAGCTCGAGGCTCCGCTGCGGCGGCAGTGCTCCCGCTGCAACGACGCCTACGTGGAGGAGGTCTCCGTCCAGATCGACGAGGAGTTTCTGCCGAGCCTCGATCCGACGACGGGCGCGGTGGTGGTTGCCGCTCCCGGCGACGAGGAGGCGCTCCGCATCGACGCGCACCACGAGATCAACCTGACCCGAACCTTCCACGACGAGCTCTCGCTCACCGAGCCGATGCACGCGCTCTGCCGCCCGGACTGTCCGGGGCTGTGCGTCGAGTGCGGCCTCAAGCTCGACCGGGGCGATCATGACCACGGTGGCCCGGAGCTGGATCCGCGGCTTGCGGCGCTCGCCGCGCTGCTCCAGGACGAGGACCGCAACGGGACCAGCTGACCATTCGCCATCGGGCCGATGCTCCGGCTATACTGCGGCGTCCCCGTTCTGATTGGTCAAGGAGTTTCCGCGTGGGCGTCCCCAAGCGAAAGGTATCCAAGGCGCGCCAGGGTGAGCGCCGCGCGCATCTCGCGATCAGCGCGCCTCCGCTCGTCGAGTGCGACCACTGTCACGAGCTGAAGCGCGCGCATCACGTCTGTCCGACCTGCGGCTGGTACGCCGGTCGTGAGGCCGTGACGATCGAGCCGGTCACGCCGGTCGAAGGCCAGCGATAGCCAACATGCGCATCGCGGTCGACGCGATGGGAGGCGACAACGCCCCACGCGAGATCGTCCGCGGCGCACTCGACTACGCCACGAAGAGCCCCGACGAGATCCTCCTCGTCGGCGACGTTCCACGCCTCGAGCGCGAGCTGGCCGCATACCCCGGTACGGTTCCGGGCAACGTGCGGCTCGTCGACGCTCCGGAAGTGATCGAGATGACGGATCACCCGGCCACGGCCCTGCGCCAGAAGCGCAGGGCGTCGATCGTGGTGGCCACCGACCTCGTCCGCGACGGGTCAGCCGACGCGGTGGTGAGCGCGGGCTCGACGGGCGCGACCATGGCCGCCGCCGTCTTCCGGCTGGGGCGGATCCAGGGCATCGACCGTCCCGCCCTGCCCGCCCACATGGTCACCGCGACCGGGCCGGTGATGCTCCTCGACGTCGGCGCCAATGTGGACTCGCATGCCGAGCACCTCGTCCAGTTCGCGGCGATGGGTGCGATCTTCGCCGAGCATGTCCTCCACGTGAAGCATCCTCGCATCGGCCTGCTGAACATCGGCGAGGAAACCGAGAAGGGGGATGCGCTGGCTCGCGAGGCGCACGAGCGGCTGTCGCACGCCGACCTCCACTTCGTCGGCAACGTGGAGGCGCACGACATGATTGCCCACCGCGCCGATGTCGTGGTCTGCGACGGCTTCGTCGGCAACGTCGTGATCAAGTTCTTCGAGGGCATCACCAGCTTCATCTTCCGGTCGCTGCGCGAGGATCTGCAGCAGGGGCCGATCGCGCCGCTCGCGCTCCTGGCTTTGAAGCCGGGCTTCGACCGACTGAAGACACGATTCGACTACGAGCGATACGGCGGGGCGCCCCTGCTCGGCGTGAAGGGTGTCAGCATCGTGACCCATGGCCGCGCGAAGGCGAGGATGATGGAGCACGCCATCCGCGTCGGATCTGAGGCTGCGCACGCCGGGATCCCCGATCTGATCGAGCAGTGGACGCGGGAGCACCCCGCGCTGGCCCACCGTGGAGTCCGGTCCCGCATCGCCGCTCGGCTGCATCGCGACCGCGACCGCGACCGGCGCGCGGAGCGGAGCTGACCATGCCGGCCTCCTCCCGTCGCGCCGAGCGCACCGCGGACGGACTGCTGGCACGAAGGCTCGCGATGCTCGCCCTGTTCGAGGACGAGTTCCGACCGGGCAGCGCGGTCAGCGCACTCGGGCGCGTGGCGGACGAGCGCGGCGTGTCGGACGAGGTGCGCGACCATGCCGCCCGGATCGTGGCCGGGGTCGTCGAGCACCGCGCAGACCTGGACGCGCGGATCGCCGCCGAGGCGCCCCTGATCCCCGTCCCTGAGCTCGGCCGCGTGGAGCGCACGATCCTCCGGAGCGCGCTCTACGAGGTGCTATACTCCGCCGCGACCCCGAGCGGGGAGACGATGCGTGATTCCGTATCCCTCGCCCGGATCTACGCCGGCGACTCGGCGCGACGCCTCGTCAATGGCGTGCTCGGAAGCGTTTCCAGATCACCGGGTGGAGGAGCCTGAAACCTGTGACAGACGGCACCACGTTCGAACGCCTCAAGAAGATCATCGTCGAACAGCTCGGCGTCGACGAGGAGGAGGTCACCCCGCAGGCCTCGTTCGTCGAGGATCTCAACGCCGACTCTCTCGACCTGGTCGAGCTCATCATGAGCCTCGAGGAGGAGTTCGGCATGGAGATCAGCGACGAGGATGCGGAGCGCATCCAGAAGGTCTCAGACGCGGTCGAGTACATCGAGGAGCACCAGCAGTAGGGCGACCCACCCATGGAGGCTCCCTCCCTGGACGAGCTGGGCGACCGCCTCGGCGTCGCCCTCTCGGACCCGGAGCTCGTCCGTCAGGCGTTCGTCCACAGCTCCTACTTCAACGAGAACCCGACTGCGGTCGCGGGTCACAACGAACGGCTCGAGTTCTACGGTGACGCCGTGATCGGGCTGGCGGTGAGCCGGCTGCTCTACGACCGACACCCCGACGAGGACGAGGGATTCCTCACCGCTCGACGTGCAGCACTCGTGAATCGCGATGCGCTGGCGGCGGTCGCCCTCGACCTCGGTCTCGACCGCCACCTGCTGCTCGGGCGCGGGGAAACCGACGCGGGCGGCGCCACCCGCCCGTCCGTCCTGGCTGCCTGCTTCGAGGCTCTCGCCGGCGCTCTGTCCCTGACGGAGGGCAACGGATTGACCGAGGCACTCCTCATGCGCGTGTTCGAGAAGCGCCTCGACGCGCTGGATGACCGGGACGGCCCGCCGAAGTCGGCGAAATCCCGCCTCCAGGAGTGGACGCAGCGCCACCACGCGCTGAAGCCCACCTATCACCTCCTCAGCACCGAGGGACCGCCCCACGAGCAGCTGTTCGCCGTGCAGGCGCGGCTCGATGGGCAGGTGATCGGCGCCGGTACCGGCTCGAGCCGACAGCGCGCGGAAGAGCAGGCCGCGGCCATGGCGCTGGCCGAGCTGACGGGGGACGGATCCGAGGTGGACGCGCCATGAGCCGGCTCAGGGAGCTTCGGCTTCACGGCTTCAAGTCCTTCGCTGACCAGACCCGCTTCGTCTTCGAGCCAGGCGTGAATGCCGTGATCGGTCCGAACGGCTCCGGCAAGAGCAACATGGCCGATGCGGTCCGCTGGGTGCTCGGCGAGCAGTCGAATCGATCGCTCCGCACGCGCCGGTCCGACGATGTCATCTTCGCCGGATCGGAACAGCGCAAGCCACAGGGCATGGCGGAGGCCGTGCTCACCCTCGACAACGCCGATGGCTGGCTGCCGATCGACTTCGCCGAGGTCTCGATCGGGCGCCGATCGTACCGATCCGGCGACAGCGAGTACCTCATCAATGGCGCCCGAGCGCGGCTGCGGGACGTGGTCGAGCTGCTCGGAGAGGGGAGGCTCGGTGCCAACGAGCTGGTGGTCGTCGGACAGGGGACCGTGGACGCCGCCCTCTCGCTTCGCCCCGAGGAGCGACGTCAGCTGTTCGAGGAGGCGGCCGGCGTCAAGGGCCTCCAGGTCCGGCGCAACGAGGCGATGTCGCGGCTCGCGAAGGCACTCGACAACCTGTCGCGTGTCAGCGACATCGTCGGGGAGCTCAAGCCGCAGGTGCGCCGTCTCGCGCTCCAGGCGGAACACCAGCAACAGCACGACGCCCTCGGTGCCAGGGCGCGGGCGCTGGTCAGCGCCTCCCACCAGCGCCGCGAGCGTACGGCCCGTGCCGCGCTCGGCGAGGCGAGGCGAGAGGCCGCGGCGGCGGAGGCGGCGCTGGCGGCGTTCCGCGAGTCCGAGGAATCCGGTCGCCGCGCGATCGCCGAGGCGGAGCGTCGATACTGGGAGGCGGAGGAGTTCGCGCGGGCCACCACCACGGAGCGCGAGCGCACACGCGAGGCGGTGATCCGGAGTGAGGGACGGCTCGAGGCCGTCGTGGCACGGATCGCCGAGCTGGAAGCCTCGATCGACCGCGAGCAGGCGGAGCTCGCCGACGCCGAACGTGCCCTGGCCGAGCTGGCCGACGGAACGGCCGACGCGGCCGTGGCCCCGGCCCTGGCGGACGCGACGGCGGCCGAGGATGCGTGGCGAGCCGCCGTGGCCGAGCTCGCTGCAGCAGATGAAGCGCTGCTCGCGGCGGAGGACGCCGTGGCAGTCGTTCGATCCCGGGAGAGCGATCGCATCGCGGCTGCGGCCCGCGCCTCGGAGGAGGCCACGCGGCGGCAGGCCCGCCACGAGCAGGCGACCCGGGAGCTCGAAGCGGCACGCAGCGAGGCGCAACAGGCCGAGGCCGCACTGCGCACCGCGTCGGAGGCCGCCGCGGAGGCGCGGGCGCGATCGGCCCAGGCCGCCACCGCGTTCGATGGCGCCACGGCCGAGCGCGATGCGGCGCAGGCCGAAGCCGACCGGGCGGCGCACGCGGTCGTCGAGATCGGGGAGCGTCTGCGCGCGGTTCGCGCCGAGCTGGAGGCGATCAGTGAGCCGCACGATGCATCGTCCCGGCTCGGCCGGAGGCTCTCGGAAGCGGGATGGCCGACCCTGCTCGATGGACTGCACGCGCCGGAGGAGGCGTGGCCGGCCATCGAAGCCGTGGTTGGCGGGGAGCTGGAGGGGGCGCTGCTGTGGAGCAGCGACGATCCCACCAGCAGCATGACCGACGCTCGCGGCGCGGCGCGGCTGCTCGCCTCGTCCGGGGACTCCGACGCCGGCTCCCGCGGCGAGGCGCTCCGCGCCATCGGGGCCGACCGCACCCTGGCCGAATGGGTGGGAACCGCAGCGGCACCGCTGGTCTTTCACCGCACCGTGGTGGCGAGCGACGTCGGCGCGCTCCTCGCCGGCTGGCGCGCCCTGCCACCCGGCTGGAGTGCGGTGACGCCCGACGGCGACCTGGCGGACGAGCGCGGCGTCGTCCTGCTTCGCGGTCGCGCCGATCCCGCCGGCGGTGCCGCCGTGCGCGCCCATGCCCGCCGTCGCGAGCTGTCCGACGCGCTGCGCGACCTGGAACGGCGCAACACGGATGCGCAGGCCGCGGCACATGCCGCGACCGAGCGCCTGCGTCGGGCGCGTGAGCAGCATCTGTCAGCACGAGACGCGGCCGAAGCCGCCGACGGGGCCGATCGACGAGCGCGAGGCGAGCTTGACGCGGCGCAGGCGCGCGCCGAGCGGTCGACCCGTCGTGGCACGGAGCTGGAGACCGAGCTGGCCAACCTCGCACCGGGTCCCGGCCAGTCGCGGGCGCAGGACGAGCCGAGCGCCGATCTTGCCAAGCTCCAGGCTCGAGCGGATGCCGCCCGCGCCGAACGCGATCGGGTCGCGACGCGGCGGGACGAGCGCCGGGCAACCTGGACCGCGGCCCGGCAGGCGGCCGAGGCGGCCGAGACCCGAACGGCGGATGGGCGGCGGCAGCGGGCCCTGCGCGAGGCGCGCGTCGCTCAGCTGAGCGCCGGGCTCCCGGCCCGCCGAGATGCGCTGGAGCGGCTGGCGGACGAACGATCGGAGGTCGCAGCCGCGCTGGCGGCGGCACGAGAGGCGGATGGCGCCGTGCAGGACCGCGCGACCAGCGCCGAGTCCGCGCGCGGCGAGCGGCGGCGTGAGCTCCTCGATCTCGAGCGCGACCGAGGTGGCATCGGGGCCAGGCTGGGCGAGCTCGAACGACGCGCGCAGGCGACCGCGATCGAGGCGTCGCGGCGTGATGAAGCGCTCGCCTCCCTCGCTCGCGAGCACGAGCTTGCGCTCGAAGGGCTGCCGGAGACCGATGCGGAGGCGCCGATGGACGAGATCGACGCGCTCGATGACGAATCGGTGGAGTCGGAGCTGCGTCGCGTGCGTCGCACGCTGGCACAGGTCGGATCGGTCAACCCATTCGCCGTCGAGGAGCACCGGGAGCTTTCCGGCCGCCTGGAGGAGATGACGAGCCAGGAGCAGGACCTGCGCGAGGCGATCGCCTCGACCCAGGAGCTGATCGCCACGCTCGACGGGGAGATCGCCGGTCAGTTCGACGCGGCCTTCCGGGCCATCGCCGAGAAGTTCGACGAGTTCTGCCGGCTCCTGTTCGCCGGCGGGTCGGGATCGCTGCAGATGGCCGACGAGGCCGATGGCGATGCGCCCGGCGGAATCGAGATCGTGGTGCGGCCGCCCGGCAAGCGGCTGCAGCGCCTGGCGATGCTGTCTGGCGGCGAGCGTGCCCTCACCGGCGTCGCGCTCCTGTTCGCGATGCTGACGGTGAATCCCGTGCCGTTCTGCATCCTCGACGAGGTCGACGCCGCGCTGGACGAGGCCAACATCGGGCGCTTCGCCCAGGCGCTGCGCAAGCTGAGCGAGTCGATCGACTTCGTGGTGATCACGCACAACCGGGCAACGATCGAGGTGGCGGATACCATCTATGGCGTGACGATGACCGATGCCGCCGTGAGCCGCGTGCTCTCCCTGCGCCTGGCCGATGTGCCGGTCGAGGTGGGCGCCTAGGTGTTCTGGCGTCGCAGGGAGGCCCAGCCACCGGAGCGCGAGGCGCCGGAGTCGGCGCCAGAGGCCCACGAGCCCGCCGTCGCGCCAGACGCCAGCCCACCCCCGATGACCGTCGCGCGGCCTCGCCGCGAACCCGGCGGGATGGGGCTGCGGGCGCGCCCGTCCGGCCTGGGATCCCGCCTCCGCTCGATCCTGGGTTCGGGGACGACGGCAACCGACGCCACCTGGGACGAGGTGGAGGAGACGCTCATCGCCGCCGATGTGGGCGCCACGACCACGCTCGAGCTCGTCGAGGCGGCACGCGAGCGGATGCGACGGGAGGGCGGCCGCACCGGCGAGGATGCCCGCCGCGCCCTGTCGACCGAGATCCGCGACCGGCTCGCCGCTGCTGGCTCCGGCCAGTTCGAACTGGGGCCGGCGCCGGCGGTGATCCTGTTCGTCGGGGTCAACGGAACCGGCAAGACGACGACGATCGCGAAACTCGCCCACCGTCTGCGGGCAGAGGGTCGGACCCTGGCGCTCGCGGCGGGGGACACCTTCCGGGCGGCCGCCGTGGAGCAGCTGCGGATCTGGGGCGAGCAGATCGGCGTGCCGGTCGTCGCCCAGCGCACCGGCGCCGACCCCGGCGCGGTGGCCTTCGACGCCGTGGCTGCCGCCGAGTCGCGCGGCCTCGATGCGGTGCTCATCGACACCGCCGGGCGCCTCCAGAACAAGCAGCAGCTCATGGACGAGCTGGCGAAGGTGCGCCGCGTGATCGAGCGACGCCTGCCGGACCAGCCCCGGCACGTGCTGCTCGTGCTGGACGCCACCACCGGGCAGAACGGCCTCGTCCAGGCGGAGGCGTTCAGCCGCGAGGTGGGTGTCACCGGCATCGTCCTCACCAAGCTCGACGGCACTGCCAAGGGAGGCGTGGCGCTCGCGGTCGCCGACCGCCTGGCCGTCCCGATCCTGTTCGCGGGCGTCGGCGAGGAGCTGGATGCGCTGGCCCCGTTCGAGCCGGAGGCCTTCGTGGAGTGGTTGTTCGCCGAGTAGGGACAGAGGCTTCGTTGCCGCCCACGAGCCGCGGCCCTAGAATGGGCGGCCGTGCGCCGGCGTCGTCGCGCCGAGCCTGACCTCCGTACCGGATCACCCATGTTCGAGTCCCTGTCCGGCCGCCTCCAGGCGGTCACCCAGCGCCTGCGCGGCAAAGCGAAGATCACCGAGGCCGATCTCGACGTCGCTCTGCGCGAGATTCGTCTCGCGCTGCTCGAGGCGGACGTCAACTTCCGAGTCGTGAAGGATTTCGTCGCCCACGTGCGCGAGCGTGCCATCGGCTCCGAGGTGCTGACCGGCGTCAACCCCGGGCAGCAGATCGTCAAGATCGTGCACGACGAGCTGGTCGAGGTCCTCGGCGGGCAGCGCGCGCACCTCGCCCTCGACGCGCGTCCGGCCGTGATCATGATGGTGGGCCTCCAGGGATCCGGGAAGACGACCACGGCGGCCAAGCTCGCCGTCCGGCTTCGCAAGGAGGGGCGGCGTCCCATTCTCGTCGCGGCCGACGTCTATCGGCCCGCTGCCGTCGACCAGCTGGTCCAGCTCGGCGATCAGATCGGCGCCGAGGTCCACACCCGGCCGATCGGGACGCCGGCCCTCGAGGTGGCTCGGTCCGGGCTCGAGGCGGCGAAGGCGCGCGGGCACGACGTCATGATCCTCGACACCGCCGGCCGCCTCCACGTCGATGACGCGATGATGGACGAGCTGGTGCGCATCTCCGGCACGGTGACCCCATCCGAGACGCTGCTCGTCGTCGACGCCATGACCGGTCAGGAATCGGTCCGCGTCGCGGAGGCATTCCACGCCCGCCTGCCGGTGACGGGGCTGGTCCTGACCAAGATGGATGGCGACGCTCGGGGCGGCGCCGCGCTGAGCATCCGGGCGGCGACCGGGCTGCCGGTCGCCTTCCTCGGAACGGGGGAGCGAACCGACGGGCTCGAGCCCTTCCATCCCGATCGGCTGGCGCAGCGCATCCTGGGAATGGGCGACATCCTCAGTCTCGTCGAGCGCGTCCAGGAGAACGTCGACCAGGCCGAGGCCGAGGCCGCCGCTCAGCGGCTGATGGAGAACCGCTTCACGCTCGAGGACTTCCGCAGCCAGCTCGAGCAGATCAAGAAGATGGGCCCGATCGGCCAGCTGCTGCAGATGGTCCCGGGCGCGGGCGACATGGCGGGCGCCGCTCAGGCGGCCGTCGACTCGGGCCAGATGAAGCGAATCGAGGCGATCATCGATTCGATGACCCCGGAAGAGCGCCACCGGCCGGACATCATCAAGGCCAGCCGGCGTCGGCGCATCGCGACCGGCAGCGGCACGTCGACCGCCGAGGTCAATCGGCTGCTGAAGCAGTTCGTCGAGATGCAGAAGATGATGAAGATGTTCTCCGGCGGCAAGCTGCCGCGCATGGGTGGAGGGCTCGGCGCCCTGCTCGGGCGCTGACGGATGCATCGTCTCGTCATCGCGCTCGTCGCGCTCATCGGCCTCACCGGCGTCGCCGTGGTCGGCGCCTACCTGCTCCTCTTCTCGGCCGGGACCGATCGCGCCGCCCAGCTTGCTCCGGCCAGCTCTGCCTTCTATGCGACCGTCCACCTCCGGCCGTCGACCGGGCAGCAGATGAACCTCTCCGGCCTGATCGGACGCCTGCCGGGGTTCGCCGATGACGCCAGCCTCGACGACAAGGTCGACCAGGTCATCCAGAACCTTCTGTCCACGGCCGGGATCGACTACCGATCGGACCTCAAGCCCTGGCTCGGTGACCAGGTCTCGGTGGCCGCTCAGCCCCCGTCCGACGACGCGTCCGACACCGAGCCGGTGGTGGTGATCGCCGAAGTGAAGGACGCCGATGCCGCCCGCGCGGGGATCGGGCGCCTCCTGGACGACGGCTCGAGCTTCACAGCGGAGATGTACGGCGACGCCGAGCTGCGAGCGTCCGACACGGCTGCCTACGCGTTCGTGGATGAGATGCTCGTGATCGGGCCTGACGCGGCCGCGATCCGCGCGGTCCTCGACGTGGCGGCCGGCGGCGACGCCCTGGCCGACCGGGCCGACTTCCGCGAGACGATGGAGGGAATGCCGGCCGATCACCTCGCGTCCGCGTTCGTCGACCTCGGCGCCCTGGCTCGCTCCATGGGTGCCGGAGAGCAGCTCGATGCGGTGTCGACCGCCGGTGCGGTGCTCGTCGCCGAGCCCGACGGCCTTCGGCTCAGCGGAAGCGCGCCCTTCGCCCGCGACCGCGCCGAGCCGTCCGCACGAGCCGGCTTCGCGCTGGGAACCGAGCCCTCCAGCCTCGTGGAGTGGATGCCGGCCGGAACGCTGGCAGAGGTCGTCGTCTTCGGGTTGCGCCAGACGCTGGAGGACGCCGAGGCCGCGGCGGCGGGTTCGCCCGAGGCCGAGGAGCTGACGGGCGCGCTGGACACGTTCCGCGCGATCGTGGCGTTCGGGCTCGGCATCGACCTCGACCGTGACGTGCTCCCGCTCCTCGACCGTGAGGTGGCGATCGCGGTGACCGGCTGGGACGGCGAGCTGCCGTCCGGCCAGGTGCTGTTGCGTCCAGAGGATCCCGCGGCCGCGGAGGTCTCGCTCGCCACGATCGCGGAACGCCTCGGGGCCGTGGGCGGTGAGGCCGAGACCCGGACCGTGGGTGACATCACGGTCACCGTCCTGTCCCTCCCGGACCTCGGCGATGTGGCTTACGCGGTGACCGACGGGATCGCGATCATCGGCCTGGGGGCGGACGACGTTGCGGCGGCGATCGAGGCCCACGACTCCGGGCGGACGCTGGCCCAGTCCGATCGCTATCGCGAGGCGTTCGAGGTGGCGGGGACCCGCGCGGGGAACGAAGGATGGGTCGACGTCTCGTCGGTCATCGCCCTCCTGGACCCCACCGAGCTCGATGATGACACGCGCGATATCCTTGGACAGATC
Source organism: Candidatus Angelobacter sp. (assembly GCA_035463095.1). Classification (GTDB taxonomy): domain Bacteria; phylum Chloroflexota; class Limnocylindria; order QHBO01; family QHBO01; genus JACDBZ01. Next base: position 7,940 of record DATHTR010000030.1, on the reverse strand, counting down.
GGGGCGTTCGCATTCACCGCGCCGTCCCGCGACGACGAGATCGAATTCCACGCGGTGCTGACGGTCCTCGAGACCCGGCCCGACTGATACCGAAAACCACCCACACAGAGGTACGACCCACTTGGCTGTTCGCATCCGGCTGACGCGTGTCGGCGCCACGAAGCGCCCCGCCTACCGCGTCATCGCCATCGACAAGCGGCGCTCCCGCGATGGACGCGCCCTCGAGATCCTCGGCTTCTACGACCCGCTGACCGAGCCCGCGACCGTGCAGCTCGACCGCGCCAAGATCGACGCGTGGATCGGGAAGGGTGCGCAACCCTCGGATACGGTCGTGAAGCTCATGGCCCAGGCGGATCGTGCCGCGACGGCCGGCAGCGAGCCGGAGAAGCCGAAGCGGGCGACGCGAAGCACGAAGAAGCCGTCGAAGAAGGCCGCCACGAAGGCCGAGGCCGCTCCGGCCGACGAGGCCGCTCCGGCCGACGAGGCCACCGCACCGGACGCGCGCGAAGGCGACGCGCCGGTCGAGGCCGAGGCTCCGAAGGCTGAGACGGCCGAGGCCGCCACCGACGATTCGACCACCGCCAGCGACGGCGGAAAGGCCGAGGCGTGAAGGAGTTCCTCGAATACGTCGCCCGCGCCCTCGTCGAGAAGCCCGACGCGGTCTGGGTCGAGGAGGACGAGGAGGGCGAGGAGATCGTCCTCACGCTGGGCGTCGCCCCGGACGACATGGGCCGCGTCATCGGGCGAGACGGTCGGATCGCGAACGCGATCCGCAGCCTGCTGCGCGTGATGGCGACCCGGGATGGCCGGCACGTCGAGCTCGAGATCGTCGACGAGACCGAGTGACCGCCGGCTGGCGGTCGCTCGGATCCTCGGCGCCAAGGGCCTTCGCGGCGGCGTTCGCGTCGAGCTGCTGACGGACTGGCCCGAGGACGTCCGCGCCGGCATCACGCTCCATCTCGATGGAGGGGACACGCCGATCGTGATCGAGCGGATGGAGGTCGGCGGCCGCGTCCCGGTGCTCTACTTCGAGGGGCTGGCAACGCGCGAGGCGATCGAGCCTCTCGTCGGCCGCTATCTCGAGGCGCCGGAGCGCGAGCTCGACGAGGGAAGCTACTTCTGGTCGGACCTCGTCGGCCTCCGCGTCGTGGAGCCGGATGGCAGCGATGTCGGCGAGCTCGTCGAGGTATTTCGCGCCGGCGGGAGCGAGGTGTACCGCATCGTCGGTCCTGACGGTGAGCGACTCGTGCCGGCCCTGCGACGGATCGTGCTCGGGATCGACCTCGCCGCCAGGCGCATGGTGGTGGCCCCCGATGATGCCGAGGAGCTTCGCTGAGCGGCGTATGAGGATCGACGTCGTCACCCTGTTCCCGGAGCTCGTCTCCGGCCCGCTGGGCACCTCGATCGTCGGTCGCGCGGCCGAGTCGGGCGCCGTCGAGTACCACGTCCACGACCTGCGCGAGCACGGACTGGGCCGCCATCGGTCGGTGGACGACTACCCGTACGGCGGCGGCGCCGGGATGGTGATGCGGCCCGAGCCGCTGTTCGCGGCGATCGAGCCGCTCCGGACCGCCGGAGCGGTGGTGATCCTCCTCGACCCCGCCGGTGAGCGGCTGGATGACGGCCTGGCCCGGGAGCTCGCGACGTACCAGCACCTGGCCCTGGTCTGTGGCCGGTACGAGGGGATCGACGAGCGCGTGCGGACCCTGGTCGACCGCGAGGTCAGCATCGGAGACTACGTGCTCACCGGGGGTGAGCTGCCAGCGCTGGTCCTGGTCGACACGATCGTCCGCCTCGTGCCCGGCGTCATCGCCGATGCGTCCCAGGCCGGCGACTCGTTTGCATCCGGCCTGCTGGAGCATCCGCAGTACACGCGTCCGGAGCGGTACCGGGACATCGAGGTCCCGCCGATCCTGCGCAGCGGCAACCACGGAGAGGTCGACCGGTGGAGGCGACGCGAGGCGCTGCGCCGAACGCTGGAACGGCGCCCGGACCTGCTCGAGCGTGCGCAGCTGGACGACATCGACCGCCGGCTGCTCGATGAGCTGCGGCGTGAGGCCGGCGCCGGGGCCTGACCGTCCCACGGGAGCGGTTGTCGGGCGCGGGGCGCGACTGCTATACTCCTTCGGTCGCGGCCGCGCAGCGGTCGCGTTCGTGTGTCGCACATCATCCACCCCGCGGGTCCGGCCCGCGACAACGAGGGTTCCCCACGATGAACGCCATCAAGGAGCTGGAGCGCGAGCAGCTCCGCACCGACGTCCCGGAGATCGCCCCCGGCGACACCGTGCGCGTCTCGGTCAAGGTGGTGGAGGGCAGCCGCGAGCGGATCCAGGTCTTCGAAGGCACCGTGATGCGCATGCGTGGCGGCGGCCTCAATCGGCGGATCACCGTCCGCCGCATCGCGAGCGGCGTCGGCGTCGAGCGGACGTTCATGGTCCACGCGCCGCGCATCGAGAAGATCGAGGTCGTGCGCCACGGCGTCGCCCGCCGCGCGCAGCTGTACTTCCTTCGCGACCGGGTCGGCAAGGCGGCCACCCTGCGCGAGCGCCGCGCAACCTGACGACCCGGTCGCGTCCGCGCGACCGCGCGCGCCCGCGCGACCTACACTGATCGGGTGCCGGCCACGCTCCGTCGCCCTCTTCGGCCCCTCAAGCCCTCGACGCGTGTCGAGCGCGCGCACTGGGAGGCGGGTCGGCTGCGAATCGTGGGCGCCGATGCGGTGGGCGTGGCCTGCCTGGCCGGGCCCGTCCTGGCAGCCGCCGTGGTCATGCCGCCGAGCGGGCGACGCATCCCCGGCGTCCGAGACTCGAAGCAGCTGAATCGCGCGCAGCGCGAGCGTCTGTTTCCGCTCATCCTGCGGCGCGCCGAAGCCATCGGGCTGGGGGCCGCGAGCGTGAACGAGATCGACCGGCTCAACATCTACCATGCCACGAACCTCGCGATGCGCCGCGCCATCTGCCGGGTCCCCGAACGCGATCACGTGCTGATCGACGGCCTCCGCGTTCGGCAGTTCGAGCACGCGGTCGGACCGTACACCGCGATCGTCAAAGGTGACGCGCGCTGCTACTCGATCGCCGCAGCGTCCATCGTGGCCAAGGTCGTGCGCGACCGGCTGATGGACCGGCTCGCGGGGCGACATCCCGGCTACGGGTGGGAGCGCAACGCCGGCTATGCCACGGCCGATCATCGCGACGGGATCGAGGCGCTGGGGATCACGGCCTTCCATCGGCGCTCGTTCGCGCGGGTGCGGGCCGTGGCGCTCGGCCAGCAGCTCGAGCTCGAGCTCGAGCGAGAGCTGGACGAGGGTGTCGTCCCGATCGTCGAGGAGAGCATCCTGGCCTCTGCCTGACGCCCGATAAGCCCCCGATACGCGGCCGGTACGCGGCCCCGACCTATCGTCGCCCGATGGCCGATCCTCGACATGCCCTCGGCGCAGCGGCCGAACACCTGGTCGAACGCTGGCTGACCGGTGCCGGATGGATCGTCATGGACCGGCGTCGCCGTCCGACCGGCGGCGGGGAGGTGGACCTGCTGGCGCAGGATCCCGACGGCGTGCTCGTCGCAATCGAGGTTCGTGCCCGGCGCTCCGGCCGCGCGGGCAGCGCCGCCGGCAGCGTGAGCGCACGGCATGTCACGCGGCTCCGCCGCTCGCTGGGCGTGCTGGCTTCCGAGAACGGGATCCGGGCTCGCGGGATGCGGGTCGACCTCGTCTCGGTCGAACCCGCCGGCGGGGTGCCCGGCGCATGGAGGGTGACTCGGACCCCGGACGTCGGCTGACGGCCGTTATCCGCCGAGCATTCGGACGAGCGCCTTGATCGACGCCAGGTAGGGACGGCTCACCGGGTAGACGCCGTGTCGATCGGTCGCCGTCTGACCCTGGTAGTAGGCCGCCAGCACGAGGTCCACGTTGCCCTCGTACCGGTCCAGGTAGTGCGCGAGCAGCCGAGTGCCGGCTCGCACGTTCTGTCGCGCATCCCGCAGGTCGACGCGCGTCCCGAGCATGGCCTCTCCGACCCACTCGCCGGTGCTCGGCAGCAGCTGCATGATCCCGATCGCGCCGGCGGTGCTCACGACGCGCTGCTGCCAGCCGGACTCCTGCCATGCGACGGCGAGCGCCAGCGGCACCGGTACGCCGAACCGCTCGGCCTCCGCGGCGATCAGGCGCCGCGCGTCGGATCGGCCCTCCATCCGATCGCGCACCTCTGCCGGCAGGCTCGTCCCGGCGTCCGCCGGGGAGGACGCGACGGCGCCGGGGATGTGGAGCCGCTGGCCGGCATAGATCCGGCTCGGGTCGCTGATCCCGTTGGCGGCGGCGACCTCGGCGATCGTCAGGCCGTAGTGCCGGGCGATGCCGGTCAGATGCTCGCCGGAGCGCACCGTGTGGGATCGCTCGGCGGGCGCGGCGCCGGGCTGCCGTGCCGACGCGGATGGAGCCGGTGACGCCGGAGCGCCGGGGATGCGGAGCCGCTGGCCGGCATAGATCCGGCTCGGGTCGCTGATCCCGTTGGCGGCGGCGACCTCGGCGATCGTCAGGCCGTAGTGCCGGGCGATGCCGGTCAGATGCTCGCCGGAGCGCACCGTGTGGGATCGCGCGGCGGGGGCGGATGGCGTGGCGGGTCGGGGCGCAGCGGGACGAGCGCCAGGGGAGGAGGACACGGTCAGACGCTGCCCTGCGACGATGCGGTTCGGGTCCGCGAGGTCGTTCAGCTCGACGAGCTGCGCGATGGTCAGTCCATGGCGCTTCGCGATCCCGGTCAGGGTGTCGCCCGGCTGCACGACGATCGGATCAGCCGCGTAGGCGGAGCCGGATGTCATCGGCCCGGCGGCGAGGGCGGCACCAAGGGTCAGCAGGGCGGCGAGGCGTCCGGATCGGGGCAAGGGATCGGTCCTCCTGGGGGCGGCATGGTCATCGAGGCGAAGGGATCGCCACAGGGTCGACGCCGGCCGATGCTAGGAGCGATCGGGGGATGGTCAAGGTACGTCAGGATCCCGAGGGAGTACTTCGGTACCGGCCGGTGCGGACGAGGGCGGTGCGGGGTGGCCAGCGCAGCGGGAGGGTCGATATCCCGAGCTCTGATATACTTCTCACCGGCTCGCGCGAGACCCGCGCGGGCATTTCCATCACACACGTCCGATGGATCCGGCTGGCCGATGGTGCCGCGACACGCTCGCGGTCGGCTGCCGGAGACGAGATCGGGCGGAGGAACAACCGGAGGTTCTTCTTGGCTGCCACCAGCATGAAGCAGCTGCTCGAAGCGGGCGTCCACTTCGGGCATCAGACCCGGCGCTGGAATCCGAAGATGCGCGATTACATCTTCGCGGAGCGCAACGGGATCCACATCATCGACCTGGCCCAGACCGTCACCCGGCTCGAGGCGGCGCTCGACTTCGTGCGCGAGACCGTGCGCCGCGGCGAGAGCGTCCTGTTCGTCGGTACGAAGAAGCAGGCCCAGGAGTCGCTCGCCGAGGCTGCCCAGCGTTCCGGCCAGCACTACGTCAACACCCGCTGGCTCGGCGGCATGCTGACGAACTTCCAGACCATCAAGCGACGCATCCAGCGCCTCGAGGCCCTGGAGGCGCGCCGCGACGCGGGCGAGTTCGAGCGCCTCACCAAGAAGGAGGCCTCGAAGCTCAACGACGAGATCACGAAGCTCGACGCGGCGCTTGGCGGCATTCGCAAGCTGCGCCGGCTGCCGGGTGCCGTCTTCATCGTCGACCCGCACCGGGAGCAGATCGCGGTCGCCGAGGCACGACGCCTCGAGATCCCGATCGTGGCGATCACCGACACGAACTGCGATCCCGACCAGGTGGACTGGGTGATCCCGGCCAACGACGACGCCATTCGCTCCGTGCGCCTGATCTGCAGTCTGGTCGCAGAGGCGGCCACCACCGCGCAACAGGAGCGCCAGGCGCAGCTCGACGAGGAGTTCGTGCAGGCAGAGGCGATGCCGCCGGTCGATGAGGCCGCGCTGACGTCGGACGCCGACTACACCGCCGCGCTTGCCTCCGGCGAGGCCCTCGTGTTCGAGCCCGAGTCGGACGAGGACGAGGAAGAGGAGCGCCGAGCCCGGGCCCGGCGTGCAGCCCACCTCGAGGAGGGCGAGCCGGAGCACGATCCCGATCGCGAGCACGAGCGTGCCACCGACGTGCACATCAAGGAGCCCCGCGCCTGACCGCGGCGGCAGGAAAGGACGAATGACGAACACGCTGATGATCAAGCCAGAGGACGTGAAGCGGCTGCGCGAGCAGACCGGTGCGGGGATCATGGACTGCAAGCGCGCGCTGGAGGAGTCCGGCGGCGACTACGAGAAGGCGGTCCTGTGGCTCCGTGAGAAGGGCCTGTCGACCGCGGCGAAGAAGGCAGGCCGCGAGGCCCGCGAGGGAATCGTCGCCAGCTACATCCACCACGGGTCGCGGCTCGGCGTCCTTCTCGAGCTCAATTGCGAGACCGACTTCGTGGCGCGGACCGACGACTTCCAGCAGCTGGCGCGCGACATCGCGATGCAGATCGCCGGGATGGCGCCGCAGTACGTGGGCCGCGAGGACGTGCCGGCCGAGATCGTCGAGGAGCAGAAGCGGCTCTTCGCCGTCGACGCCGAGCGCGATGGCCGGCCTGCCGATCGGATCCCGATGATCGTCGAGGGCAAGCTGAACAAGTGGTACGAGTCGGTGTGCCTGCTCGAGCAGCCGTACCGTGACACCGACAGGAAGATCGCCGACCTCGTCACCGAGAAGGTCGCCCTGCTCGGGGAGAACATCAAGGTCGCGCGCTTCGTGCGCATGGGCGTCGGCGAGTCCGTGGCCGATGCCGACGCGGCTGAAGGGGTCGCCTGATCCATGACCGAGGCGGCTGACGGCACGCCTCGCCGGGTGCTCCTGAAGCTCTCGGGCGAGGCGCTCATGGGGGAGCACGAGTACGGAATCGATCCCGACGTCGTGCGTGAGATCGCCGCCCAGGTCGCCGACAGCGCCCGCGACGGGACGCAGGTCGCCATCGTGGTCGGCGGCGGGAACATCTTCCGCGGCCTGGCGGCGAGCGCGAAGGGCATGGACCGCGCGACCGCCGACTACATGGGGATGCTGGCGACGGTCATGAACGGCCTTGCCATCCAGGACGCCCTCGAGCAGGCCGGCTGCCCGACGCGGGTCATGAGCGCCATCGCCATGAACGAGATCGCGGAGCCGTACATCCGGCGCCGGGCCGTGCGTCACCTCGAGCGGGGGCTGGTGGTCGTCATGGTGGCCGGGACCGGCAACCCGTACTTCACGACCGACACCGCCGCCACGCTGCGCGCGGTCGAGGTCCACGCGCAGGTCATTCTCAAGGCGACCCGGGTGGACGGGGTGTACGATGCCGACCCCGAGACACACCCGGAGGCCCAGCGGTACACGAAGGTGGGCTACACGGAGCTGCTGAGCAACCGGCTCCAGGCTCTCGACGCCACCGCCGTCAGCCTGGCCATGGACAACGAGATGCCGATCGTCGTCTTCGACATGACGGTTCCCGGCAATATCGCCCGGGCCGTGCGCGGCGATCGGATCGGCACCCTGATCTCAGGAGAGGAGTCCCGATGATGCACGAGGCCCTGACCGACATCGAGCCGAAGATGGGGCGCGCTGTCGAAGCGATGGAGCGTGACTTCGCCGGGATTCGCACCGGTCGTGCCTCCACCGCGCTCGTCGAGCGCATCACGGTCGACTACTACGGCGCGCAGACGCCGCTGAATCAGGTGGCCGGCATCAGCACGCCGGACGCGCACCTCATCGTCATCCAGCCCTGGGACCGATCGGTCCTGTCCGCCATCGAGAAGGCCATCACCAAGAGCGACATCGGCCTCGTGCCCAACGTCGACGGGACCGTCGTGCGCCTCAACGTACCGCCGCTGACCGAGGAGCGTCGCAAGGAGATGGTCAAGCAGGTGCGCCGGCGGACCGAGGAG
>DATHTR010000029.1:0-4312 GCA_035463095.1 Candidatus Angelobacter sp. | reverse complement strand
GCCATGATGTTGCCCCAGCTCGGCACCTCGGGCGGCGTCCCGGCGCCGAGGAAGCTGAGCAGCGATTCGATCAGGATCGCGGCGGCGCAGATGTACGTCGCCTGGACGATGAGCGGCGCCAGCGTGTTGGGCAGGATGTGCCGGATCAGGATCTTCCCGGACCGGCTGCCGACGACGACCGCGGCCTCGACGTAGGGCTGCTCGCGGATCGAGAGCACGACGCTGCGCACGAGGCGCACCACGCGCGGCACCTCGACCACCGTGATGGCCACGACCACCGTCGTGATGCTCGCCCGCGCCACGGCCATGAGCGCGATCGCCAGGAGGATCGCAGGGATCGACATCAGCCCGTCCATGACCCGCATCAGGACCGCGTCGGCGATGCGGCTGTAGCCGCTGACCAGCCCGATCGCGAGGCCGATCCCCGTCGCGACGACGGCGACGACGAGGCCGACCACCAGCGACACGCGCCCGCCGTGGATCGCCCGGCTCCAGACGTCGCGGCCGATCGCGTCGGTGCCCAGCGGATGCTCCGCCGAGGGCGGCCTGAGGCGGGCGAGCACGTCGATCGCGAGCGGGTCGTAAACCGTGAGCCACGGCGCCGCGACCGTGAGGACGACCATCAGCGCGAGGATCAGGGCGCCGAGCGCGACGGTCGGGTGCCGCCGCGCGTACCATAGAGGGCCGCGGCGCGGCCGGGCCGCTCCCTCGGCCGGTGCTTCGGCGTCAGTAACGGATGCGCGGATCGATGACGACATAGAGGAGGTCGACGGTCAGGTTCACGAGCACGTAGACGCCCGAGAAGATCAGCAGGGCTCCCTGGATCACCGGGTAGTCGCGGTGCAGGATGGCGTCGACCACCAGCCGGCCGAGCCCGGGGATCGCGAACACGCTCTCGGTCACGACCACGCCGCCCAGGAGCAGCGCCACGCCGACGCCGATGATGGTGACGATCGGCACCAGGGCGTTGGGCAAAGCGTGGTCGAACAGCAGCTGCCGCGTCGGCAGCCCCTTGGCGCGGGCGGTGCGGATGTGGTCCTGCGAGAGCACCTCCAGCACGCTCGCGCGGGTGATGCGGGCGATCAGCGCCATGAAGCTCATGCCGAGCGCGAGGCTGGGCAGGATGAGGTGGCGCAGGAACGGCCAGAGGCCCTGGTCGAGCGCGCGGTAGCCCTGGATCGGCAGGAGGCCGAGCTTGATCGAGAAGATGAAGATCAGGATGTAGCCGACCACGAACACGGGGAAGGAGAAGCCCAGCACGGCGAAGGTCATCACCGCGCGGTCGATCCAGGAGCCGGCCCGCCAGGCCGCGATGACGCCGATGGGAACCGCCAGGGCCACGGTCACGAGCGTGGTCGTGACGGTGAGCGCGATGGTCGGCTCCAGGCGCTGGAGGAACAGCGTGCCGACCGGCAGGTTCGAGAAGATCGAGGTGCCGAAGTCGCCGCGGAGCACGTTGCCGAGCCAGAGGAGGAACTGCTCGTGGAACGGCCGGTCGAGCCCGAGCCTCGCCCGGATGGCCGCGATCTGCTCCGGCGTCGCCTGGTCGCCGGCGATCACCGCCGCCGGGTCGCCCGGCGCGACGTGCAGGATCGAGAACACGACCAGCGCGACCACCGCCACCACCGGGATGGTCGCGAGGACGCGGCGGACGATGTAGCCCCACATGGAAACTCACGAACCCCCGGGGCCGTCGGCGGGGCGCGGGGCGCTCCTGCCGGCGGCGCCCGGCAGGAAGCGGGTCAGGACCCGGTCTTGGTGATGTTCCAGTAGAACACCGCCGGGCCGGGGATGACGCCGTCCAGCTCCTTCCGGTAGATGATGGCGGGCTTGTACTGGCCGAGCGGGACGTAGGTGACGTTGTCGAGGTGCAGCCGCTGCAGCTCCTCCAACAGCTCGGCCCGCTTCGCCTCGTCGGTCTCCAGCGCCCACTCGCGCGACAGCTCGACGATCCGCGGCTCGCAGGGCCAGCCGTACCACGCCTGCTCGCAGTTCTTGACGAAGTTGTGGGTGAGCGGGTTGGCGATGCCGGTGGCGGTCGCGTTGGTGATGAAGATGTTCCAGCCGCCCGCCTCCGGCGGCTCCTTCGAGGCGCGGCGCTGGGTCAGGGTCGACCAGTCCATCGCCTCCACCTGGACCTCGAAGCCCATGCGGCGGAGCGTCTGCGTGCCGATCAGCGCCGCGGGGTGCAGCGTGGCGTTGTCGGCCGGGTCCATGAGCACGATCGGCCGCCCGTCATAGCCGGCCTCCCGGATCAGGCTCCTGGCTTTCTCGACGTCGAAGGCCAGCACCGGCTCGGCGCCGGCGTCGGACTCGTTCGGCATCCCGCAGCCGAACACGGCCGGACAGACCTGGTAGCGCTCCGGGTCGCCGGCCACCGCCGCCATGAACTCCTCCTGGTTGGTCCCCCAGAGGAGCGCCTGGCGGGCCTCCTTCCTGTCGAACGGCGGGTGCAGGTGGTTGACGACCATGAACAGCTGGTAGCCGATCGGATCGTTCGGGATCACGACGACGTCGGGGTTGCCCTCGACGAGGCCGAGCAGGTCGGTCGGCGGCGACTCGTGCAGGTCGATCTCGCCGCTCCCGATGGCGGCCATCGCCACGCCGGCGTCGGGCATGTAGACCGACTCGACCCGGTCGACGTGCACCACCTTCCCGCCCGCGGCCAGGCTCGGCGGCTCGTCGCGCGGGACGTAGTCCTCGAACCTCTCGTAGACCACCTTGCTGCCCGGCACCCACTCCTCGGCCACGAAGCGGAACGGCCCCGAGCCGATCACCTCGGTGATCTGCTCGTTCGGGTCGGTCAGCGCCAGCCGCTCGGGCATCATGAACGGCACGTTGCTGTCGATCTTGCCGAGGGCCTCGAGGACGAACCCGACCGGCTGCGTGAGGACGAGCCTGAAGGTCCCGTCGTCGACCGGCTCCAGCGACTCGGTGAACTCCATGAGCGCCTGACCCATGGCGTCCTTGGCGCCCCAGCGTCTGATCGAGGCGACGCAGTCCCTGGCCGTGACCGGCCCGCCGTCGTGCCACTTCAGGCCGTCGCGGAGGGTAAAGGTGTAGGTCAGCCCGTCGTCGCTCACCGACCAGTCGCCCACCATCTGCGGCCGGGGCTGGTTGTCGGCGTCCATCGCGAACAGGGTGTCCCACACCATGTAGGCGTGGTTGCGCGTGATGTACGCGGTGGTCCAGATCGGGTCGATGACCCTGAGGTTGCCGATCGGGATCGACCGGATGACGTTGTCCTGGGCGGCGGCCCCCCCGATCGGGCCGGACAGCGCGAGCGCCCCCGCGACGGCGACCGCACCGAGCAGCTTCGTCGTCCTACGCCGTTCCATCCGTACCTCCCCCGTTTCCGTGACCGCGTTGGTGCGCGGTCCGTTGTCCGTGCCGGCCGCGGCCCTCGACCGGCCGCCGGAGCGATCCCTATACCATGCCGGGCGGCTCCAGGTCGAAGCCCGGCGGCGGCGTCAGGTCGGGGCGGCCCGCGAACAGGCGCGACCACGCCCGCCTCGCGATCCGCTGCGCCTCCGCCACCGTCGCCCCCTCGTCAATGGTCAGCACCCGGCCGTCGCGCATCAGCCACCGCCCGTCCACCATGACGGCCTCCACGTCGGACGCCTGGCCCTGGTGGACGAAGGTGGAGGCGACGCGGACGTGCGGTACGAGGTGCGCGCGCCGGAGGTCGACCACGATGAGGTCGGCCCGCTTGCCCACCTCCAGCGAGCCGCCGTCCGGGATGCCCATCGCCCGGTAGCCGTTGACCGTGGCCCAGCGCAGCGCCTCCTCCGGGGTGGGGTTGCGGCCGTCCCGGCGGCGCACCCGCTCCATGAACAGGCCGGTGCGGATCACCTCGACCATGTCCTCGGACATGTTGTCGGAGCCGAGCGCGATGGTGCAGCCGGCGGCCTCCAGGTCGGCGATGCGGGGGCTGAGCCCGCGGCGCGCGGCGATGGCCGAGTTGAACGCCACCGCGGCGCGCGCATCGCCGAGCGTCCGCTCCTCGTGGGGCGCCATGCAGCGGCAGTGCGCCGCGATCAGCCGGTCGTTGAGGAAGCCGACCTCCCTCAGGTACTCGGTCGGCAGCAGCCCGCCGCGCGCGCCCCTCACCGCCGCGACCTCGCCCCAGATCTGGTTGAGGTGGATCGTGGCGACGCAGCCGAGCCGCTCCTGCAGCGCCCGCAGCTCCCGCAGGAGGTCCGGCGAGCACATGTCGGGCGCCCAGGCGGCGACCCCCACGGTGACGCGCCCGTCGGCGGCGCCGTGCCACTCGGCGTGCAGCCGCTCGATCCGGCGGACGCCCCGCTCGCCG
>DATHTR010000028.1:0-31925 GCA_035463095.1 Candidatus Angelobacter sp. | reverse complement strand
GAATTAGTCCGTCTTCAGGTCGCTGCGAAGCGCGTCCGGAACGTTCCGCAGGTTGACGCGGATGCGCGTCCAGGTGGCGAAGCGGCCGCGCATCGCGTCCACGAGGATGTCCGCCGGCGCGAGATGCGCGGCGGCCTCGGGGTGACGCGACTTCCAGTCGTCGAGCTGCCGGAGTGCATCGGGCTTTCGTTCGGCGCGCGCGACCTCGATGAGCGGGTGCGTCGGCTGGCGGCGCCGCGACGGCTGGACCCGCGGCGGCTCGCCGCGCTGCTTCCGGTAGTGTGGCGGCCACGGCGCATCGCCGAGGCCTTCACGGGCGTGGCGATCGGCGAGTTCGAGCAGGGGATCGAGCGAGTACGCGCGGGCATCCATGCCGGCGTGCACGTCTCCCTTCGCCGCGAACCGCTTCGGCATGGTCACGAGGGTGAAATCGCGCGGATCGCACGATGGCACCTCGTCCCACTCGAGCGGCGTCGAGACACGTGCGTCCGGCGTCGGCCGCACCGAGTAGGCCGACGCGATCGTGCGGTCCTTCGCGTTGTGGTTGTAGTCGAGGAAGACGCCGTGCCGCTCCTCCTTCCACCACTTCGACGTGGCGAGGGACGGAGCGCGACGCTCGACCTCCCGCGCCAGCGCCAGCGCCGCGCGCCGAACCTCCGAGAAGCCCCAGCGCGGCTCGAGTCTCACGTAGACATGGATGCCGCGCGAGCCCGACGTCTTCGGCCAGCCCGTGTATCCCAGCTCCTCGAGGACCTCCCGCACCACCATCGCCACCCGCCGCACGTCATCCCACCCGACGCCCGGCCCGGGGTCGAGGTCCACGCGAAGCTCGTCCGGATGCTCCAGGTCGCCGGATCGGACCGGGTGCGGGTTGAGGTCGATGCAGCCGAGGTTCACCACCCAGGCCAGCGCGGCGGCGTTGTCCACGACGACCTCGTCCGCGGTGCGGCCCGAGGGGAACGACAGCTCGACGGTGCGCACGAAGTCGGGGACGTTCTTCGGGGCGCGCTTCTGGAAGAAGGCCTCGCCATCGGCGCCGTCGACGAAGCGCTTCAGCGCCATCGGCCGGTCGTGGACCCCGCGGATCGCGCCGTCGGCCACGGCGAGGTAGTACTCGACGAGGTCGAGCTTCGTGATGCCGGCATCGGCGAAGAAGACCTTGCCGGGGTTGCTGATGGTGACCTCGTGCCCGTCCAGCGTGCGGGTCACCGAATCCGACCGCGCCATCGCTCAAGGGTAGCCTGCGCCGGCGTCGGCATGACCCTTGCGAGGACCGAGCCCGATGATCGATCGCGTGAAGGAATGGCTCGCCGCGCTGGACGACTGGAGCCGTCGCAACCGATGGCCCCGCATCACGCGTCGCGCGGTGACCGGGTTCCTCGACCACGAGGCGCTGCAGTACGCCGGCAGCATGGCCTACTTCGCGGTGCTCTCGATCTTCCAGCTCCTCGTCCTCGGCGTCGTCATCGGCTCGTACGTCCTCGGCGAGGGGGAGGCCCGAAGCTTCGTCGTGGAGCAGGTCGACGCCGGGAGCCCCCTCGACGCCGAGACGGTCGGCGGCATCATCGACGCCGTGATCGAGTCCCGTGGCGCGATGTCGATCATCACCATCGCCTTCCTGGTCTGGAGCGCGCTCGGCGTCTTCTCCGCGCTGTCGAATGGCATCGGCCGGGTGTTCGAGAACACGCCGAAGCGGCCGTTCCTGAAGGACAAGCTCATCGGCCTGCTGCTCATGGGGCTGACCGGTGCGCTGGCCGTGGCCTCCCTCGTCATCGGCATCGTGACCGGCATCCTCCAGGCTGTCGCCGCCGATCTCATCGCCGACCTGCCGGGCGGTGGCACCGCCATCTGGCTCATTGGCCTGCTCGCGCCGCTCCTCCTGATCTTCCTCGCCTTCTGGGTCATCTATCGCGTCGTGCCGAACCGGCCGGTGGGCTGGGGCGAGGTTCTGCCCGGCGCGATCGTGGCCGCCGTGCTGTGGACGATCCTCCGCTTCGGCTTCACCTGGTACGCGACCAGCGTCGCGAATTACGAGTCCGCCTTCGGGCCGATCTCGACCGGCATCACGCTCCTCGTGTTCCTGTACTTCGCCAGCGTGATCGTGCTGCTCGGTGCCGAGTTCGCCCGTGCCAGTGCCCTCGACGACGAGGTGGGGGAGATCGCGGCGGCCGATCCCCGGCTGCTCCCCGTCCTGGTCGACGTGCCGCCGGGGCCGGCGCCGGCGGCGCGCCGGGGCGGGGTGCCGAAGCCGGTCTGGATCGGGCTGGCGGCCGTGGCCGGCGCGATCATCGGTCGCCTCACGAAGCGGGACACCGACGAGGAGATCTGAGCAGCCGGGGGTGCGCGCCGCCCCTGCATCGGGACGAACGGCCACGGATGCCCAGTCCCTGAAGTGGCAGGGGACTAGTGGGGTGTAGTACATTCGGGCCCGTTCCGGTGCCTTCAGGCATCGGTCAGCATTCGCCCCGCATCTCTCGCTACGGGGCAACAAGGGCAATTGCACAGTGCGGATCACCGCTTGATGACGCGGCGGTCCAGGCTCGCCGTCACATTCGTCGCCCTGTTGACGGTGAGCTGGAGCGTCGTCACAACCCAGCCCAGCGGCTCGGCCCTTGCCGCTGATCCCGAGGCCGAACTGGCGCGGACTCGCGCCCAGCTCGCCGACGCCCGCTCGACGCAGGAGTCGCTGGCGGCTGCCCTCGATCGCCAGCGTTCGGAGCTCACGCAGCTCGAGCGTCGCTCGGCCGACCTGACGGTTCAGCTCGACGTCGCTCGCTCGGAGCTCGCCGCGGTGACCGCCGAGTACGAGCACGTCAGCGGGCTGCTCGTCCAGGTCCGCGAGCAGGTCGCCGAGATCGAGGGGCACCTGGCCGACCTGCGCGAGCAGATCGCCGCGCTCGACGCCGAGCTGCAGGTGGTGGCCATGGACATCGAGCGCCGCTCGGCGGACCTGGCCGACCGAGAGGCACTGCTCCAGGACCACCTTCGCACCGCCTACGAGCGCAGCCAGACCTCCCTGCTCGAGATCCTCCTCTCGGCCGAGTCACTCGACCAGGCGACGACCCAGGTCGGCTACATGATGACCGTCTCCGAGCAGGACCGGATCCTCGCCGACGAGATCCGCGCCATCCGCGAGGAGCTCGAGGTGCGTCGCGCGACGCTCGAGGACGGGCTGCGGCTGCTGGCGGAGGCCAGGGCGGCAGCGGAGGCCGAGGAGGCGATGCTCACGGCGCGCCGGGACGAGCTGACGGTGCTCGAGGCGCAGCTGGCGGAGCTGAAGATCGCCGCCGACCAGAAGCGGGCCGACCAGGAGGCCGCCCTGAACGCCTCCCTCGCGGCCGAGGAGGACGTCGCGGCCAAGATCGCCGACAACGAGCGCGCGGCCGAAGAGATGGACCGGCTGGCGAAGCAGCTCCAGCAGCAGGCAGCGGCGCAGCAGGCGGCAATCGAGGAGGCGAGGCGCATCGCGGCCGAGGAGGCCCGCCGTCGAGCGGAGGCCGAGCGCAAGGCGCGTGAGCAGGCGCAGCGTGACGCCGACGCGCAGCGCGCCGCCGAGGAGCAGGCCCGCCAGAACGCCACCTCGAACCACGGGTTCCGCTGGCCGGAGCGCACCTTCCGCGTCACCCAGGAGTGGGGGCCGACCAGCTTCGCCCTCGAGCCGCCCTACACCTACAAGGGCACGTACTACCCGCACTTCCATGCCGGGATCGACTTCGCGAACGGCTGCGGCACGCCGATCTACTCCGCCGGCGCCGGTGTGGTCGTCGCATCGGGTCAGCCGCTGCTGCCCTGGGACACCGGATTCGGCGTGGTCGTCGACCACGGCAACGGGATCCAGACCTGGTACTGGCACATGCAGGCCCGGGTGGTCGTGTCACCCGGCCAGATCGTGACCAGTGAGTCGGTGATCGGCTACGAGGGCACCACCGGCCTGTCGACCGGCTGCCACGTCCACTTTGCCGTGAACGACAAGGGCGTGTGGGAGAACCCGCGCTGGTACCTGCCCTAGGCGCGGTCACCGCGAGCGCACGCGTGCCGCTGCGCCCGGGCCGATGAGCTGCTCAGGGCCCGACCCGACGCCTCCAGCGTGCCTTCTCGGGCGCCGAGGCCGGCTACCGAGATTGCTTGACGGGGCGGCGCCTGAAGGATTCGGCCCTCCATGCGCCTGGCACGGCAGGCATCGGGCCGGCGTCTCGGCTCGGGCTACGCGCTGACGGGCTCGCGCACGGCGGGCAGGTAGAGCCGGTCGACGTATTCGGTGAGCATGCGGGCGGTACTGAACTGCCAGAGGGCGCCGGCGATCGAGGCGCGCATCGTCTCGAGCCAGGCGGCCGGGACGCCGTCAGGCCCGCGCTCGTGGAAGCGCGGCACGATCTCGTCCGCCAGGAGGCGGTACAGCTCCTCCGCATCGGCCGCGTCCTGCGCCTCGTCGTCCCCGTCGGCGGTTCGGTCCCCGATGGCCCACCCGTTCTGCCCGTTGAACCCCTCGTCCCACCAGCCGTCGAGGATCGAGACCGAGGGGATGCCGTTGATGGCGGCCTTCATGCCGGACGTGCCGGATGCCTCCATCGGGCGGCGCGGATTGTTGAGCCAGATGTCGACGCCGCCGACGAGGAAGCGGGCGATCCGCATGTCGTAGTCCTCGACGATGAAGACGCGGCCACGGAGGCGCTCCGAGCGCGAGAGCTCGAAGATGTGCTGGATCACCTGCTGGCCGGGCCGATCTGCCGGGTGCGCCTTGCCGGCGATGACGATCTGCACCGGCCGGTCCGCCGACGACAGCAGCGACGCGAGGCGCTCCTCGTCGCGGAAGAGCAGCGCCGCGCGCTTGTAGGTCGCGAAGCGCCGCGCGAAGCCGATGGTCAGCGCCTCCGGATCGAGGACGCCGCGCACGTCGCGCAGGACCGTGGGCGCCTCGCCGTGGCGCGCGAACTGGGCCGACAGGCGCGACTCGAGGAAGCGAATCATCTCGCGCTTCTGCTGCTGATGGGCGCTCCACAGCTCCTCGTCGTCGAGCTCGGGCAGGTTCGCCAGTGGCCCGGGGCCGTTCATGTCGACTCCCAGCGGCACGCCGATCGCGCGCTGGATGAGGCGGCGCACCGGCCGCCCGAGCCAGGTCGGGACGTGGACGCCGTTCGTGATCGCGGAGACGGGGTGCCCGGCCAGGTCCTGCCACGTCTCCGTGGCCGTGACGCCGTGCAGCTGGCTGACGGCATTCGCCCCGCTGGCGTGCCGGAGCACGAAGGCGGTCATGTCGAACGGCGCGTCCGGGGCGTCGGTGTGGCCGCGACCGAGCTCGAGCAACTCGGTCGGCGCGCTGCGGGTGGTCGCGAACCAGCCGCTCAGCGCATCGGCCACGAGGTCGCGGGCGAAGACCTCGTTGCCGGCCGGAACCGGCGTGTGGATGGTGAAGACGGCGTCGCGGCCCACGCGGCGGAGCGCCTCCCCGGCGGCCAGGCCGGCGTCGCCGGCGACGAGCTCCCGCGCTCGCTCGACGAGCAGGAAGGCGGAGTGCCCCTCGTTCAGGTGCCAGACGGCCGGGTCGATGCCCAGGGCGCGCAGGGCGCGCACACCGCCGATGCCGAGCACGAGCTCCTGGCACAGGCGCATCTCGCGGCCGCGCACGTAGAGGATGTGGGTGATCGGACGATCGGCCGGGTCGTTGGCGGGCACGTCGGTGTCGAGCAGGAGAATCGGCACCCGGCCCACCTGCGCGACCCAGACCGCGGCATGGACGCTGCGATCGGCAACCTCGACGCTGACCTCGAGCGGCGCGCCGTCGCGCCCGCGAGCGCGACGCAGTGGCAGCTGCGAGGGGTCGAGATCGGGCTGGGCATGCTCCTGGTGGCCATCGGCGTCGATCTGCTGGCGGAAGTACCCGCGGCGGTACAGCAGGCCGACCCCGATGAACGGCAGCGCGGCGTCCGAGGCGGACTTGCAGTGGTCGCCGGCCAGGATGCCGAGGCCGCCGGAGTAGATCTGCATCGACTCGTGGATGCCGAACTCCGCGCAGAAGTAGGCGATCGGTCCGGGGAGTGCCCGCTCGGGAGCGGTCGCGTACCAGGAGTCCGCGCCGTTGGCCAGGTAGCGGTGGAACTCGTCGAGCACGCGGCTGGCATCGACCATGAAGTCCTCGTCGGCCACCATCTCGGCCCACCGGGCGCGGTCCAGGCCGCGGAGGACCGGGATCGGATTGCGATGGCGGCTCCAGGCGCCCTGGTCGAGGCGGCTGAAGAGCGCCTGGGCGCGAGGCGTCCAGGTCCACCACAGGTTGTAGGCGAGCTCGTCGAGGCCCTCGAGCCCGGCGGGGAGGGTGATGTCATGGCCGGGCAGCGTCGGCACGCGGAGCGAGGTGGTCACGAGTGCCGATGATAGCGATGCGCGGCGTACGATGACGCCATGACCACCATCCGCGAATCGACCGGCCTCGATGTCGCTGCGCTGCGCGACCACTTCCCTGCGCTCCGGCGCGAGGTGGCCGGCCGGCCGGTGGCCTACCTCGACGGCCCGGGCGGCACCCAGGTGCCGCGCGAGTGCATCGACGCCATGCGCGACTACCTGGAGCACCGCAACGCGAACCACGGCGGCGCGTTCGCCGCATCGGTCGAGACCGATGCGATGCTGGCCGAGGTCCACGCGGCCGGCGCCGACTTCCTCGGTGCCCATGACCCGAACGAGATCGTCTTCGGGCCGAACATGACGACCCTGACCTTCGCCGTCTCGCGTGCCCTGGGCCGCGACATCGAGCCGGGCGACGAGGTCGTCGTCACCCGCCTCGACCATGACGCCAACGTGGCCCCGTGGCTGATGATGGCCGAGGATCGCGGTGCGACGGTGCGCTGGATCGAGCTGGCGGAGGACCGGGCCACGCTCGACCTCGACGCACTGGACTCGGTCATCGGCGAGCGGACGAGGGTGGTGGCGGTTGGCCTCGCCTCGAATGCGCTCGGCACGGTCACCGACGTCGGCCGCGTGATCGAGGCCGCCCACGCGGCCGGCGCGATCGCCTACGTCGATGCCGTCCACGCCGCGCCGCACGTGCCGATCGATGTGGCGGCCCTGCGCGCCGACCTGCTCGTGGTGAGCCCCTACAAGTTCTTCGCGCCGCACCTCGGCATGCTGTACGGGCGCCGCGACCTGCTCGAGCAGCTGACCGCGTACCGGGTCAGGCCGGCCGGGGAGGCGCTGCCCGGCAAGTGGGAGATCGGCACGCAGAGCCACGAGGCCCTGGCCGGCCTGCTCGGGACCTTCACGTACCTGGAGCGCATCGGCGCCGCGTATGGAAGGCCGTCGGGCGGCGCTCGACGCGACCGGCTGCGGGCGGCGATGGCTGTGATTCACGCCCACGAGCGCGAGCTGTCGCTCGGCGTCCTGGAGCGGCTGACCCACGTGCCCGGCCTGAGGCTCCACGGGCTTGCCGACCCCGGTCGGGTGGAGGCGCGCGTCCCGACCTTCTCGATCACGATGGCCGGCCATCATCCGCGCGCCGTGGCCGAGCACCTGGCGAGCCGAGCGATCAGCACCTGGGATGGCGATTTCTACGCCTGGGAGCTGGTTCGCGCGCTGGGGCTGGACGGCGAGGGAGGGCTGCTGCGCATCGGCCTCGTCCACTACAACACCCTCGACGAGGTGGATCGGCTGGTCGAGGCTCTGCGCGAGCTCTGAGCGGCGGCCGGGCCCGCGCTTGAGGCGACGCGCTACCCTGTGCGCCGATGGAGGGTTACTCGGTCACCGAAGCGGCGTCCGTGCTCGGCGTGCCCACCGAACGCGTGTGGGAGCTGCTCGCGCGCGGTGTGCTGTCGGGCCAGACCGAGGGCGAGACCGGCATGCGGGTCTTCCTCCAGCCTCGACCGGCCCCCTCGCCGTCTCCCGTCGAGCCGGGCAGAACCGCCAGCGGCAACGGCGACGAGTCACGCGAGCTGTCGCCGTTTCGGGAGCTGCTGACCGAGTTCCGCAACCTCACCGAGCGGTACGGGCAGGCCCTCCTGGCGCTGGGCGAGGCGCGTGGCGAGGTCGCCTCGCTTCGATCCCGCGTCGATCTGCTCGAGGCCCGGATGGACCTGCGCCTTCCGTCGGGCTCGCTCGGAGCCGAGAGCGCGCCACCCGCTGGCTGGGCGGCACCGGCATCATGGCCCACATCCGCACGCCCACCGAGTGCTCCGCCCGAGCAGGCGCCGGCGCCGGAGCCCGGCGAGTCCCCTCCACAGCCCCATCCCGAGCCCCATCCCCGGACCGGGTCATCGCTCCCTGAGGACGGGGCTGCGGATGCCTACGCCACCGAGGTCGGGCCGCGGCCGATGCGCCGGGCAGCCTCGATCCGCGCGCCCGACACCTTCGCGGAAGCCCTGGCTCGTGCCGAGGATCCGTCCGTGCCGGAGCTGCTGCGTGAAGCCGAGGCGGCCGCGCCGGAGCAGCCAGCGCCCTCGCCGGAGGAGCCTGGCGCCGAGGCCACGCTGCCGCGCGAGCTGCCACCTGCCGATGCTGTGCCGGTCGCCGATGAGCAGGTGGCCGAGGCTGAGATCGTCGCCGACGAGGAGGAGGATGCCGGGTCTCCGGCCGTCGCCGACGAGCAGGTGGCCGACGCTGCCCCGGCCGCCGACGAGGAGCAGGTGGCCGAGGCTGAGACGGTCGCCGACGAGGCGCGCGAGGGCGAGGAGGCTTCCACGGCCGGTGTCGCGCCCGACGGCAGCGCGTCTGTCGAGCCCGGGTCCGGCCGGAGCACCGGGGACCAGGAGCGGTCCGAGCCAGGTCCTGAGAGCGCGCCGCTCGACAGCCCGGCTCTCGTGGGTGAGGCTCTGGAGGGCGCGGAGCCGGCATGGCAGGACGATCGATACACCGCCGAGGTCACCGAGCCCGATTGGTGGGAGGCTGAGGCGTTTCCGGAGGCCGCCGCCGCAGCCGCGCAGCCGGACGCGGCCGGCGAGGCCGAGGACCCGCCCACGCCCGATGCATCCGATGTCGAGCCGATGGCGTCCGAGGCCACGGCGCCCGCCCCGGCCGAGGGGCAACCCTCGACGGCGGATGTCGAGGAGGAGACGCTCCTGAGGTACGGGCGATCGGTGGTCACGACGCCTGACCGGCCCTCCGAGGCGGGCGCCTCCGACGATGCGCTCGCCGCCCTGGAGGCACTGTCGAGGGCGACGCCGCGCGCCGATCGGTCGACAACGATCGAGCCCGCCGCTTCACCGGTCCGATCGGCCCCCGAGCGGTCCCTGCCGCCGAGCCCGCGCCCGGTGCCCCCGACCACGGCCGGGAGGGCATATCGGCGCCTGCGGCGGATCTTCCCGGGCTGACCGCTGATGCGTCGGCGTCAGCCGCCGGGCCCGAGCCGGTAGCCGAGTCGTCGCGGCACCTGGCTCAGCTGTCGGACGGCGAACCCCGGCCGGCGCCCGGCCTCCTCGGCGTCCTCCCGCCGGATCATCGCCTCGCGCAGGATGCGCGCCCCGACCCACCGGAACGGCTCGGGCGGGAAGCGCCGGCTGCGGCGGTTGACGATGGGGAGCCGCGTCCATCGGTCGTCGGCGCCGAGCACCAGGCCGGCCAGGATGCGCCCGCCGAGATGCGACGGCGCGACGCCGTTCCCCGAGTACCCGTACGCGTAGTGGACCCGGCCGCCGGGGAGCGTCCCGAAGTGCGGCAGGTGGTCCGGGGAGATGTCGATCGGCCCGCCCCATGCGTCGGTGATCGCGACGCCGTCGAGGGCCGGGAAGAACCAGCGCAGCCCATCCGCGGCCCGACCCGCGGACGGCGCGTCATCGGTGAAGGAGCGCCCGATTCGGCCGCCGAGCCCGGGCTTGCCGCCGCCGGCCCCGATGGCGATTCGCCCGTCGCGCGTGACGTGGAGGTAATGGACGCTGAAGCGCGCGTCCACGATCGACTCGCCACCGGTCCACCCCAGCTCCGAGGCGATGACGTCGGGCGCCGGCTCGGTACGGACCATGTAGCTGCCCCATGCCAGGAGCGCGGTGCGGAACGGCGACCAGCCGGCCGTCCAGGCATTCATCGCCATGACGACGTGCCCGGCGCGCACCTCGACCTCGCCCGCCGCCGAGCTGGCCCGGACGCGCACGACGGGCCCGCGTCGATCCTCGATGCCGCTCACGCGCGTCCCCTCGTGAATCGTCACGCCGCGCTCCAGACAGACGCGGCGCAGGCCGCGGACGAGGTGTGCGGGATGGACGGTCGCACCGTCGGGCATGAGCGCTCCGCCGCGGAATCGGGGCGACCGACACCGCGCGGCGATGTCGGCGGCCGAGAGCTCGGCATAGGCGTCGGGACGGCCGAGCCGCTGGGCCGCCTCCACCTCGTCGCGCCACCGGCCGTCGTGGGACGGCGTGGTCGACACCGTGAGCATCCCGCCCCGCCGGTAGTGCGCGTCCACGCCGTGGGCCTCGCACCACGCACCGATGTCGTGGACCGATTCGGCCGCCGCCGTCGCGCACGACAGCGCACCGTCGTCGCCGAAGAGCTCGACCAGCGTTCCGATCTCGTCCCACCAGGCATTCACGAATCCGCCGTTCCGTCCGGAGGGGCCGCCGCCGCAGATGTCCTGCTCGAGGATGACGACGCGCAGGGACGGATCGTGCTCGGTCAGGCGGAACGCGGTCCACAGCCCGGTGTAGCCGCCACCGATGATCACCACGCTGGCATCGACGTCGGTCGCCGGTCCGGGGAGCGGGGAAGGGTCGCCCTCGTCGGCGAGGGCCTCGCGCAGCCACGGGTTTCGAACACGGCCATCGGGCGGTGGACACGCGTGGCGGTGGGTGGAGCTCACATCCAGAGTTTCCACGGAATGCTTGACACTGTCTAGCGCAATTCGCAAGAATGACGCGCGAAAGTTGCGCATCACGCAAGTGAGAGGAGCCGATCCTGGCCGCGACCACCACGGACGCCCGCCCGCCGCGCCTCCGGCTCGATGCGACCGATCGCGCCATCATCGAAGCGCTCCAGGTCGAGGGCCGACGACCGTACAAGCGCATCGCCGACCAGATCGGGGTCAGCGAGGGATCGGTCCGCTATCGCGTCCAGCGCCTGGAGGATGCCGGCATCCTCCAGGTGGTCGGCATCGCCGACCCGCTCCGCATCGGGTTCAACACCATGGCGCTCGTCGGCGTTCGCGTGCGGCCGGGCACGATCGAGCAGGTCTGCCGAGCCGTAGCCGAATTGCCGCAGACGAGCTACGTGGCCATGGTGACCGGGTCCTTCGACGTGTTCGTCGAGGTGATCTGCCGCGACCCGGAAGACTTCCGCACCTTCCTGACGGAGGGCCTCCATGCCATCGACGGGGTGCTCGGCGCGGAGTCGTTCATCATCCTCGAGCTGCACAAGCTCGCCTACGGCTGGGGCGTGGCCTCGGCCGACCCCGCGCCGCGCCTGCTCGGCAGCGGCAAGCCAGGCAAGGTCGGGAGGTAGTTCGTGTCCCAGGGTCCCACCATCCTCTTCTTTCCCGAGAGCGCCTACGGGCCGACGAACAACTGCGTCGGCATCGCGCAGGTCCTCGCCGAACGAGGCGCGCGCATCGTCTTCATCCTCGAGGAATCCTTCGCCGGCACCATGGAGCCGCGAGGATTCGAGGAGCGCCTCATGCGCCTCAACCCGCCGCCTGCGGAGCCGGAGGTGCCGGGGCAGTTCTGGAAGGACTTCATCCGGGAGACGGCGCCCGAGTACCGCAAGTCCACCCTCGACCAGCTCGAGACGGTCATCGCGCCGATCTGGAGTGAGCTCATCGGCGGCGCGAAGTACGTCGACGACCGGCTGCGCGAGATCCTCGCCGACGTCCGGCCGGACGTGGTCGTGGAGGACAACGTCGTCGCCTTCCCGGCGCTCGCGGCGCACGGGGCGCCGTGGGTGCGGATCGTCTCGTGCAACCCATTGGAGATGAGAGACCCCGCGCTCCCTCCGACCTTCTCCGGCCTCCCGGCCGCCGACGACTCGGGCTGGCAGGTGTTCCGAGCGCGCTATGGCGAGCTCCACGCCGAAATGCACGCCGACTTCGACGCCTTCGTGCAGGAGCGCGGCGCGCCGTCACTGCCCGCGGGCGAGTTCATCTGGGAGTCGCCGTACCTGAACCTGTACGTCTATCCGCCGGCAGCCGACTACGAGCGGTCGGAGGCCCTCGCGCCGACCTGGCACAACCTGGGAACCTGCGTTCGGCGCTCGGACGAGGCGTGGGAGGTTCCCGCCTCCCTCGGCTCGACGGGCAAGCTCATCTACCTCAGCCTGGGGTCCCTCGGCTCCGCCGACGTCGAGCTGATGCAGCGATTCATCGACCTGCTGGGCACGACCGAGCACCGGGTCATCGTGAGCATGGGTCCGCAGCACGCGGAGCTGCGCCTGGCCAGCAACATGTGGGGCGCCGAGCTCGTGCCACAGCCGGCGATCCTGCCGCACGTCGACCTCGTGATCACGCATGCCGGCAACAACACCGTGACCGAGGCCTTCCACCACGGCAAGCCGATGATCGCCCACTCCCTGTTCTGGGACCAGCACGACAACGCCCAGCGCATCGACGAGCTGGGGTTCGGCACGCGGCTGACGCCGTACCGCTTCACCGACGATGACCTGCTGACCGCCGTCGAACGGCTCCTCGCCGACGACGAGCTTCACCACCGGATGCGCGGCATCGCATCCGACCTTCAGGCGAACCCCGGCACGCACCGGGCGGCCGAGCTGCTCCTGCGCCTGGCCGATGAACGGGGGCCAATCCATCGCTCCGACGAGCACACGGAGGTATCGGTCTCATGACCACGCGTGTCCATCACCGCCGGCTCGCGGCGCTCCTCGCCGTCCTCGCCCTCGTCCTCGCCGCCTGCGGCGGCACCGGGACCACGTCGCCCGACCCGTCCGAGCCGGCCGCGACCGATGGGGGCCAGACCGATGGTGCCGAGCCCACCGACGGGGCGCCGAGCGGCCGGATCGTCGTCTCCAACTGGGACGGCTACATGCCGCCCGAGTTCGCCGAGGAGTTCGAGGCGGCCACCGGTATCGAGGTCGAGCTCGCCCTCCACACCACGAACGAGGACATCATGGGCAAGCTCGAGGCGGCCAACGGTGGCGGCTTCGACGTCGTGTTCGTGTCGGCACCCTTCGCCGAGATCCTCGACCGTCGCGGCTGGGCGGCGCAGCTCGACCACGACCAGATCCCCAACCTCGAGAACCTCTCGCCGGAGGCGAGCCAGCTCGACTACGACACGGGCAACGAGTTCAGCGTGCCCTACACCTGGGGCACCACCGGGCTGTGCTATCGGACCGACCTGGTGACGGAGGAGATCGACAGCTGGGCGGACCTCCTGCAGCCCGCGGAGGAGCTGCAGGGCAAGATCACGATGCTGGCGACCGACCGCTGGCTGCTCCTGCCCGCCCAGAAGCTCCTCGGCCACTCCGTGAACTCGACCGACGAGGCCGAGCTCACCGAGGCGAGGGACCTGCTCATCGAGGCGAAGGAGCATCTCCTGGCCTACGACGACACGACCTTCTACTCCCGGCTGGTGTCCGGCGAGGCCTGGCTGGTCGAGGCCTGGGACGGCTGGTGCAACTACGGCATCGCCGAGGACCCGAACATCGGCTGGGTCGTCCCCGAGGAGGGCTCCGACCTGTGGGTCGACACCATGGTGGTGCTCGAGTCGAGCGAGAACAAGGCGGCCGCGCACGCGTTCATCGACTACATCCTGCGGCCGGAGATCGGCGCCTGGGCGGCGGAGAACATCCTCTACAAGGTGCCGAACGCCGCCGCCATGGAGTCGCTCGATCCCGAGCTCATCGAGGCCTTCCCGAACCTCGGGACGTCCCCGGAGGAGCTGTTCGAGAACGAGGTCATGCGCGACGTCGGCGACGCCCTGCCGACCTACACGCGGATCGTGTCGGAGGTGACCGCCTCCTGACGAGGAATCGATGGCCGTCGTGATGCATGCCCGACGGGTCGGCGCCGCCGCGCGCCGGCCCTCGGCGCGCCCGGACCGATGATGCGCCACCGATGAGTCGCTGGCAGCTGCGCCTCCTGCTGCTGGGGCCGGCGTTCGCGTGGTGGATCGCGTTCCTGGTCGTGCCGGTCGGGCTGGTGCTGGGCTACAGCCTGTTCGAGCGCGGGGAGTTCGGCGGCGTCGTCCCGAACCTGAGTGCCGACAACTACGTCCGGGCCCTCGACCCGCTGTACGTCAACGTCCTGCTGTCGTCACTGCGCATCGCGGCCATCGCCACCGGCGTCTCGCTGCTGATCGGCTACCCGGTGGCGTACTTCATCGCCACCCGACCCCGGCGCTGGCGAACGCCGCTGCTCATCCTGGTCATCCTGCCGTTCTGGACGAGCTTCCTGATCCGGACCTACGCCTGGATCGTGCTGCTGAACCGCGAGGGCCTGATCAATCGGCCGCTGCTGAACCTGGGGATCATCGAGGAGCCGCTGCCGCTGCTGAACAACGAGTTCTCGATCATCCTCGGGCTGGTCTACATCTACCTGCCGCTCATGATCCTGCCGCTCTACGCGTCGCTGGAGCGCATCAACCCCGAGCTGCGCGAGGCCTCGACCGACCTGGGCGCCTCGCCGGCCAGGACGTTCCTGAGCATCACGCTTCCGCTGTCGTCGACCGGGATCGCCGCGGGCGCGATCTTCGTATTCGTGCCGAGCCTGGGCAACTTCATCGTGCCCGAGCTGCTCGGCGGCGGCCGCTCGCCGATGATCGGCAACCTGATCCAGGGACAGTTCCTGCGCGCCCGCGACTGGCCCTTCGGCGCGGCGCTCGCCGCCGGCCTGATCGCGATCACGCTCGGCCTGCTGTTGCTGCAGGCGTGGCTGCTCATGCGCGAGCGGCGGCGCGATGCGGGAGCGACCGCCGATGCCTGAGGGCGGGATCGCGCGCCGCTGGCTGGCCGCCCACTTCGGCCTGGTCCTCCTCTTCCTCTACGCGCCGGTGGCGGTGCTCGCCGTGCTGTCCTTCAACGCGTCCGGCCAACCGTTCGCCTGGGGTGGCTTCAGCACGCGCTGGTACGAGGCGCTCATCGAGAACAGCCAGATTCAGCAGGCGGTGCTGGCCACGCTCGTGGTGGGCGTCGTCTCGACGCTCATCGCCACCGTGCTGGGGACGCTGCTGGCTATCGGGCTGGAACGGACGACCCGCTCGTCGCTCCTCGACGCCGGGGTGTTCGTGCCGATGATCATCCCGGACATCGTCCTCGCCATCGCGCTGCTGAGCTTCTACAACCTGGTGTTCACCGGCGTGATGGGCCTGGGGCTTGGCCTGTGGTCGGTCATCCTGTCGCACGTGGTGTTCAGCATTGCGTTCGTGGCGGCCATCGTGCGGACCCGGCTCCGGCACTTCGACAGCTCGATCGAGGAGGCGTCGATGGACCTCGGTGCGCCGCCGGTGCGGACCTTCCGCTCCGTGACGCTGCCGGTCATCGCGCCGGGCGTGATCGCCGGCGGGCTCATCGCCTTCACGCTGTCGATCGACGAATTCGTGATCGCCTTCTTCACCGCCGGCACCGCGGTCACCTTCCCGATCCGGATCTACTCGATGATCCGATTCGGCGTGACGCCCGAGATCAACGCCATCGCCACGATCGTGGTGGTGGTCAGCATCGTGCTCGTCTTCGCCTCGCAGCGGATCGGGCGGGAGGAGCCGGCATGACCGCCTCCGAACCGGCGGCGATCGTTGCGGTCGAGGAGCTTCGCAAGGCCTTCGGCCCGGTGGTCGCGCTCGACGGCGTGAGCCTCGCGATCGGCGACAACGAGTTCTTCGCCCTGCTCGGCCCATCGGGCTGCGGCAAGACCACGCTCCTGCGCTGCCTGGCCGGCTTCGAGCAGCCCGACTCGGGCCGTATCCTCCTCGACGGGGAGGAGATCTCCCGCGTGCCGCCCTACCGGCGACCGTTCAACATGATGTTCCAGTCGTACGCGCTCTTCCCGCACATGAGCGTGGACGACAACGTGGCCTACGGGCTGCGCCAGGAGAAGGTCCGTGAGCCGGAGCTCGGCCGGCGGGTGGCTGACGCGCTCGAGATGGTGCAGCTGGGGGGCATGGGCCGGCGGCGGCCCCACCAGCTGTCCGGTGGACAGCGGCAGCGCGTGGCCCTGGCCCGCGCCCTTGTGAAGCGGCCGCGCCTCCTGCTCCTCGACGAGCCGCTCGCCGCGCTGGATCGCAAGCTGCGCGGCCAGATGCAGCTCGAGCTGAAGCGCCTCCAGGAGACGGTCGGCATCAGCTTCGTGATCGTCACCCACGACCAGGAGGAGGCTCTGGTGATGGCCGATCGAGCCGCGATCATGGACCGCGGGCGCGTCCTGCAGCTTGCCGCCCCCGATGAGCTCTACGAGCGGCCGGCGACCCGATTCGTGGCGACGTTCGTGGGCGAGTCCAACCTGCTGCGCGGCCGGTTGGCGGCAGGTGACGGCGGCCTGCGGCTGGAGACGTCGGGGCGCGCCCTCGCGGTCGACCCGGCAGCGGCCGAGGCGCGCGGCCTGTCGGCCGGCGACACCGCCGCGCTCGCGATCCGCCCGGAGCGCATCGGCTTCGTGGCCGACGGCGGCGAGCCCGCGGAGGTGTCGGAGGTCGCCTACCTGGGCTCGAACCGGCGATACGCCGTCGACCTGGCCGATGGCACGAGCCTGGTGGTCCGGGTCCAGGCGGGCAGCCCCGGCGACGACCTGGTGGTGGGGGACCGCGTGCGGGTGGCATGGCGGCCCGAGCACGCGGTGCTGGTGGTGGACGACGCGAAGGAGACGGCATGACGCGCAGGGTGCTGGTGGCGGGCGAGACCTCGGTGACGTATCACGTCCACCACAAGGGGATCACCACCTACGGCGAGGCGAGCCACGCCGTGGAGCTCGGCCGCTTTCTCGAGGCGCTCGACGCTGGCGGGTGGGAGGTCACCCACGTCCCGAATCACACCGCAACGCGAGCGTTTCCGGCCAGTGCCGAGGCCCTCGCCCCGTACGACGTGGTCGTCCTGTCCGACATCACCTCCGACACCCTGCTCCTCCACCCGGACACCACCGTCCGCGGCGAGCGCACCCCGGACCGCCTCCGGCTGATCGGGGAGCATGTCGCGGCGGGCCGTGGCCTGCTGATGATCGGCGGCTACATGTCGTTCTCCGGGATCGAGGGCAAGGCGCGCTACCACGCCACGCGCCTGCGGGACGTGCTGCCGGTCGAGATGCTCGGCATCGACGATCGGGTCGAGGAGGTCGAGGGCGTGATCCCGCGCGTCGTCGTGGCGGACCACCCGATCCTCGACGGCGTGCCGGACGCGTGGCCGCACTTCCTCGGCTATAACCGGCTCCGCCGTCGCGAGGGCGGCGAGGTGCTGATGACCATCGGCACCGACGACGATCCGTTCCTCGCCGTCGGCGCGCACGGCGCCGGGCGGGTGGGGGCCATCGCGAGCGACTGCGCGCCGCACTGGGGCAGCCCGGAGTTCCTGGCCTGGGACGCCTACGATCGGTTCTGGAACAACCTGCTCGCCTGGCTCGCGGGGTAGCATCGGGGCATGAGCCGATTCGACGCGCGGACCGCCCTGGTGGTGGTGGACCTCCAGAACGATTTCGCCGATCCGTCCGGCAGCCTGTCGGTGGCCGGCGGCGAGGCGATCGTGCCGGTCGTGAACCGGGCGGTGCGGGATGCGGTCGAGGCCGGGGCCTCGGTGGTGGCGACCCAGGACTGGCATCCGGGCTCGACGCCGCACTTCGCGAAGGACGGCGGCATCTGGCCGGTGCACTGCGTCGGCGGGACCTGGGGCGCGGAGCTGCACCCCGCCTTCGAGCTGCCGCCCGAGGCGCCGCGGGTGCGGAAGGGGCAGCACGGGGAGGACGGCTACTCCGGCTTCACGATGCGCGACCCCGAGAGCGGGGAGGAGCTGCCGACGGAGCTCGAGGGTCTGCTGCGAGAGCGCGGGATCGAGCGCGTCGTCGTCTGCGGCCTGGCCACCGACTACTGCGTGAAGGCCACCGCCCTCGACGCCACCAGGCTCGGCTTCGACACCGAGCTGATGGTCGAGGGCGTGGCCGCCGTCAACCTGGAGCCGGGCGACGGCGGGCGCGCGCTGGACGAGTTGCGCGAGGCGGGCGTGACCCTGAGTTGACGGTTGGTCGGCGCGGCCCTAGCGTGCGCCTCACACGAACAGCCGACCGGGCCCCTGCCCGGCGGGGACGCGCCCTCCCCTGATCCGGGCGCAAGGTGGAGACTGCTGGCACGAGCCGGTGGTCTCTTTTTTCCGGGCACACGACAGGAGGACCGATGCCGACGCTGCTCCGGGCGACCGTCCGCTGGCTCGCCGCGCTGTGCGTGGTGGCGGGCTCGGTCGGGCTGCTAAGCGCCGGCCCGGCGCGAGGCGCGGCCGGCGAGGTCCACGTCCTGTCGCTCGACGGCATCATCAACCCGATCTCGGCACGTTACTTCGAGCGCGGCATCCGCGAGGCGGCCGAGGTCGGCGCGGAGGCCGTCCTCATCGAGCTGAACACGCCGGGTGGCCTGCTCGATGCGACCGAGGACATCACCGCCGCCATGCTCGACGCGCGGGTGCCGGTGATCGTGTACGTCACGCCGCCAGGCGCTCGGGCGGCCTCGGCCGGCACCTTCATCACCATGGCCGCGCACGTGGCCGCCATGGCGCCGAGCGCCCGCATCGGCGCCGCCACGCCGGTCAGCGGCGACGGATCCGACATCCCCGACGATCTGCGCGAGAAGATCATCAACGACACGGTCAGCTACGCGCGGATCATCGCGAACGAGCGTGACCGGAACGCCGACTGGGCCGAGGAGGCCGTGCGCGACGCCGTGGTGGCCACCGCCGGGGAGGCGGTGGAGCTGGACGTGGTCGACCTCGTGGCCGACTCCCGCGCCGAGCTGCTCGACGAGATCGACGGCCGGACCGTCACGGTCCGGGGCGAGCAGGTCACGCTGTCGACCTCGGATGCCCCGGTCATCCCCTTCCCGATGTCGCCGTTCGAGGACCTGCTGATGGTGATCAGCGACCCGAACATCGCGGTCATCCTGCTCAGCCTCGGGTCGCTCGGCATCTACTTCGAGCTCAGCGCGCCCGGGTCGTTCTTCCCGGGCATCGCCGGCGCCATCGCCATCATCCTCGGCCTGTTCAGCCTCGGCACGCTGCCGATCAACTACGCCGGCCTCGCGCTCCTGCTGCTCGGCCTCGCGCTGATGGGCGCCGAGATCTGGGTGGCGTCCGGCGGCGTGCTCGGCATCGGCGGCGCCATCGCCTTCGTCCTCGGGGGATTCCTGCTGATCGACGACACGCAGGCGCCGTTCATGGAGGTCAGCCGGCCGCTCATCTACGGCATCACCCTGGCCCTCGTGGCCTTCAGCCTCATCGCCGTGCGCGCGGTGATGCGGACGCGGCAGCGGCCGCTGGCCATCGGTGGCAGCGACATGGTGGGCCTGACGACCGCCATGCGCTCGGCGTCATCGGTCTTCGTGGAGGGCGAGCTGTGGTCCGTCCGACCGGCCGGCGACGCGACCTTCGCAGCCGGCGATCCGGTGCGGATCGTCGGGCGCGAGGGCATGACATTGATCGTCGAGCCGCTCGACCGAGCGGACGAGACGCGGACATCGGAATCGAAGGAGTCGTGACAACGTGGGAGATCTGATCGAGCTGCTTCCCGTCCTGGCGGTCGCCGCACTGGTGATCTTCAGCCTGGTCGGGGCAGCGGTGAAGGTGGTCCAGGAGTACGAGCGCGGCGTCATCTTCCGCCTCGGCCGCCTGGTCGGCGCGAAGGGCCCGGGGCTCTTCTTCATCATCCCATTCATCGACCGGATGGTGAAGATCGACCTCCGGACGGTGACGCTGGACATCCCCTCCCAGGAGGCGATCACGCGTGACAACGTGACCGTGCGCGTGAACGCCGTCGCGTACTTCCGGGTCGTCGACCCCGAGGCCGCCGTGGTGCGGATCGAGAACTACATGGTCGCGACGATGCAGATCGCGCAGACCACGATGCGATCGGTCCTCGGTCAGTCGGAGCTCGACGAGCTGCTCAGCAACCGGGAGGAGATCAACACGCGGCTGCAGCAGATCATCGACGAGCAGACCGAGCCGTGGGGCATCAAGGTCAGCGTCGTGGAGGTCAAGGACGTCGAGCTGCCGCAGACGATGCAGCGCGCCATGGCCCGGCAGGCGGAGGCCGAGCGGGACAAGCGCGCGAAGGTCATTCACGCAGAGGGCGAGTACCTGGCGGCGGAGCAGCTGTCGAACGCGGCCAACATCATCAGCGCCGCCCCGTCGGCGCTCCAGCTTCGCTATCTGCAGACGCTCGGCGACATCAGCTCGGATCAGACCCGCACGATCATCTTCCCGCTGCCGATGGATCTGATCAGTGCCTTCATCGGGGGTTCGGGCGAGAGCGGCGCCTCCGGCGTCAAGCCGGTCGTCCCGCCCTCGTCGGGCCGGGAAGGCGGGGAGTAGACGTCACGGGGCGGGTTCAGCGGCCCTCGGTCCCGCGCTGGCGGGACCAGCCGATGACCACCGCCCCGGCCACCGCCACCACCGCGCCGATGAAGACCCAGGCTCGATCGGCCGTCATGAAGCTGCGCGGCGCCCACTCGACGCCGAGACCCTGGGCGATCCACACCAGTCCGGCTCCGATGAGCAGGACGCCGAGCAGGGTGAATCCGAGGCTGGTGCGCATCAACCGATGGTACCGTTGGAACCCACTTGCGGCCGCCCGGCGCTCGCGCAATACTCCGCGCGTCGGACCGCGACATGCGGCGACCAGCCAACTCTCCTTCCCCTACCCCTCCACCACGTCCAACCGTCGGCCCGGGGCAGCGGCAAGACCCCGGCGGCGTCGTGCGACGGTGGGACCGATACGGTCAACACTCATCTTGGGGAGGGGTCCTTTCAGTGACCTACACCGATCAGGTGATCACCTGCAGCGATTGCGGAATCGACTTCGTCTTCTCCGCATCCGAGCAGGAGTTCTTCGCGGAGAAGGGCTTTGCGTCCGCTCCGAAGCGCTGCTCGTCGTGCCGAGCCCAGCGTCGCGCGACCAACGGTGGTGGCGGAGCAGGGTACGGTGATGGCGGCGGCGGGGGATACGGGGGCGGCGGTTTCTCGCGCGGCCCGCGCGAGATGCACGACGCGACGTGCGCGCGCTGCGGCAACGAGACGCAGGTCCCGTTCCGCCCGACGGGCGCGCGGCCCGTCTACTGCTCCGACTGCTTCCGGATGATGCGCGGCTAGCCCTCGCTCCATTCGCGACGCCGACCACGGGCGGTCCCTTCGGGGGCCGCCCGTTTCGCATGCCCGGGACTTCATGCTCCGGCATACGGCCGGTCCAGATCCTGGCCCCGCCAGCTCTTGCCGCACGCGGGTGGGTGGCCGCCCCGGCCCCGCCGACATGCCGGATACCCGTGCCACGGGGTCAGGCCAACGGGGGAGTGACGGTGATCCCTGCCACCGCACGCCCGGCTGCGACCCGCCAGCGGCACATCCGGCCGGCCACCGACGGCGGACGTGCCACCGACCCGCCGCGCGTCAATTGGCGAGATGGGCTTGCTCGCCGAGCGGCCGCAGCGGCCGGGCCGCCGTATCATGGAGGGCCCACGCTCGAATCCGGCAACCAACTTGCGGGAGAGACCCGACGTATGACTGACCACCACGACACATGGCGCGAGCTGGCCGCGCAGCTCCGCGTCGATTCGATCCGCTCGAGCAGTGCCGCCGGCAGCGGCCACCCCACCTCCTCGATGTCCGCCGCCGACCTCATGTCCGTGCTGCTGTCGAAGTACCTGCGCTACGACTTCGGCACGCCCGACGACCCGCGCAACGACCACCTCATCTTCAGCAAGGGCCATGCGTCGCCCCTGCTGTACGCGATGTACAAGGCGGCCGGCGCCATCACCGACGAGGAGATGCTGACCTTCCGTGACTTCGGGTCGCGCATCGAGGGGCACCCGACGCCGGTCCTCCCGTGGGTCGATGTGGCGACCGGATCCCTCGGCCAGGGCCTGCCGATCAGCGTCGGCGTGGCGCTCGCCGGCAAGCGCATGGATCGGCTTCCGTTCCGCGTGTGGTGCCTGTGCGGCGACTCGGAGATGGCCGAGGGGTCGATGTGGGAGGCCTTCGAGTCGGCCGGGTTCAACCAGCTCGACAACCTGATCGCCATCATCGATGTCAACCGGCTGGGCCAGACGGGCCCGACGATGCACGGCTGGGACCTCGACGCCTACCAGCGGCGGGCCGAGGCGTTCGGCTGGCACGCCATCCAGGTCGATGGCCATGACGTCGCCGCCATCGACGAGGCCATGGCGAAGGCCGTCGAGACGACCGGCCGTCCGACGGTGATCATCGCGAAGACCGAGAAGGGCCATGGGGTCGAGGCCGTCTCCGACCAACCGGGCAAGCACGGCAAGCCGCTCGACGAGGAGGCCGCGGCCATCGAGCAGCTCGGCGGCGCGCGCAACGTCCGTGTCGACGTGCCCAAGCCGGACATCACCGGCGGGCCGCATGTCTTCGAGACCGGTGACCTGACCCTGCCGAGCTACGAGCCGGGGACCAAGGAGGCGACGCGCAAGGCCTTCGGTGACGCGCTCGTCGCCCTCGGCAGGGCAGATGGCAAGGTCATCGCCATCGACGGCGAGGTCGGCAACAGCACCTACACCGAGCTGTTCTCGGAGGCGCTGCCCGAACGCTTCGTGCAGTCCTACATCGCCGAGCAGCAGATGATCGCCAATGCGGTCGGCATGCAGGTGCGCGGTTGGAAGCCGTTCGCGGCGACCTTCGCGGCGTTCCTGGCGCGCGCCTATGACTTCGTGCGCATGGCCGCCGTCAGCCGCGCGAACATCAAGCTGGCCGGATCGCATGCCGGCGTCAGCATCGGCGAGGACGGACCCTCGCAGATGGCGCTCGAGGATCTCGCCGCCTTCCGGGCGGTCCATGGCTCGACCGTCCTCTACCCGAGCGACGCGAACGCGACCGCCGCGCTCGTGCCGCTGATGGCGGAGCAGCCCGGCATCGTGTTCATGCGCACCACGCGCGAGAAGACCCCGATCCTCTACGACCCTGGCGAGGAGTTCCGCATCGGCGGCTCGCGCGTCGTGCGCCAGTCGAACGACGACGCGGTGACCCTCGTCGGCGCCGGGATCACGCTGCATGAGGCCATCGCCGCGGCCGACGAGCTCGCGAACGAGGGGATCAGCGCGCGGGTCATCGATCTGTACAGCGTCAAGCCGATCGACGCCGAGACGATCCGCGCCGCTGCCCGGGAGACCGGGGCGATCGTGACGGTGGAGGATCACTGGCCTGAGGGAGGGCTCGGCGATGCCGTGCTCGACGTGCTCGCCGGCGAGCAGCCCCACCCGCCGGTGGTGAAGCTGGCCGTGCGTGACATGCCCGGGTCGGGCACGCCCGCCGAGCTGTTGCACGCCGCCGCCATCGATGCCGACTGCATCGCCAAGGCCGCTCGGGACCTCGTGGATCGGGCGCGCACCGAGGAATCCACCACCCCCGCCTCAGGAGGAGAGCGACGATGACGAACGCGCTGCATCGGCTCCATGCCGACCATGACCAGAGTCCCTGGATCGACTTCATCGACCGCGACCTGCTCGAGAGCGGGAAGCTCGACGAGATGATCGACGACGGCATCCGCGGGCTGACGAGCAATCCGACGATCTTCGCGAAGGCCGTCGCGACCGGGCAGTACGACGACCTGATCCGTCGCGAGATCGAGGCGGGGGACGACGCTCGCCAGATCTACGAGCAGATCGCGACGAGCGACGTCGGGGACGCGGCCGACCATCTCCGACGCGTGTACGACGAGTCGGGTGGGACCGATGGCTTCGCCAGCATCGAGGTCGAGCCGGACCTCGCCGACGACACGGACGCCACGGTGACCCGAGCCCGCGAGCTATGGCGGGCGCTCGACCGCCCGAACGTGCTCATCAAGATCCCCGCCACCGAGGCCGGCATCCCGGCCGTCGAGGGTGCCATCGCCGAGGGCATCAGCGTCAACGTGACCCTCATGTTCAGCGTCGAGGTCTACGAGCGCGTGGCGCGGGCCTACATCGCCGGGCTGCGCCGAGCGCAGGAGGCCGGCCACGACCTGTCGAAGATCGCCAGCGTGGCGAGCTTCTTCGTCAGCCGCGTCGACTCGAAGGTCGACAAGAAGCTCACCGAGCTCGACACCCGCAGCGCCCTCGAGGCCCGCGGGCAGGCGGCGATCGCGAACGCGAAGCTGGCCTACGAGTCGTTCGGCCGCATCTTCGGCGGAGACGAGTTCGCCGACCTGCGCCAGGCCGGAGCCCACGTCCAGCGCTGCCTGTGGGCGAGCACGAGCACGAAGAACCCCGACTACCGCGACGTCCTCTACGTTGAGGAGCTCATCGGCCCCGAGACGGTGAACACGATGCCGCTCGACACGATCGAGGCCTTCCTCGACCACGGCGCCCTGGAGCGGACACTCGACCGCGACGTCGACGGCGCCCGCCAGGCGATCCGCGAGGTCGAGGCGCAGGGCCTCCGCATGGAGGACGTCACCCGCGAGCTCGTCGAGGAGGGCGTGGCGTCGTTCGCGAAGAGCTTCGACGAGCTCATCGAGACGATCGAGTCGAAGCGCGAGGAGCTCGCGCCGGCATGACGGCCGAACTCGACGCCGCGATCGCCGCGCGGCTCGAGGCGTGGACCGGCGAGCGCGTCGCCGAGCGCCTGTGGGCGAAGGACGGCTCGCTGTGGGCCGCATCGGGCAAGGCGGCCGAGGAGATCGCCGCGTGGCTCGGCTGGCTCGACCTGCCAGCGGCGATGAGCGAGCGGGTGAGCGAGCTGGAGCACCTGGCGCGTGACGTCCGCGAGGACGGCTACACGCGCGCCGCGGTGCTCGGCATGGGCGGATCGAGCCTCGCTCCGGAGCTGTTCGCCCGCGTCTTCGGCTGGGCCGGTGGGGCGGAGGGCAGCGGCGCGGCATCGGTCGACGGATTGGAGCTGCGGATCCTGGACTCGACCCATCCCGATGCCGTCCGCGGCTTCCGATCGTGGGCGGAGGAGCATCGGACCCTGTTCGTCGTCAGCTCGAAGTCGGGGACCACGACCGAGCCGAATGCCTACCAGGCCGCGATGGCACAGGTCGCCCCGGCGCTCGACTTCGTGGCCATCACCGATCCGGGCACCGCGCTCGCCGAGCTGGCCAGGGCCCAGGAGTTCCGCGCCATCGTCGAGGCGCCGCCGGACGTCGGCGGCCGCTACTCGGCGCTCACCGTCTTCGGCCTCGTGCCGGCCGCATTGGCCGGCGTCGACATCGGCGGCCTCCTGCAGCGCGCGAGCCGGATGGCCGAGGCATGCCGTGCCCCTCGGGCATCGGACAACCCGGGCCTCCGCCTCGGCGCGTTCATGGCGGAGGCCGCGCTGGCCGGCCGTGACAAGCTCACCATCCTCGCCTCGGACCGCCTCGTGTCCTTCGGCGACTGGGCCGAGCAGCTCATCGCCGAGAGCACCGGCAAGGCCGGCACCGGGATCGTGCCGGTGGTCGGCGAGCCGATCGGCGACCCCGACGCCTACGCGGACGATCGCTGCTTCGTGATCGTCCGACTCGGCGACACCGGGGCCGACGAGCTGTCCGCGATCGCCGATGCCCTGGTGGCGCGCGGCCACCCGGTCGAGGAGATCATGCTGTCCGACCCGCTCGATGTCGGGGCCGAGTTCGTGCGCTGGGAGGTGGCGACCGCGACCGCCGGCATCGTGCTCGGCATCGACCCGTTCGACCAGCCCAACGTCCAGGAGAGCAAGGACGCCACGACCGAGCTGCTCGCCGCCTTCCGCGACTCCGGGGCCCAGCCGGTGCCGCCGTCCCTCGTCGCCGAGCCCGGCGTCACGGCCACCGCGGACCCCGAGGTCCTCGGCGGAACGCCGGTGAGCGTCGAGGACGCGGTGGCCCAGCTGTTCGCGACGCTGACGCCGGGCCGCGACTACGTCGCGATCCTGGCCTACCTCCCGCCCGATACGGCGGTGGCCGAGCGCCTCCAGGACCTCCGCGCCCACATCCGCGACGAGACCGGCGCCGCCACCACGCTCGGCTTCGGCCCGCGCTTCCTGCACTCGACCGGGCAGCTGCACAAGGGCGGCCCCGACACCGGCGTCTTCCTGCAGCTCACCGCCGAGCCGTCGCGCGACCTGCCGATCCCCGGCTGGGACGAGTCGTTCGGTACCCTGATCGCGGCGCAGGCGCTCGGGGACATGGCCTCCCTCCAGCGGCGCGATCGGCGGGCCCTGCGGCTGCACCTGGGGGATCTCGACGGCGGACTGGAGCGCCTGGACCGGATGGTCGGCGCCGCCATCGGCCGATGAACCACGCACGAAGCGCACGAAGGAGCTGAGCCGACATGCAGGTCGCGATCTGCGGACTGGGAAGGATGGGGGCCGGCATGGCCCGCCGCGCGGCCCGGGGCGGCCACGACGTGTTCGTCTGGAACCGCACCGAGCAGGTGGCAGTCGAGCTCGCCGCCGAGGTCGAGAACGAGGGGCGCATGACGGTGGTCGAGCCGATCGAGCAGCTCCTCGAGAAGCTGGACGCGCCGCGGCACGTCGTCGTCAGCGTTCCCTCCGGGGCCGCCACGGACGCGATGGTCGATCAGCTGGCAGCGATCCTGGAGCCGGGCGACGTGATCATCGACTCCGGCAACAGCCGCTTCCACGACTCGAAGCGGCACGCCGCGGAGCTCGCCGAGAAGGGCCTCGAGTGGCTCGACATGGGGGTGTCCGGCGGGGTGTGGGGGCTGGAGGTCGGGTTCTGCGCCATGCTCGGCGGCAAGCGCGAGGTCTTCGAGCGCTTCGAGCCGGTGGTGGAGACGCTGGCCCCCGAGAACGGCTACCTGTACTGCGGCGACGCCGGCGCCGGCCACTACACCAAGATGGTCCACAACGGG
Organism: Candidatus Angelobacter sp.; assembly: GCA_035463095.1. Lineage (GTDB taxonomy): Bacteria > Chloroflexota > Limnocylindria > QHBO01 > QHBO01 > JACDBZ01. The sequence goes on along the minus strand of DATHTR010000028.1, from coordinate 5,070 downwards.
ATCGAGTACGGGATCATGCAGGCCTACGGCGAGGGCTTCGACATCCTGCACGCCAGCGACTACGACCTCGACCTCGGCGCGATCGCCAAGATGTGGAACCACGGGTCGGTGATCCGCTCGTGGCTGCTCGAGCTCGCGGCATCCGCCTTCGAGAAGGAGGGGAACGACCTGGAGGGCATCCACGGCTGGGTCGCCGATTCGGGCGAGGGCCGCTGGACGGTGTTCGAGGCGATCGATCACGACGTTCCCGCCCCCGTCATCACCCTCAGCCTGCTCCAGCGCTTCCGGAGTCGGCGCGAGCCCGACAGCTACTCGGACCGCGTGCTGGCGGCGCTCCGCAACGAGTTCGGCGGGCACGCCCTCAAGGAGCGGTAGGCTCCTGGTGCACCGATGACGACCCGCGCCGCCTCCGACTCCGCGACCCGGACCACCCCGGTCGACGAGGCGCGCGTGCCGCCGGCCAGCTCGGGCATCCGGCCCAACCCCCTCCGCGAGGGGCTCCGCCTGGAGCGGATGGCCGAGCCGTGCACGATGGTGATCTGCGGCGCGACCGGCGACCTCACCGAGCGCAAGCTCGGGCCGGCGCTCTACAACGCCCTGCTCGGGGGCTTCCTGCCACCGGAGTTCACCGTCGTCGGCTTCGCGCGCCGCGATCTCTCCGACGACGAGTTCCGTGACCACCTGCTCGAGGGGATCAACCGGCACAGCCGGAACACGCCGGCGAACGAGTCGATCTGGGAGAGCTTCGCGAGGGGTATCGAGTACCACCGCGGCGACTTCGACGATCCGGCCGCGTACGTCGAGCTCTCGAAGCGCCTGGATCGGATCGATCGGGACCGGGGCACCGCCGGGAATCGGCTCTTCTACCTCGCCGTGCCGCCGAGCCTGTACCCGGAGATCGTGAACCAGCTGGATCGAGCCGGCCTGGCGGCCAGCGGAGCGCACCGTCGGTCCGGCTCGAAGCGGGGCTGGACCCGCGTCATCGTGGAGAAGCCGTTCGGCTACGACCTCGAGAGCGCCCGGACCCTCAACCGGGAGATCGCCGAGGTGTTCGACGAAGACCAGGTCTTCCGCATCGACCACTATCTCGGCAAGGAGACCGTCCAGAACCTGGCCGTCTTCCGCTTCGGCAACGGGCTGTTCGAGCCCATCTGGAACCGGCGCTACATCGACTCGGTGCAGATCACGGTGGCCGAGACGGTCGGCGTGGAGGGCCGCGGCGAGTTCTACGACGCGACCGGGGCGCTGCGCGACATCGTCCAGAACCACGCCCTGCAGCTCATGGCGATGTTCGCCATGGATCCGCCGGTCGAGTTCGCGGCGCAGGATCTGCGCGACGAGAAGCTCAAGGTGCTGCGTGCCGTGAAGCCGATGACGCCGGCCGAGGTGGCGGCGAACACGGTCCGCGGCCAGTACGTGTCCGGCTGGGTCGAGGGCGAGAAGGTTCCCTCGTACCGGGACGAGGAGAAGGTCGTCCCGGACTCGGAGACCGAGACCTACGCGGCGCTGAAGCTGGCGATCGACTCGTGGCGCTGGGCCGGCGTCCCCTTCTACATCCGCACCGGCAAGGCGCTGCCGAGCCGGGTGACCGAGATCAGCGTTCAGTTCAAGCGCGCGCCGCTCGCCCTGTTCGCCCGGGCCGGCGTGCCGCAGGTGGATCCGAACGTGCTCGCCATCCGCGTCCAGCCCGACGAGGGGATCCTGCTCCGATTCGGGGCCAAGGTGCCGGGGCAGGGCCTCCAGATCCGCACGGTGAACATGGACTTCCGCTACGGCTCGAGCTTCGCGGTCGACTCGCCGGACGCCTACGAGACGCTGCTCCTGGACGCGATGATCGGCGACGCCAGCCTGTTCACCCGCGACGACGAGGTCGAGCGCGCGTGGGAGATCCTCGACCCGATCCTCGAGGCATGGAGCGTGGGCGCCGGCGGGCCGCTCCACTTCTACGGCGCGGGGACCTGGGGACCGCCGGCCGCCGACGAGCTGCTCGAGCGGGACGCCCGGGCGTGGCGACGGCCGTGAGCGGCGCGCAGCCGACGGCCGCCCACGAGCAGGCGGTCCATCGTGAGCTCATGCGTTTCGGGGAGGCCGAGAGCCTCGCCACTCCCCTGTGGGAGGACCGCGACACGACCGTGCGGGCGGTCGCCGCGCACCTGAGCTCGCTGTGGAGCTCCTCGGCACCCGCGGCGCCCGATGCCGGACCGGTGGTGACCGAGAAGGGCCTGTCGCACGCCCGCGCGTCGGTCCTGAACCTCATCGTCACCGTGGTCGACACCGACGCCGCCGATCGCGTTGTGCGCACCCTCACCGGGCTCGGCGTTCGCCACCCGTCGCGGGCGATCATCCTCGTCCCCGACCCCGCCGGCGGCGGTCCAAAGCTCGATGCCCGCATCAGCGCGCACTGCAACGACACGAGCTCGGGGAGCGACCAGGTCTGCTACGAGGAGGTGGTGCTCACCGTCCGTGGCGAGAGCGCGTCGCACCTGAACGGCATCGTCGCCCCGCTGCTCATCCATGATCTGCCGACGCACGTGTGGTGGCCCGGCGATCCGCCGTTCCGCGACCCGATCTTCGACCAGCTCGTCGAGGTGGCCGATCGGCTCATCGTGGACTCCGCCGACTTCGGCGACCTCCTGCCCGGCCTGCGGCGCCTGGCGAACCTCCGCCGGCGCAGCGGGGTGGGCGACCTCAGCTGGGAGCGCCTGGCCTGGTGGCAGGAGCTCACCGCGCAGTTCTTCGACGCGCCGCGCTTCCGGCGGTACCTGCCGAACCTCAGCCGGCTGCAGCTGCGCTACGCGGTGCCGGCGGCACCGGCCCAGCCGCTCGACCCGGACGAGGCGAGCGAGGTCGCGCCGGGCACGCCCGCTCCGATCGTGCAGGCGCTGCTCTACGCCGGCTGGATCGCCACGCGCCTCGGCTGGCGCCGCCACGCGACGCTCGATCCGCTGGCCGATGGCGCGTGCCGGCTCCGCCTCGAGGGCAGGCACGAAATGGTCGAGCTCCACCTCGAGCCGGTCCCGACCGACGAGGTGCGGTCGGGCGACCTCCTGTCCGTTCGCCTTCGCTCGCTGGGTGAGACCGGCGCAGCGGAGTTCATCATCGACCGCGACGGCGACTGGGGGACGGTGGCCACCAACGCGGACGGCATGACGGCGCTCCTCCGACGGGTCGGGATGGGCAGCCCGACCGAGCACGAGCTGCTGAGCGCGCAGCTGGCGATCGACAGCGCGGACCCGGTGTACGAGGCAGCCCTGCGCGCCGCGGCGGTCCTGCTCGACGCCTCGCTCACCGCGGGGCAGGCGGCATGACCCGGTTCACCGTGAAGCCCACGTCCGAGGCCGCCTGCCGGGCCATGGCCGATCGGTTCGTGGAGGCCGCCACGACGGCGATCGAAGAGAACGGCATCTTCCGCGTCGCGCTGACCGGAGGTGGGACGCCGAAGACCGTCTACCCGATGATCCTCGAGCCGCGCCGCCGCGACGCCGTCGATTGGAGCCGGGTCGAGTTCTTCTGGGGCGACGAGCGAACCGTGCCGCCGGACGACCCGCAATCGAACTTCGGCGTGGCGTACGGCATGTTCGTCAGCCAGCTGCCGAACGTGCGGCCGGACCGTGTCCACCGCATGCAGGCGGAGGCGCCGGACCTCGATGCCGCTGCGCTGTCGTACGAGAGCGAGCTGCGGCTGGCCTTCGGCGCCCGTGGCCAGGAGCCCCCGACGTTCGATCTCATCTGGCTCGGCATGGGGCCCGATGGGCACACCGCCAGCCTGTTCCCCGGCTCGACGGCCGTCGACGAGACGGAGCGATGGGTGGTCGGCACATGGGCCCCGTTCCCGCAGGCGTGGCGCATGACGCTGACCTTCCCGGTCCTGCTCGCCGGGCGCCAGGTGATCTTCGTCGTCGAAGGCGCCAACAAGGTGGACGCCATTCGCGCCATCCGGGCCGGCGGATCGGACCTGCCCGCCGCGAGGGTGGACGGGCCGCAGGTCGAGTGGCTGATCGACGCGGCCGCGGCCGGCGAGGACCCGGGGGCAGCCACGTCGGAGGAGGACGAGTGACCGATCCGTTGAGCCCCGACGCGCTCCGCCTGCTGGAGGGCCAGCTGGGACGCATGCGGGGCATGCTGTACCGCTACTACGAGCTGTTCTTTCGGTTCATCGGGATGGGACTGGTCGCGGTCGGAGCGCTCTTCGTAGCCGCGTTCTTCTCGCCGACCCAGGCGGCGGCGCTGCTCCTGCCGTTCGTCGTCATCTACGTCGGGTTCCACGCGGCCTTCCTGTTCAGCTACGTGATCTTCGCCCGCACCTTCGCGGCGGCCATCGAAAGACGGATCAACCGTCACCTCGGGGCCGACGTGCTGGTGGCGCATCGGCTGGAAGAGGCCTACTTCGGCGCTCCGGGCGACCCGAAGCTCGTCGCCGCCAGCCTGCGGCGCCCGCTCACCTTCCTCGCCGCCGAGACCTGGCACTTCACCGTCGCCGGCGCCGCGTTCCTGGCGGTGGCCACGCTGCTCGGGAGCATCACCGTCCAGCGGCTCGGCGACCCGTGGTCGACGCTCTACGTGCCCGTCGTCGTCGGCTGGGCCCTCCTCAACGGGGCGTACCTGGCGTGGCACTTCGTCGGGCGCCGTGACCAGCGGGCGATCGAGGCCATCCTCGCCGAAGCCTACGGCGCGCCCGATTCGGAGGACGCCTGACCGATGGCGCCGCTGCTCTGGCTGGTCCTCGCCATCGCGGGCTTCGTGGCGGGGTTCCTCGTCGGCTGGCCGGCGTGGGAGGCGTACCGATCGCGCGAGGATCGCGACGACAACACCGAGCGCTACCTTGCCTGGCGCGGCCGGGCGGACCGATCCCGGCCGTCGACGCGCGAGGGGATGACCGCCGAGGAGCGCCGTCGGATCGTCATCGGCGCGGCGCTGGCGATCGCCGGAGCCCTGGCGCTGTTCACCTACTTCGCCACGAGCTGAGCCGATGCGAGTGGAGCTGCTCTACGCCGACGGAGACCCCGCCGCCATGGCCGCCCGTCAGAACCTCGTCGAGGTGCTCACCGAGGACGCCTTCGAGACGCCGAT
>DATHTR010000027.1:0-5564 GCA_035463095.1 Candidatus Angelobacter sp. | reverse complement strand
TGTTCCGCGGCACGTTCGCGGCCGGCCCCACGCCGTCCGGCTTCCGGGTTTCTGCGGAGCTGCCCATCGGCGAGCAGCGAGCATGACGAGCCGCGTCCTGCTCGTCGACGACCAGCAGCTCGTCCGGACCGGCTTCCGCATGATCCTGGCCGACGAGGATGGGATCGAGGTGGTGGGCGAGGCATCCAACGGCCGGGAAGCGATCGAGGCAGCCGGGGCGCTCACGCCCGATGTCGTGGTGATGGACCTTCGGATGCCGGTCATGGATGGCGTGGAGGCAACTCGGCGCCTGGCGGCCGAGGGCACCGCTCGAATCCTGGTGCTGACCACCTTCGATGCCGACGAGCACGCGGTCCAGGCCATCCGCGCCGGTGCGAGCGGCTTTCTGCTCAAGGACGTGCCGCCCGACGACTTCGTGCGCGCGCTCAGAGTCATCGCGTCGGGCGACGCGCTCATCGCGCCATCGGTGACCCGACGCCTGCTCGACCGATTCGCGAGCCTGGCGGTTCCGGCCGACGACGAGCAGGCGGCCCGCATGGCGAATCTCTCCGAGCGGGAGCTCGAGGTCCTGAAGCTCGTCGCCCGCGGCCTGTCGAACCGCGAGATCGCCACGGAGCTGTCGCTGGCGGAGCCGACCGTCAAGGCGCACGTCTCGCACCTGCTCGGCAAGCTCGGGCAGCGCGACCGGGCGCAGCTCGTGGTGCTCGCCTACGAGCTCGGCCTGGTTCGCCCATCGCGGGGATGAGCCCGGACCGATACCACGGTATCGGCCATGACGTAGGCCGGCAGGTCACACGCCGCGGGCCCCGTCGCGACGCAGGCCGGACGACCCCGAAGCGGTGCGCGCCGATCCTCTGAGCAACGACGAACCACCGGATGGTTCGCGAACTCGGAGGACACCACATGACCACGCAGGCGGCCATCACCACGGCCGGACTGACCAAGCACTACCCGGGCGTCGCCGCCCTCGAGGACCTCACGCTCGAGGTCCCGGCAGGAAGCATCTACGGCTTCCTGGGGCCGAATGGCGCGGGCAAGACGACCGCGCTCAAGATGCTGGCCGGGCTGACCCGGCCCACGAAGGGCAGCGCCTCGGTGGCCGGGATCCCGGTCGAGGCCGGCCCGGCGTACCGGCAGGCGGTCGGCTACCTGGGGCAGGAGCCCCGCTTCCACGGCTGGATGAGCGGGCGCGAGACGATCGAATTCGTCGGTTCGCTCTACCCGGCCGAGGCACGGCCGACAGCGGCACGCGTGCAGGAGGTGCTCGACCTGGTCGGCATCGCCGACGCGGCCGATCGGCGTACGAAGACCTACTCCGGCGGGATGCGCCAGCGGCTGGGGATCGCCCAGGCGCTCGTGGCCCGGCCATCGGTCCTGCTCCTCGACGAGCCCGTCAGCGCGCTCGACCCCATCGGCCGGCGCGAGGTCCTCGATCTCATGGCGCGGATCAAGGGCGACGTCACCGTCTTCTACTCGACCCACATCCTCGACGACGTGGAGCGCGTGAGCGACCACGTGGCGATCCTGGACCAGGGCCGGCTCGTGCGAGCGCAGCCCACGACCGAACTCCTCGGCAGCTTCACCCGCGACCGGATGCGCGTCGTCCTCGGTTTCGCGACCGACGACACCGCCGTGGCGCTCGCGGCCATCACCGGCGTCCGTTCCGTCGAGCCGACCGATCGCGATGCCGACTCACGGAGCTACTCGCTCCGCATCGACCCCGACCAGGCAGCCGCCGTCCAGCGCGGCGTCACTCGCCTGGCGGCCGACACCGACCTCACCGTCATCGACAACAGCATCGTCCGCGAGGGCCTGGAGGACGTCTTCATGCGACTCGTGGAGAACAAGGAGCGTGCAGCATGACCGCCTCGATCTCGACTTCACGGCCCGCGGCGGCCGTGCCCACCACCTCGTTCGGGCGCGTGACCGGCTTCGGTGCCCTCGCCCGGCGGGAGCTCACCGAATGGCGCCGGGCGCGGCGCTCCTGGATGGTCCTGCTGGCCAGCGGCCTGTTCATGACGCTGGCGGCGCTGAACAACTGGTTGATCAGCGTCCTCCCGGCGGACATGACCGTGGATGCGGACCCGCCGATCCTGGATCCGCTGATGAACCTGATCGGCCCGGTGACGACCCACGTCTTCGTGATCACGGCGATCTTCGCGATCATCGCGCTGATCACCGCGGAGCGCGAGAGCGGCACGCTGGCGTGGACGGCCTCGAAGCCGGTGTCGCGCAGTGCCATCTGGCTGTCGAAGTTCGGGACGGCCACCGGCGTGATGTGGATGGTGGCCGGCGTCCTGCCGCTGCTGGCCACGGTCGCGGTGGTGACGGTGCTCTACGGCGCGGTGCCGGCCACCACCGTAGCCGCGCTCGCGGTCGGGATGGCGATGGTGATCGCGCTCTACGTCGCGGTTGCCCTGGCCGCCTCGACCGTCGTGACCAGCCAGGCCGCGGTCGCCGGCATCACGTTCGGTGTGATCTCCGTCGCTCCGATGATCGGCGCGGTGCTGCCGGATCCGTCCGTCATGCCGACCGCCATCCTGGACTGGGCCGTCCTGCTCGGCGTCGGCGAGCCGGCGGGCGTCCTGCCGGTCGTCACCTGGGCGGTGACCCTCGGCGGGCTCGTGGCCTTCTCGCTGCGGAGGATGGAGCGCATGGAGCTCTGACCTGTCGGCACCAGCCCTCGCACCCGCACGACATCGGCCTCCCGGCTTCGGGAGGCCGATGTCGCGTTGCGCTCCGTTCCACCGATGTCCCCGGCAGCGGGACGATCGGCCACGCAGGCCGGCGGGTCTGGCTGAGCGTTGCCCCACCGCCGTCAGCACACGAAAGCAACCGGCCGCCAGCGCGCGATCGTGGCCGTCAGTCTCGGTTCGGGGTACCCGGCGAGTGCGCGGTGGACAGGAACAGGTCGCGCACCAGGGCAACGTGCGCCCGATGCTCGGCCTCGTGCTGGAGGAGGTGGTGAAGGACCCAGGCCGGCGTCACGTCCGTGTCGCCGATGGCGCGCGGGCGATGGAGCTCGGCGTCGGTCATCGGTCGGAGCTCCGCATCCACGAGGTGGCGCACTCGATCCAAACGGGCGATGGCGCGCGCGAGGGGCTCGGACGGGACCTCGGAGAGCCGTCCCGACTCGTCGCGAACGTCGATCGGGAACTCCTCGCCGATCCACGCCGGCCATCGGTCCTCGGGCCACTCGAGGATCTCGGTCAGGAGCCAATCCGCCTCGATCAGGGCCACGTGGTAGAGCAGCTGCCCGATCGAGTTGAGCTCCATCGGTGGCTGCCAGGCGGTCATCTCGTCCGTCACGTCCGAAAGCTCCCGGAGCGTGCGGCCGCGTGCCTCCTCGAGGGCCGCCAGGAGGAGGCCGACCTGGGGCTCGGCGCCCATCGGCTCGAGCGTCCGGCGCTCTCGATCGGTCATGGGGACCATCATCGTCCGCGCGAGCGGTCGGTCAACCATCGACGCCTTTGCGCGGGTGCCTAGACTGGCGGGCGTGGACGGGTCGAGGTTCGTGGGCTCAGCGGCGCGGGAGCGGCACGCCCGGCGGAAGCATGGCATCGAGCCGGTGGATCCCTGATGGCGGAGGGTGAGGCGCATGACTGACGAGGAGGAGCTTCCCGAATCGGTGGCGGCCAACGTGGCCGAATGGACGGAGACGAACGAGCAGTACACCGATGTGCAGGCCGAACGCGCCTGGCAGCCGCAGGACCTGGCCTGGGGGATCTTCCAGGTCCGCGAGGACGCCATCGGCGCACCGTTGGGCGACGTGCGTGACCTCGACGTCGTCGAGCTCGGCTGCGGGACGGCGTACTTCTCCGCGCAGCTCGCCCTGCGTGGTGCCCGACCGGTAGCCGTCGATCCGACTCCGGCGCAGCTCGCCACCGCGCGGCGGATGATGGAGCGCACCGGGATCACCTTCCCGCTGATCGAGGCGCCCGGTGAGCGGGTGCCGCTGCCGGATGCCTCGTTCGACCTCGCCTTCAGTGAATACGGCGCCTCCCTGTGGGCCGATCCGGAGCGCTGGGTCCGCGAGGCAGCCCGGCTGCTGCGCCCGGGCGGACGCCTCGTCTTCCTGACGAACTCGTTCATCAGCTACCTGTGCGCGATCGACGAGGGCGGGACGTCCGAGACGCTCCAGCGGCCGCAGTTCGGGCCGATCGCCATGCAATGGACGGGCGAGCAGGGGATCGAGTACCACCTGGCGCACGGGCAGTGGATCGAGCTGCTGCGCGCGGCCGGGTTCGAGATCGAGCGGCTCATCGAGCTCCAGGCGCCGGCCGATGCGACCGCGCACGAGTACTACGCCGATGTCCCGCCGGAGTGGGCCCGACAGTGGCCCAACGAGGAGATCTGGGTCGCGCGCAAGCGCCCCGATGCCCCGGAGCGGGACTGACGACCACGCGGCCCCTCCGCGTTGCCCGCGTAGCATCCGGGACGCAACGGATCGCGTTTCGTGGCTCAGCGTGCGCTGGGGGCGGTGATGCGCGCAGCCGCCGCGGTCAGTCTCTCGAGAGAGATGGCCAGCGGCGCACCCGACGCCAATCCCGCGAACCCTCCGGTCGTGGTGCCGAGTGGCGTCCACCACCGCGTGCCAGTCATTGGGACCGGGTCGACACGGTTCTCGGCTGCGCTGCGTGGGGGCTTCCGTCCGTTCATGCCCGCACCCTACCGCTCGTGTTCTGCGGAACGACTGCGGCGGATCCCAGCGGTCAGCAGGAGCCCTCCGCCCCCGACGATGGCGTACCACCCCCGTGCCAGGTCGAGGCTCAGGGAGCGCCGCTCGCGGCTCTTGCCCGTGCTCATGGCTCGAGGTGGACCGTGCCGAGGAGCTGCAGCTCCTCCGACCACTCGGCGCCGGCCAGCAGCTCCAACGCGCCCTGTCCGTCGAAGAGGAGGCGCTCCCCGGCGCATCCCCCGGTGAGAGTGTCGGCGACGGCGTCGCAGAGCAGCACGGTGCCGTCATCGTCGACCACGAGGAAGCCGTCGACCAGGATAGGGTCGACATCGGCGCCTGGCTGCGTGAGCGCTCGGCTGACGCTGAAGCTGGGGCAGCCGCCGGGACAGTCCATGACGCCCAGCACGCGAGCGAACCGCCCGGCAGGCGCCGGACTGGGTTCGGCCGATGCTCGGCTGGGTCCCGGGGACTGCGTGACAGTCGTTGCTGCAGGCGAGTCCTGGCTTGGCAATGCGCCGTCGGGCCCGGCCGTGCGGTCGGACGACGCTGCCCCGCAGGCGGCCAGCAGAAGAAGGAGGATTGCTGCCATCGGACGCATCGGACTGTCTCCTCGATGATCTGGACCTCGGATGACGGCATCGTCCATCCCGACGCCTGCGGTGCGACTGCGGCCCGCAGGGGTCTGTACCTCGTGCCGAGCGTCGCGTCACGCCGCAGTTCTGCCGCAGCGCCCAACGCCTAGGATTCCGGGCATGTCCACCAGAGCTCGGCCCGGGACGGGCCAGGACGTCGGGAAGAGCGCCCTCGGCGCGGGCACGCGGCAGAGGGCGCTGGCTGCGATCCTGGCGCTGCTTCTCGCGGGATGCCAGGCAGGGCCGGCCACGAC
>DATHTR010000026.1:0-2577 GCA_035463095.1 Candidatus Angelobacter sp. | reverse complement strand
GGAGCCCGCGGCACTCGGGCCCGTTCAGGCCTCGGCCCCGACGAGGGGTGACACCGCCAGCGTCCGCGCTGCCGGAAGCTCGCCGCGCACCGCGTCGACGAAGACGTCGAGGTCAGGCACCACGTCGCGGTCGGCGATGATGCCGAAGGCCAGCTCGCCGGCGTACGAGAGCGCGCCGATCCCGATGGGTTCGTTGGCCACGAGCGGCAGGATGGGATAGACCTCGAGAACTGGCGCGCCGGCCAGGAAGAGTGGGTGCTTCGGCCCGGGGATGCTCGTCGTGGCCAGGTTCACGCGCTGGCGCATGACGAGGCCGAGCATGAGGCGCCGCCCCACCGCGCCGCCGTGCATCAGCGCTTCGAGCGATGTCCGAAGCCGTCGCTTCCGCGCCCCGGTCTCCCTGGCGATCTGGCGCAGCCGGCGATCCGGGTCCTCCTGGCCAAGGTCGAGGGGTACCGCCATCTGGCCGATGAGATTTCCCTGCTGCAGCCCGCGCAGCCGCCGTCGGAGCGAGACCGGCACGTAGCTGCGCAGCGTGACGCCCTCGACCCGCTCGCCACGGTGCCGCAGGAGGGCACGAGCGCCGGCGGCCGTCGCCGCCAGGAGGACGTCGTTGACCGTTGCGTCGTGTGCCCGGGCGACGGCCCTGACTCCATCGAGGCTGGTGCGGACGATGGCCAGCCGCCGGTCGATGCCGATCATTCGATCGAGGCTCGTCCGCGTCGCCGGCGGTTCGCCGAGGAGCTCCCAGGCGGCGGGCCACGCGGCCAGCGCGCGTCGCACCAGCGTCCACGGGCGACTGAGCCCGACGAGCTGCCCGGTAAGCGCGCGGACGCGCGTGCGCAGGTTGTCGGCCACCAGCTCCGACGGTAACGGCCGTCGCGCGGGCTGCCACGACGGCGGTTCGTCCGCCGTCGCCCGTGGCGACGTGTCGAGGAGGCTGGAGATCGCGGCCATGGCCGCCATGCCGTCGCCCATGGCGTGGTTGAGCTTCACGAGCCAGGCGACTCGACCACCCGAGAGGCCGGTGAGGAACCACATCTCCCACATCGGTCGTGACGGATCCAGGCGTCGTCGCCGGAGCTCCTCGACCGTCTGCAGGAGCTCGGACGCGCCCGCCTCGGCCGGGAGTGGCACGGCTCGAATGTGCGCCGCCATGTCGACCTCTCGGGCGTCCGCCCAGTACGGCGGGCCGAGACCACGCCGCGGCTCGACGATGATCTGCCGGAAGCGCGGAACGAGATGAAGGCGACGGCGGATCGCGTCGCGGAGATCGTCGAGCCGAAGCTCGCCGCCCGGCGCGAGCAGCGGTTCGCCGTCGAGGATTGCGAGCGCGGCGATGTCCTGCGGCCACGTGCGGCTGACGCGAAGCATGAACCGATCGAGCGGCCGGAGGCGGTCGATCGACCCTGCAGCCACGGCGGCCATCCCTGCCCTACCGCGGCTCGATCGGCGTGAGGATCCCAAGCCGATCCTCGATGGCCTGCGCGGCGTCGAGGCACAGGTCTTCGCGGTACGCCGGACCGATGAGCTGGACCACCTGCGGCAGTCCGGCCCCGATCCCGACCGGCACGGCCACGGCCGGCAGCCCGAGCGCGTTCACCGCCATGGCCATGCGCATGACGCGAAGGTCCTCGGCCACCCGGCCGTCGTCGAGATCGGTTCCGGCCAGGGCCGGGATGTCGGTGGCGATCGGCGCGAGGATGAGTGGATGCGACTGCTGGAATTCGCCCCACGCTCGCAGCAGCGCATGCCGGGTGACGAACGCGCCTTCGACGGCCACGCTGTCGGGCTCGCCGGCGGCCGCGAAGAAGGCCGATGCGAACCGGCGCACGCTGGGCGGCGCGGTGGGCTTCACCATGCGCTCCCAGACCGTCCGAACCCCCGGCGTGCTGTCCATGACCACGAGGGCGTTCGCCGCGGCATCGATCCCGGGCGGCTCGCACTCCACGACGAGGTAGCCGGCCTCCGCGAGCGCGTCGGCGGCCTTCCGCAGTCCGTCGCGCACCTGATCGGCCGTGCCCTGGCCGGCTGGGTCGAGGACGAGAGCGACCCGGATCGGGCCGCCTGGAGCGGCGCCCCGAAGCGGGACCGGGACGCTCCACGGATCACGCCAGGTCGGCCCGGCGATGATCTCGAGCGCCGCCCGCAGATCCGCGACGTGCCGGGCGAGCGGGCCGCTGACGCCGGTGAGCTGGATGCCGATGGGACCGGCGTCTCCCGCGCCGACGCTGCTGTCCTGCGGCACCCGTCCGAGCGTGGGCTTCAATGCGCTGATGCCGCAGCACTGGGCGGGATGGCGGAGCGATCCGAGGCCGTCGTTGCCGAGCCCGAGGGGGCTCATGCCGACCGCGATGGCGGCGGCCTCGCCGGCACTCGATGCGCCGGGCGTCCGCGAGCGGTCCCAGGGGTTCAGTGTCGTCCCCCACAGCTCGCTCTCGCAGTGCCAGCGCATGGCACCGCTGGGCAGGTTCGTGCGGCCGATGGGGATCGCGCCGGCGGCCTTCAGGCGCTCGACGATCGGCGCATCTCGCGCCGGATAAGCGTTGGCCAGCGCCTTCAGTCCCTGGGTGGTGG
>DATHTR010000025.1:0-41926 GCA_035463095.1 Candidatus Angelobacter sp. | reverse complement strand
CTTCGCGCTCTCCGGGCGACGGTGCGCTCTCGTCGGGCCGCGGTCAGTGACCGGGGTCACAACGCCGCGTGACTCCGGTCACGCGACGTTCGCAACACGGGTATCGAGGCGGCGTCCGCACCGCTCGCCAGCCGGAAGGTCCTCCAGCCGGTGCCCAGTGGACGCCGAGCATGGACATGATGGCAATGCCGTCAGTCTCATGTCCCGAGCATCCTGACCAAGCTCCGGCTCCGAGACCGCGCCCCAGAACGTGGTGTTCGTCTACGAGATCGGGTGGTCCGGGCGCATGACTTCGATATCGGGCGCTGACGCAGGAGCAGTCGAAGGCGGCTGACGCAGTGCGTCGCCGCTCCCGATGGTGCCTTCGGTTTGGCGGTCAGAGGCGGGTGCCGTCCTCAGCCGGGCTCCCGGTGCGGCTCGGGTTCGACGGCGTAGAGGTCCATCGGGCGCTGGAAGCCTCGCAGCTCATGGGCCCCGCGATCGGCGAAGCCGACGTCCGCCCCTTCCGCGAGCGCCCGCGTGACGGCCGTCGTCAGGATCTCCGACGGCTGCGCGGCGGACATCACCCTGGCGGTGGCATGAACGGCCACCCCGCGCACGTCGTCGCGGAGGACCTCGACCTCACCGGTATGAACGCCGATCCGCAGCTCCAGGCCGACGGACCCAGCCGCGGCCCGGATGGCGAGGGCGGCCTGGAGGGCAGCGCCCGCGCTCCGGAAGGTGGCGAGGAAGCCATCTCCGGTGGTCTTCACCTCGCGCCCCTGGAACCGATCGAGCTGGCGGCGCACGACCCGGTCATGCTCCACGACCATGCGCTTCCAGGCCGCGTCGCCGACCTCCACCGCCGTGCTCGTGGACGCGACGATATCGCTCATGAGCATGGTGACGACGGCGCGTGCTCGGGGCACCGGCAGGCCGAAATCGACGCTGTTGCCCGAGATGTCGAGCAGCACCGCGTCCTCGTCACCGACGACCCATGCGTCGTGGCCGGCCGGGACGTCGATCACGTCCCCGGGGCCGAACTCCTCCGGCGCAGCGCCTTCCATCTGGAACGCCAGCCGTCCGGCCAGGACGACATGGAAGTGGTGGACCTCGCAGGTGTCGGTGCCGACCGCGGGCTTGATGTCGTTCGACCAGCGCCAGCCAGGGCGGAGTGTGGCGCGACCCACGTCGATCGACCCGACGCCGACCACCGCACCCGCCCCGTTTGGGAAGTCACGGCGGTGGTCCGGGTCGTCGAGGCTCTTGTGCCGGATGACGTGTTGCGCGCCGTGCTCACGCATGCGGTGACGCTACCTCATGACGCCGCATCCCGGTAGCCAGCCAGTGGCCGGGATCGCCCGGTGGAGCTACCGGCCTGCGGCCACCGGTTCACGGTCGCGCGCACCCACGGACCCGACCGGCTCCAGCGCGCGCCGAAGTTCGTCCCGCGTCTGCTCGTCGAGCTCGCCCGTGGAGAACCGATCGCGGACGAGCGGGATCGAAAGCGGTTCGCCCAGCCGTTGCGCGTCCATGGACGCCATCACCTGTGCCAGGTGCTCGAGGGCACGACGGGCGCCGCCACGGCCCGGTGACGCACCGACCAGGACCACGGGCTTGCCGGCGAACGGCGAGGCGTGCGCCGGCCGCGACGCCCAGTCGAGCGCGTTCTTCAGCACGCCGGGGATGCTGGCGTTGTACTCGGGGGTGACGAGCACTACGGCATCGGCGTCGGCGACCTGCTGCTTCAGCACGCCAACCGCGGGGGGAAGGCCGCGCGCCTCGATATCGGCGTCGAACGGGGGGATCGCGCGGATGCGCGCGATCGTCCAGTCGGCGTCCGGAAGCAGCTCCGTGGCTGCCTCGAGGATGCGGCGGTTGTAGGAGCCGATGCGCAGGCTGCCGGCGATGCCGAGGACTCGGGTCAGCGTCATGCCGCTTCCAAGTGCACGCTGCGTGCCCCGTGAGACACACGTTGGTCGCTGAACGGAGAGGGCCCGACGTGCGTCGGGCCCTCGCTCGGTCAGTGTCGCATCGGGCGTGCCAGCCTAGATCGGATCCTTGAGCAGGAGCGGTCCCTCGGCGGGGTACTCGGTGCGGAGATGGTTGAAGATGCCAATGGCGGTGCGGTGCTGGCGCCAGACCTCCACCGCCAGGAGGGCGGCACCGGCACCGGTGATGATGGCCAGGGCACCGCTGATGGTGGCGGACATCTCCGCGCCTCCCATCATGAAGAGCACCGAGATCAAGCCGAGGACCGGGGTGGCCAGGGCGAGGAGCAGCTGCGGGATGCGCCACTGATCCTGACGCCGTCGGGCATCGTGATAGTCGCGCAGCAGGCTGTCGAACTTCGATCGGTCGGCAGCCACCGGTTCGGCGTGCGTGGTGGTCATGGGCGTGTCCTTGTGCGAAGAGAGTGTCGGGCGGCGCTCATGCAATCCGTGGACCCGGCAGGGGGATCGTGCGTACCGGGGCGGATCGGGACTTCCGGGCCACCTCATCCGTGCGTACGCTGGTCCTGTCAACGACGCAGAGGAGCGGCATGGTGCGAGGCGAGCGGGCCTACAGGATCCTGGCAGTCACCGTGGTGGGTGCCATCGGTGCGTCGACCGCGGCCCTCATCGCCGCGATCGCGCTGTTGACCCGGAAGCCACCCGCGCCCGATTGAACGCTTCCCGGCAGTCGACGGGCTCTCGTCGACGGGCGTGAGGTCGCTGGCCCGCGACCGGACGGAGCAGGCAGGACGCGCTTCAGATCGGCGATCGTATACTCCGGATCAGCCCGCCACGAGACCGCGAACCGCTAGAGGGGGAACAGGGTGACGACGGCAGATCGCCTGTCGAGCAGCTTTCTCGGGCGTCTCGAGACGCCACTGCGGGACGCCATTGGACAGCGGGCCGTCGTTCACCATCATCGAAGCGGCGACATCGTGGTGTCGGAGACCGATGGTCAGTGGACCGGGATCGTCGTCGAGGGTATGGCGCGCGTCTTCCTGCGCACGCCGAGCGGACGGCAGGTCACGCTGCGCCACGCGCACGCGGGGAGCTCCATCGGGATCGGCTCACTGTTCGGTGACGCCGGCGTGTCCGCACAGGCGGTCACCGACTGCACGGTCCTGCAGCTCGACCACGCCCAGGTCGTGGCGCTGGCGGAACGGCATGCAGCCCTGACGGCCGCCATCGCGCGCGAGCTGAGCAGTCGCCTGTACGAGACGTACCACGAGATCGTTCTCCGCGAACAGGGAACGCTTCGTCAGCGCCTCGCCAGGCAGCTGCTGCACTTCGCCGGGGAGATCGACCCGGACCGCCCGCTGGTGCTCCCCATGAGTCACGAGGACCTCGCCGAAGCGGTCGGGTCGGCGAGGGAGGTCGTGACCCGCCATCTCTCGCGATTCCAGGCGGAACGGATGCTCGCGCTCGAACGCGGCCAGATCACGCTCACCGATCCGATCCGCCTCGATGAGACCGCGAAGCAGATGGACTGACCCGGGGTCGCCTCCTCGGCGCGCGGTGGGGTGACCGCGGTCACGCTTCGATGTGACCCGGATCACTGACGGGCTGGGCTGGCCTGCCAGGCTGTGCTCGACAAACCGACGACCCTCAGCCGCCGCCCCGAGAACGGCCGGTTGTCCCGCCGGTCGTCGTCAGGCAGTCGCCTACGGAGGAGACGATGCGCGTCACGACCAACGGACTCATCCGCGCGACAGGCGTGGCGGCCATCCTGGCCGGCCTCCTGTTCGTCATCATTCAGCCACTTCATCCGGACGACGTCCTCGCCTCGGTGACGACCGATGCGTGGGCGATCATCCATTACGCCACGCTCGTGATGCTGGCCCTGTTCGTCATCGGCATCACCGGCATCTACGCCCGACAGATCGAGCGCATCGGCTGGATCGGCCTCGCGGGATACATCGTGCTGGTCGTCGGCCTGGTGCTGACGGCCATCGGCACCGCCATCGAGGCGCTCGTGCAGCCCCTCGTCGCCGCGAGCGATCCGGGCTTCGTCGAGGGCATGCTGGCGATGGTCCACGGAGACCCGATCCAGGTTGATCTCGGCGCCATCCCGCTGCTGTGGAACGCGGCGAGCGCGGGCTTCCTGGGCGGGACGCTGCTCTTCGGCTTCGCCACCTTCCGCGCCGGCATCCTGTCGCGCTGGGCGTCGGCGGTGTTCGCCGTCGGCCTGTTCGCGACGGCGCCGCTGGCCGGCCTGCTGGGCACGCCGCGCGTGGGAGCGGTCCCCATCGGGATCGGCCTCGCCTGGCTCGGCTGGTCGCTCTGGGCCGATCGTCGCCGATCGCCCGTCCGCTCCATCACCGAGACGGGGTCGGCTCATCCCGATCCGGCCGCCGCGTAGCGGGGAGGGACCGACGTGACCTCCACCCGGCGATTGGCGCTCGTCGCGGGCGTCTTCTATCTCCTGACCTTCGCCTTCTCGATCCCGGCGTACTTCCTGTACGAGCCGGTGCTGACCGATCCCGCGTACATCACCGGCCCGGGTGGCGCCGATACGCGGATCATCCTGGGCGCCATCCTCGAGATGCTCACCGCGCTGGCGGGCATCGGGACCGCGGTTGCCGTCTACCCGGTGGTGCGACGGCAGAGCGAGGTCGCGTCGGTGGGGTTCATCACCACGCGGATCTACGAAGCCGCGGTGATGATGATCGCGGTCATCGCACTGCTCGCGATCGTGAGCATCCGACAGGAAGGCGCCGCAGCGGGCACGGACGCCGCCGCACTGGCCGGGATCGGACAGCTGCTCGTCGACGTGCGCGACCACTCGGCGCGGCTCGGGCCGGGCCTGGCGCCCGCTCTCAACGCGCTGTGCTTCGGGTACGTGCTCTACCGATCACGCCTCGTGCCGCGGGTGATCCCGACGCTGGGGCTCATCGGCGCGCCGCTGCTGCTCGCATCGGTATTCGGTCGGATGCTCGGCCTCCACGGTGACCAGTCCGCCTTCGCCGCCATCGCGCTCGCGCCCATCTTCTTCTGGGAGCTCTCGATCGGCCTGTGGATGACCTTCAAGGGCTTCGACCCGGCCGCGCCGATCCTGGCCGGTGCGCGGCCTGGCCCCGAAAGCCACGCGACCTCGCCCTCGCCGACGCCGGCAACGGCCGAGGGAGGCTCCGCATGACGGCCGTGACGAGTGCCCCGCCGCGCACTCCTCCCCGCGCCCTGGTACGCCTGTTCTGGTTGATGCACCGAGCCCTGTATCGGCTCACTGGCGGCCGGCTGGGTTCCTGGCGACCACGGGCCGGAAAGCGATTCGGTACCCTGCGGCTCGCCACCACCGGACGCCGCTCGGGTCAGGCTCGCCTGACGATGATCGGCTACTACGAGGACGGCCCGAACCTCGTCACCCTGGCCATGAACGGATGGGCCGATGCGGATCCCGCGTGGTGGCTGAACCTCCAGGCGCAGCCGCACGCGATCGTGGAGCTGCCCGATGGCCGCCGCGCGGTACGGGCGCGGGCTGCGAGCGGCGACGAACGGGAGCGACTCTGGCAGCGCTTCGCCGACTTCCCGGGCTGGGGAGACGACATCACCGCGCTCGCCGCTCGGCGCCCGCGGGAGACCGCGGTCGTCATCCTGGAGCCCCGGCCCGCATGAGCACTCCCGTCACGTCCGGTGCGGGAGAAGCTCATCGGTGCGGCAGCCGTCTGGTAGGGTGGTCGTCCACGGAGGTGGCGTCCGAAGCGCGACCCGTCCTCCGAACGCACCCCCGCCGTCGCGCAGACTCCGAGACGATGAGGCAGGGCCTGTTGAGCAGGCGCCTGCCTCGTTTGGCGCTCGGAGGACGTCATGCGGGAATCCCGTACCCCGCCCAGTACGACTCGATCGCACCGTTGGGGGCCGATCCCGGCCATGGTCATGTGCCTGCTGATCGGCCTGCCGGCCGTGGCGGGAGCGAACACCCCTGACGAGCAGGACGGGATCACCACGTCCGCCTCGCTCGAGGCCTTCATCGATGAGCTCATGGCCGACCATGTCGACCGATTCGCCCTGGCCGGCGTGACGGTCAGTGTCGTCAGGGACGGCGAGGTGCTGGTGGCGAAGGGCTACGGCCACGCCGACATGGCCGCCGACGTCGCGGTCGATGCAGAGATGACACCATTTCCGATCGGGTCGGTTGCGAAGCTGTTCACGTGGACCGCGGTCATGCAGCTCGTCGAGGCAGGCGAGCTGGATCTCGACGGTGAGGTGAACGACTACCTGACCGGGTTCCAGATCCCCGACACCTTCGACGAGCCGATCCGGGTCTGGCACCTGCTCAGTCACACTGCCGGCTTCGAGGACCGACCGGTGGCCGGCGCGTTCGCCCGGGATGCGGCGAAGGTGCCCGATCTGGAGACCGCGCTCGAGCGCACGATGCCGTCCCGTGACCGGGAGCCAGGCCGCTACACCGCCTACAGCAACTATGGCTCCGCGCTGGCGGGCCACCTCGTGGCCGAGGTCTCCGGCATGAGCTGGGAGGCCTACCTCGAGACGAACATCTTCGAGCCGCTCGGCATGAGCCGTTCCTCCACTCGTCAGCCGGTTCCCGGAGCGCTGGCCGATCACGTGACGAACGTGCATGAGGCGGGGGCGGACGGCCCGGTCGAATCGTTCTTCGAGTACTCGATGCTGCCGCCGGCCGGATCCATGGTGACCACCAGCCCCGACATGAGCCGGTTCATGCTGGCGCACCTGCAGGGCGGTCAGCTCGACGGGGCGCGAATGCTCGACGAGTCCACCACTGAGCGCATGCACAGCCAGCTGTTCACGCACGACCCGCGGCTGGGGGGCAATGCGCACGGCTTCTGGGAGCACACCGAGCACGGGCAGCGGATCATCAGCCACGCCGGCGACCTCAACACCTCGCACGCCCTGCTGGCGATGGCGCCCGATCATGACATCGGCTTCTTCGTGGCCTACAACAGTGCGGGCGGGCCCGAGGCGCGGGACGCATTCTCGCGAGCGTTCTGGGGCCACGTCTTCGGCCCGGAGCCGGTCGCCGCCGAACGCTCCCCGGAATCGTTCGGGGCCACGGATCGGTACGCCGGCTCGTACGCGAACAATCGAATCGCCAGCACGACGCTCACGAAGCTGCTCGCGGCGCTGTCGGTCATGACCGTGTCGGCGCCGGAGGACGGGATCCTGGTGACGGAGGTCGCCGGCTTCCTCGAGCCTCAACGCTGGATGCAGGTGGGGGATCACCAGTTCGCCCAGGCCGATGGGCCAGCCAGGATGATCCTCGGCATGGATGGCGGCCGGCCCACCCACATCGCCTTCGGCGGTTCGTCGTTGACGGCGTACTCGCCGCTGACCGCCTTCCTGCCCGCCGCCTGGATCGACAGTCCGATGCTCCACGCCGGAATCCTGGTCGCGTCGCTGCTCCTGCTGGTCTCGGGCCTGGTGCTCTGGCCAGTCATCGCCCTCGTCCAGCGCGGCCGGAGGGGGGAGGACCCCCAAGGCCTCCGCGGCGCCCGGTGGTGGGCGGCGGCGACGGCCGGCGCGTACCTCCTGTTCGTCGTCCTGCTCGTCGCCGTGCTCGCCGATTTCACCATCGTGGAGTACGAGATGGCTCCGCTGCTCGTCGCCACGCTGGCCGTGGGGGTGGTCGCGGGCCTCCTCACGGTCGGCCTGGTCGTCTTCACGATCCGCGCCTGGGCTGAGCGCTCGTGGCGGATGGCCACCCGCATCCACTTCACGCTCGTCGCGTTCGCCGCCGTCGCGCTGGCGTGGCAGCTCAACCACTGGAACCTGCTGGGCTTCCATGTCTGATTCGACGGCCCACCACACACGAGAAGGGATTCGTCCATGACCGCACCCGTCATCCAGGTCGAGGGGCTCACGAAGCGCTTCGGCCAGCACGAGGCCCTGCGCGGCCTCGACCTCACGGTGCCGCCCGGGGTGGTCTACGGCTTCCTC
Source organism: Candidatus Angelobacter sp. (assembly GCA_035463095.1). Taxonomy (GTDB): domain Bacteria; phylum Chloroflexota; class Limnocylindria; order QHBO01; family QHBO01; genus JACDBZ01. The sequence goes on along the minus strand of DATHTR010000025.1, from coordinate 34,040 downwards.
GGTCCCAACGGTGCCGGGAAGACGACGACGATCCGCATCCTCGTCGGACTCCTGCGCGCGGACGCGGGCAGGATCGAGGTGTTCGGCGAGCCCATCACCGACCGGAAGGCGGTGCTGCACCGCATCGGCGCCCTGATCGAGGGTCCGACCTTCTACCCGTACCTGTCGGGGCGCGACAACCTGCGGGTCATCGGAGCGGCGGGACCGGAGCCACCGGCCGGCCGAATCGACGAGGTCCTCGAGATGGTGGATCTGCACCAGCGCGCCGGCGACCGATACGCCGGCTACTCGCTCGGCATGCGCCAGCGGCTCGGCATCGCCGCGGCACTGCTCAACGACCCGCCACTCCTCCTGCTCGACGAGCCGGCCAATGGCCTGGACCCTGCCGGGATCGTCGACATGCGAGCCCTCCTGCGCCGGCTCGCCGCCGAAGGGCACACCATCCTGGTGTCGAGCCACCTGCTCGGAGAGATCCAGCAGCTGGCCGACGAAGTGGCGATCATCGATCGGGGCCGGCTGGTTCGCGCCGGGAAGCTGAGCGAGATGCTGGCCAGCGGCGGCGTGATCCGGGTGCACGTGGCGGAGGACCAGCTGCCGGTGGCGAGGACCTCTCTCCAGCAGCTGCTCGGCGCCGGCGCCGTGCACGTGCCGGAGAACGGGATGGGACCCGGCTGGATCGAGCTCTCGTCGGCGTCAGATCGCGCGTCGGAGGTGAATCGAACCCTCGCCGGCGTCGGTGTCTTCGCCGATCGGCTCGAGACGGGCGACGGCCTCGAGCACCTCTTCCTGAGCCTGACTGGAGCTGACCGATGAGACTGTTGCGCGGCGAGCTGCTCAAGCTCGCGAAGCGGCCTGCCACACGAACCACCTTCCTGCTGGTCGGGCTGGCCATCGTGCTGATCTACGTGGGCATGGGCGCCGTGGCTGCCACGCTTCCCGCGGGCGAGGACCGTGACGGACTGACCGGCCTGCTCACCTTCCCCGAGGCGTATCGGAGTCTGCTGGCGCTGTTCCCGCTGTTCGGCGGCATGGCCCTGGCGATCTACGCCGGGCTCGTCATCGGCAGCGAATGGTCCTGGGGGACGCTCCGCCTCGCCTTCACTCGGGGCGAATCGCGCTGGCGGTACGTCCTGACCACCTTCGCCGCGATCGCGCTGCTGGCACTCGTCGCCCTCATCGTCCTCGTCGCGGTTGGCGTCGTGGCGGCCATGGCCGCCGGCGCCATCTCCGGCTTCCCGACCGGGAATCTCGGTGACGGCGAGACGCTCGCCTGGCTGCCCATCGGCATCCTGGGGGCGTGGGCCGGCATGGTCATCATCGCGTCGCTGGCGTTCGCGGTGAGCCTCGTGACCCGCAGCCAGGTCGCGGGCATCGGCCTGGTGGTGGCGCTCTTCTTCGGCGAGCAGTTCGCGGCGCTCGTCGCGCCTCCCGAGGTGCTCCAGTTCGCGCCCGTCGCGGCGGCGCGAGGGCTGCTGGCGGCCGACGGCCTGCTCATTCCGTTCGTGGCGCTCGCGTACCTCGTCGTGGCCCTCGCGGCGAGCTCGATGCTGATCGAACGGGCCGAGATCGCATGACGGCCGCAATTGCTGTCGCGGCCGCCGCCCTGATCATCGGTGTCGCTGCCTTCCAGGCGGCGCTGGCGGCCGGGGTGCCGTGGGGCGCCTATGCCTGGGGCGGCGCCCACCCCGGGCGGCTCCCGACGCGGCTGCGCCTCATCGGCGCGGTGGCGGTCCCGGTGCTGATTCTCCTGGCGCTCGTGCTCCTTGCCCAGGGTGGAGTGCTTGCGTGGAGCCCGCTGCCGGTCGACTGGCTCGTGCCGGCCACGTGGGTCGTGGCCGTGCTGTTGGCGCTCAACACGGTCGCGAACCTCGCCGCCCCCAGCAGGGTCGAGCGTTTCGCCTTTGGTGGGACGACCGCCCTGCTGGTGGTCCTGTGCGTCATCCTGGCGCTGACCGGCGAAGGGCCGAGCTGAGGGAGTGGCTGCCGCGTGAGCCAGCACCCGCTCGTCCTCGGCTACCACTTCCTACTTGAGCTGGTCGCTCTGGTGGCCTTCGGCTACTGGGGTTGGACCCAGCACGCGGGAGTGGGCCGCTGGCTCTGGACGATCGGCCTGCCGGTCGTGGCCGCCGTCGCCTGGGCCTTGCTGCGGGCTCCCGGCGATGGACCCGACGCGACCATCGCCATCCCAGGCATCGCCCGGTTGGCGCTCGAACTCCTGGTGCTCGGCGGTGCCGCATTCCTGCTCTGGCGCGCCGGTCAACCGCTGGCTGCCGGCGCGTTCGCAGTGCTCATCGTGATCGACTACATCCTGCAGTTCGACCGGGTGGGGAGGCTGATCTCAGCATGACCCCGGGACCCTGGCCATCTCAATAAACACCCGAAAGCGGAGGACCCAACCATGCCATTCCTGACGCGACTGACGACCTCCACGCTGCTGAGCGTGATCCTGCTCTTCACCCTCGCCGGGTCGGCCCTGGCCGCGGAGTACCGAGCGGCGGACCGCGTCGACGTCTCCAGCGGCGAGACGGTCGACGATGACCTGTATGTCGCCGCCGGGCAGACCGTCATCGATGGCCGGGTCAACGGCGACCTGACGGTGGCGTCCGGAACCGTCGAGGTGCGCGGAACGGTGACCGGCTCCCTGAATTCGACCGGGGGCAACGTCACCGTGTCCGGCTCGGTCGAAGGCGCGTTGCGCTCGTTGGGGGGCAACGTCACCGTCTCAGGGTCGGTCGGCCGCGACGTCGTGGTGGCCGGTGGCAACGTCGACATCACCGCCGAAGCCTCGATCGGCGGCGACGTCGCGGGTGCGACCGGCAATCTGCGCGTCGACGGGACCGTCGAGGGCGACGTGCTGGCGGCTGCCGGTGAGCTGACGGTCAACGGCTCGGTGGGCGGCGGCGTGGACGCCAATCTTGGGCGCCTGCGCATCGGCTCGGGGGCGATCATCGGTGGCGACGTGCTCTACGCCTCCGAGCGTGAGGCGGAGATCGCCGACGGGGCACAGGTCGGCGGCGACGTACAGCGCCGCGACCCCGAGTGGGCCGGCTACCGCTCGCTCCTGCCCGACAACGTCGTGACGGGCCTGATCGGCGGGTTCATCGGCCTGCTCGTTCTCGGGTTCGGCCTGATGCTGGCTCGCCCCGGCTGGGTCGTGAACCCGGGCGCCGCGCTGCACGCTCGTCCGTTGCTGGCCTTCGGCGCCGGACTTGCCGCCTGGGTCGGCCAGTTCCTGCTGCTCATCGTGCTCGGCGCCCTGGCAGCGGGCGCGGCCGCGCTTGCCGCTGCGTTCGGCGGCGCGTTCGTCATCCCGCTCGTGCTCGTCGTGCTGGCCATCGTCGCGCTCATTTTCGTCAGTCAGGTGTACGTGGCCATGGCCATCGGTCAGGCCATCTCACAGCTCGGCGTGACAGCTTCCCCGTGGCTCGCGTACGCCATCGGGGCCCTGGTGTGGGCCGCGGCCCTGACCCTGCTGGGCTGGCTGGTCGGCTTCCTGGGTGGGCTGGCCTTCGTGGTCGGCTGGATGCTGGGGCTCGGGGCGCTCGCGCTCGACACGATCGAGCGTCGTCGCCTGGATCGGGCTCCGGAGGCCGCATGACCGCCCATAGCCGGGGCGCGGAGGCCGCCTTCGATTCGGGGCCGGCCCTCCGCGCCCTGCGTGCTGACTACGACGCGCAGGCCGGGAGGTCATTGTCACTGCCGATCGCCGGGGCAGCGGTGTGGGCAGTCGTGGGTCTGGGCGGTCTCCTCCTCGCGGAGCGAACCGCAACCTTCCTGCTGCTGTTCGGCACCGGAGCGATCTTCCCGGTCGCACTCGGGCTGTCCCGAGTGCTCCGCGAGCGCGTCCTCGACAACGCCAACCCGCTCGCGAAGCTCATGGCGCTCAGCGTTCTCATGGTCAATCTGCTGTGGGCGCTGCATCTCACGCTCGTGATCGACGCACCGCAGTTCGTCCCGCTGACGATCGGCATCGGTCTCGGCCTCCACTGGGTCGTGTTCGCGTGGGTCATCGGCCATCGCGTGGGGCTCGTCCACGCGGTCCTCCGCACCGCGCTGGTCAGTGCCGCGTGGTGGTTCCTGCCCGATTGGCGCGTGTCGGCAGTCGCTGGGGCCGTGATCGTTGCCTATGCGTACTCGATCGCCACGTTGTCACGACGGAGCCCGAACCTCGCCTGACATGTGTGGCCCGCGGTCGGGAGGGAGATGCGACGGCGCGTGAGAGCCGGTGAGCCGCTGTCCTAGCCCCGCCGGGTGACGGCGACCCCGCCGAAGATCGTCGTGGCCCGGACGATCAGGGTGGGTGCCTCCGGGTCGGCCGGGTCGGTGCTCGGGACGCTCACCCCGCCGGCGAACCCGGTGCCGGAGCCGTCGATGCGCCAGGTCGGCGGAACGGTGATGCTGATGCCCCCGAAGATGGCCCGGATGTCGAGCCGCGCGCCCGGGCCCAACGTGGCGGCCCGGAGGTCCAGCGACACGCCTCCGTACCAGGCCAGGATCGTCCCGCCGCGGAACGTCGCCGACTGGCTGGCGAGCTCGACGCTGTCGAAGATCGTGGCGAGCGCGAGCTCGTCGCTGGACGCATCGCCGCGCGACGGCAGCCAGCTGCGCATGAGCGCCGCGGCCCCCATGAAGCCGGCCGTCGTGCCGACCAGGAGCATGAGGAGCGAACGGACAAAGAGCCAGAGCATGGGTGCTGTCTCCCTGGGGACGGTGGCAACCGAGCCCGGCTGTGCGCCGAGCTCGGTCCGTGCCGTATCAGGCGGTCGCCGGCTCGGCCTCGCGCTCCGAGGCATCCGGCGACGGCAGCCCGAGGCCATCGGCGACGCGACGTCCGTAGTCGGCGTCGCACTGCGCCAGGTGACCGATCATCCGCTCCTGGATCGGCCGGTCGCACTGGCCGAGGAGGTCGATCATGTTGAACACGAGGTCCTCGCGCTCCCAGTCGGGCATCGTGCGGTAGCGCTCGCCGGCCTGACCGTGGTCATTGCGGCGGCTGATGTGCTGCCGTCCGACCGGGCCTTCGACGTACGGCCGATGCTCCGGCCCGGAGCCGGGTGCCTCCTCGAGCCCGCCGAGGCTGTTCGGCTCGTAGTTCACGTGCGGGTTCTGCCCGACGGTGTCGACGTAGTACGCCATCTGGCCGTCGCGCTGGTTCGTGGCCGGCCGCTCGAGCGGCTGGTTCACCGGCAGCTGGAGGTAGTTCGGCCCCACGCGGTAGCGCTGGGTATCGGAATAGCTGAACGTCCGCCCGACGAGCATCTTGTCGTCGCTGAAGTCGAGGCCGTCGACGAGGACGCCGGTGCCGAAGGCGACCTGCTCGTTCTCGGCGAAGAAGTTCTCGACGTTGCGGTTCAGCGTCATCATCCCCACTGGCCGAAGCGGGAACCGGTCCTCCGGCCAGGTCTTCGTGTCGTCGAGGGGATCGAAGTCGAGCTCGGGATGCTCGCCGTCCTCCATGATCTGGACGTTCAGCTCCCAACGCGGGAAGTCACCGCGCTCGATGGCCTCGAAGATGTCCTTCGACGCGTGCCCGAGGTCGGTGGCCTGGACCTCGTTCGCCTGGGCCTGGGTCAGCGACTCGATGCCCTGCTGGGTCTTCCAGTGGTACTTCACGAGGACCGCGTCGCCATCGGCGTTCACCATCTTGTAGGTGTTGACCCCGAAGCCGTCCATGTGGCGGTAGTTCTTCGGGATGCCGCGCGGGCTGAAAAGCCAGGTGAGCATGTGCATCGACTCGGGCGAGTTGCCCATGAAGTCGAAGATGCGGTTCGGCTCCTGGCGGAACGTCACCGGATCCGGCTTCAGGGAGTGGATCACGTCGGGGAACTTGATGGCGTCGCGGATGAAGAACACCGGCAGGTTGTTGCCGACGAGATCCCAGTTCCCGTCCTCGGTCTTGAACTTCACGGCGAATCCGCGCGGGTCGCGCGCCGCCTCGGACGAGTCGCGGCCGCCGATGACGGTCGAGAAGCGAATGACCACCGGCGTCGTCTTGCCCTTCGCGTTGAACAGCTTGGCGCGGGTGTACGTGGAGGCCGGCTCGTCGCCGATGGTGCCGTAGGCCTCGAACTCGCCATGAGCCACGAACCCGCGCGCGTGGACCACGCGCTCGGGGATCCGCTCGCGGTCGAAGTGGCTGATCTTCTCGAGGAAGTGGTAGTTCTCGAGGGTCGCCGGGCCGCGCTCGCCGACCGTGCGCTGGTTCTGGTTGTCGTAGACGGGGTGCCCCTGACGGGTCGTCAGGCGCCGTGATTCGTCGCTCATGAGGTGCTCCGCTGCGAGTGTGAGGACAGGATACGCCGAACGCGAACGGACGCCCCGGGCCGGGGCGTCCGTGGCGGATCGGGAGCGTCGGGCGATCAGCCGGTGGTGGTGCCGGCCGCCATGCCCGTCCGCTCGTGTGTGCCTTCGGCGAACTCCTCAACCATCTTGTCGCAGAAGGCCGGCAGGTCGTCCGGCGTGCGGCTCGTGACGAGCCCGTTGTCGGTCACGACCTCCTCGTCGACCCACTCGGCGCCGGCGTTGCGCAGGTCCGTCTTCAGTGACGGGTAACTCGTGATCCTGCGGCCGCGCACGACGTCGGCTTCGATCAGCATCCACGGCGCGTGACAGATCGCGGCGATCGGCTTGCCGGCCTCGAACATGGTGCGCACGAAGCGCACGGCCGTGGGGTCCTGGCGCAGGATGTCCGGGTTCTTCACCCCGCCCGGCAGCAGCAGGCCGCCGAAGTCCTCGGGGCTGGCCTGGTCCAGCGTCACGTCGACCGTGGCGCGGTCCGCATCGGTCTTGCCGGTGATCGTGCCGGCCTTGTTCGAGACGATGGTGACCTCGGCTCCGGCATCGCGCAGGGCGCGCATCGGCTCGGTGAGCTCGCTCGGCTCGTAGCCATCGGTCAGGAGGGCGGCAACCTTCATTCCGTCCAGCTTCATCGGGGAGTGCTCCGTACTTCGGTGTCTGGCCATCCCAGCCGCAGGGGGCGTGCCAGCGTTCGTCAGAGCGCGAGGGTGAACAGGGTCGCCAGCTGCGCGAATGCGTTCTGGAAGATCAGGACGCCGATGCCGATGATCAGCAGCCCGGAGAGGACCTGCACCGCCCGATGGTGCCGGCGCAGCCAGGTGACGACGGGCCGCATGCGCGGGAAGGCGGCGGCTGCGGCAAGGAACGGGATGGCCAGGCCGAGCGAGTAGGCAGAGAGCAGGAGCGCCACCACGGGCGCCGATCCGCTCGAGGCGCCCATCGTGAAGATGGCGCCCAGCACCGGGCCGATGCACGGGGTCCACCCCACGGCCACGAACGCGCCGAGCGCGAGGGCCCGGGCCGATCGGGCGGTCGGCAGGAGCGACGGGTCGATGGTGACCCGGAAGCGATCGAGGACCGGCCCGAAGATGCCCGTGGTGAGAACGCCGAGGACGATCACCGCAATGCCGGCAGCCTGTCGCGCCTCCGGGATCCGGAACAGCGGTACGCCGATGACACCGATCAGCGTACCCAGCACCACGAACAGGGCCGTGAAGCCGCCGATGAACAGGAAGGCCTGGGGCAGCACGGCCGAGCGCTCGACGCTCATGTCACCGCGCGTCGCCGTCGATGCCTCGCCCAGGAAGGCGAGGTAGACCGGCAGGAGCGCCAGGACGCACGGCGAGAGGAAGGACAGCGCCCCGGCGGCGATCGCGGTGGCGATCGAAACCTCGGTCATCGGGCGCTCGCCGGCGGGTTGCTCATCGGGCGGCCATCGGCAGGCCCGGCTCGACCACGATCGGCTGGGCGATGATCCACAGGCTCAGGATGGTGTAGCCGATCATGAGCGCGACCATCGGCAGGCCGGCGACGACGGGCCGCCGGGGGCTGTCGCGCAATGCGATGCGGTGGGCCAGGACGATGGCCACCACGTGGCCGAGCACGATCGAGCCGACGCTGAGGTACCACACGAACCCGACCGGGATCCAGGTCAGTTCCGGCTGGAGTGAGCCGAGCGGGTCGGCCAGGAGCGATGGCAACCAGACGGCGCCGAGGATGACGAGCGTCAGATAGTGGGCCACGAGATAGCCCGCGGCGATCGGCAGCAGCGTAGAGGCGTACGCGCCGGCCGTCCGCCGCAGCTCGGCCCCCGGCCGCTCGACGACGCGATGGGTGGCGAGGACGACGGCGAGGAATGCAGCCAGGAACGCGACCGCAACCGCCGCGAAGGCGAGCGTGTCCACCAGGAGGAACGTCCCGCCGGTCAGTCCGAACAGCGCCTCGACCGGTGGCAGGAACCAGCCGAGCAGCGTCGCGCCGAAGGCGGTCTCGCTGATGCCGTCGTAGCTGACGCCTGCCAGCGCCAGCACGATGAACGCGGCGTCCGACCAGTTCGCGTGGCGCACCTCGCTGAGCCCGACCGCCCAGGGACGGAGCTCCGGAGCGCGCTCACTGTCGTCGGCGGCCACCGCACACTCGGGGCAGTCGACGCAGTGCGCCGGATCGCAGCGCTCCGTGCAGCCGTCGCACAGGGCCGGGGTCGCCGCTCGCCGCCCGATCGGCCCGATGCGGCCGAACCAACCGAGCAGGACCTCGAACAGCTCGGCATTCCGCAGCCAGGCGACCTGGCCGAAGGCGATGGCGCCGGCCAGGGTCAGCAGCGTGTAGCGAAGCATCATGGCCGCCACCGTGGCCGCCACGCCGCCCTCGGGATGGATCAGCTCGAGCCAGATCGCGATGGCCAGCAGGACCACCGCCGGCCAGCGGGACAGCCAGGCGGGGTAGGGGAGGCCGACGTCCAGCGATCGAAGGCCGGCCCGACGGGCGATCCATTCGAGGACGGCGAACGTGCTCCGGAACGGGGACAGCGAAGGCCACGGGTTGCCGATCAGGATCGCCACGATCGGCAGGCCGACCCACAGGCCGATCCAGAGCAGGACCGCGGGCAGGGGCGAGATGTCGCCGACGGCGAAGCCGGCGACGATCGCCCCGTACCACCAGGCGAGGCCGACCGCGCGCAGTGCCCACCGGGCCACGGTGGCGAGGGGCGCCGGAATCGGCCGGCGCCACGCGTCGGCATCCACGGCGCGACGCTGGATCAGCGCCACCACCACGAACGAGGCCGCGACGGCCACCGCCGCACCGGCGAGGTACATCCACAGCGGCAGCGGGAGCTGGTACGTCCCCCCGATGGCGTGGGCGCCGACCACGCCCGGCGCCGCCCCGACCGCGGCGAAGCCAAGGCCGATGGCGGCGAGGCGCCGCCTAGGGCTCATGGACCGTGAACACCGCGACGCCCTCGCCCCGCGGGTCGTCCTCCGCGTGGAACTCGACCGGGAACTGGCCGGAACGGCCGGCGGTGAAGGTGATCTCGCGCGTCTCGCCATCGGCGACCGTGAAGGCCGGCACCTCGCTGTCGTAGCCGTGCACATGGAGGACGCCGTCCAGCTCGGAGGTGACGACGAAGGTCACGTCCTGGTCACGACACACCGACGGCGCGTCGGGGGAGAGGCCGTCGGCCGTGAGCTCCAGCTCGATCGACACGGCCGGCTCCTCGCATGCCTCCGGATCGGGACCAGAGGCCGGGACGCAGCCCGCGATCGTCAGGACGAGCGATGCGGCAAGCAGGGCCCCCGATGGAGTCGCCCGGATCATCGGCGGGCCGAGCGCGCCCGCCACGTGCCCCAGGCGCTGACGGCTCCACCCACCAGGAGAACGCCGCCGATGGCCTGCAGCGGGACCGAGGATCCCGGAGTGGCCGTCGCGGTATCCGGCGACTCGGCTGGGGATGCCTCAGGATCGGCGATGGTGAAGCTGAACGAGCCCTCGTCCGGATGCCCGTCGGCGGCCGCGATCGACCACGCCACGGTGAATGTCCCCGGCCCGTCGATCTCCACCACGCCGGCCAGCTCGTTGCGCTCGCTGATCTCCAGGTCGACCTCGCCCGCTCCGACCTCCTCCCCGTTCGCATCGGTCACGACGAAGCTGCTCGCTTCGGGGTCGAGCTCGCCGCTGAAGACGATGCGCACCTCGTCCGGTGGCGCGTCGAGCGTGGCGCCGTCGGCGGGCGTGCTCGACGCGAACTCGGAGTGGGCGGCAACCCCGGTCGGCGTCAACAGCAGCGCCCCGAGCAGCACGGGGAGCAGCGAACGAACTCGGATCATGGTCATCTCCATTGGGTCTCGAGGTAGTGCACCAGGTGCCAGCGCTCCTCGTCGGTGAGCGTGGGAGCGAAGGCCGGCATGGCGGTTCCCGCCAGTCCGTTGGCGATACGGTACGACAGTTCGCCGCTGGAGAGGCGAGCCACGGCCTCGTCCAGGGGGCCAGCGGCCGGGAGCGTGCGCATGGCGCCCTCGCCATCGCCGGCGTTCCCGTGGCACGCGGCGCAGTTCGCGCGATAGATTCCCTCGCCCATCCCGGCATCGCCGACGAATCCGCGCGGAGGGACATGATCCTCGAGCTCGACGCTGGTGGGCGCATTGGCGAGCGACACGGCGTCACGGGTCCCGACGGCCGCGACCGCGATCACCGCCACGGCGGTCAGCGCCCATCGGACAGCGCCACGCGCCTGCGGAGCGCCGCGCCAGCGCCGGGCGAGGGCGAGGCCGCCGATCGCGGCCGCCGGCAGCAGCCACGCCAGCGGGCCGCGGGGCAGGACGCCCCACAGGGCGCCGATCGGCGCGGGGACCCCGATCCCGGTATCCGGCGGCGGCACCAGCTGTGGCGGCGTCGGCTGTGTGACGGGGACGACGAAGCTCGCGCGGTCGTCGAGGGCACCGCTGCGACGCACGACGACGTCGAGCGTCCAGTCCCCGACGACCGACAGGTGGGCGCCCTGCGCGGTGAAGAGCCGCGGATCGTCCGCCGGCTCCAGGTCGACGCGCGCCGGGACCAGCTCCGAGCCTGCCGGCGGCACCAGCTCGAGGAAGACGAGCTGCAGATCGTCGCGCGGCTGGCCCGACTCGGCGTCCGCGACCGTCACCAGGTAGCGCTGGGAGCCCGGGACAGGCAGGTCGACGGTGGCATGGATGCTGGTCGGGCCGGCGTCGCCGAACAGGTGGGCCGGGGCGACCGGGGCGCTCACCAGGGCCGGCTGCCGCGAGGAGGCCGGCTGGATGGTGACCATCGCAGCCGCGGCGCCGATGGCGAGCGCGGCGACCACGAGCTCCGCCCCCACCAGCGTGGCGATGCCGGCCCGCCGCCGTCCGCGGAGCGAGAAGTGGTTCACCGCGCCGATGCCGAGCGCGACGCTCACCAGGAGCGCCTTGGCGAGCAGGAGGTTGCCGTACTCGCTGGCCACCAGCCCTCGCGTCGCGCCGAGCACGAGCGGCGAGTTGGCGATCCCGGTCAACACGACGAGCGGAGCCGCCACGAGCGCAACGGCGCCGTGGCGCCGCAGCAGCAGCCAGGTGATGGGGCGCCCATCAGGCCCGCGTCGACCCATGAGAACGAGCGCCGGGAGCGCGCCCAGCCAGGCGCCAGCCGCGACGAGGTGGGCCAGGTCGAGGAGGCCGAAGACGGGGCCGCCGATGGCTGCTGCGTGTGCTGCCATGGCCATCCCCCCGAGCGCCGCCAGGGCGCCGATGGTGGAGACGGTGGCGAGGCCTCTCGACCCCCGGGCGGCCCCGACCGTGGAGCCGAGGATGGCAATCAGCACCGTGCCGAGCCCGGCCACGAGGGCAACGCGCATCGCGATGGCGAACGGCGTCCAGCCGAACGGCGCGGCGACGTCGAACGGCAGCCCTTCGGCTCGGGCCGGAACGGCGTCGACGATCGGGCGCGAGGACAGCCAGAGGTACATCGCGAGCCCGGCAACGGCCAGCAGGCCGGCCACGGCGACGGGGCGCCACGGTGGTGCATCCACTCCGGCCGGCAGGACCGATCGCGACCGCCACCATGCCGTCAGGCTGCCGAAGGCGACGAGCGCGCCGAGGAGGGCGGCCCAACGCGCCGTGATCGCCCAGGCATCGACGGCGGGCTGCTCCTCGTCCGGTGTCGGCGAGGGCGGTGGGCGCGAGCCGGTCGGATCGACGAGGAACGCGATCGACCCGGCCGTCGCGTGGCCGTCGACGGTCGACACGACCTGATACCGGATGGTGTAGGTGCCCGGCTCGAGGGTGGGCAGGCCGACACGCATCCGGAGGCCGTCCTCGGCCACCTCGGGATCGCCGACTCCGTCCAGATCGGCTCCGGTTGCATCGAGCAGCTCCACGAGCACGAGCTCGGGGTCGATCGGCTCGGAGAATTCGAGCTCGGCCGTGTCGGGGGACTCGATGAGTGAGGCACCAGCCGACGGCGTGGAGGCGACCAGATCGGCGTGCGCCGCGACCGGGGCGGCGTGGAGCAGCAGGATGGTTGCGGCGACGGCTGCTCGGAGCATCGCGCGTGGAAGGAGACGCGGTCGGGGATTCAGCAGCGGGCTACCTCCGTCGCGCTGGCCGGCGTGACGCTCGGGCTGGGGCTCATCCGAGTATACGGAGCAGCGATCTTGACTGCCGCCACCCCTAGGTGATACTGTATCTCACATGAGATTGAGTATCGCCCTCGCGTCCGTTGCGGCGCTCCTGGTGGTCGGCTGCGGGACGACCGATCCGGCGGCGGATGATGGTCCGCAGGTGGTCGCGACGACGACGCAGGTGGGCTCCATCGCGCGCGAGCTGGCCGGTGATGCCGCCGAGGTGACGGTCCTGATGCAGCCCGGCGTGGAAGCCCATGACTTCGAGCTCACCGCTGCGCACGCCGCCGCCCTGGAGCGGGCCGACCTCGTCCTGATCAGCGGGGCCGGACTCGAGGAGTGGCTCGAGGACACGATCGAAGCATCGGGCGGTGCCGACCGCGTCAGGGATCTCAGCCAGGGGGTGGACCTGCGGATGCCATCTCCCGACGATGAGCACCAGGACGAACATGGTGACGAGGATGGCGACGACGGCCATGACGAGGCCGATGGCGACCACGCGCATGATCCCGAGGGCGTGGATCCTCACTACTGGCTGACCGCGCCGAACGCCATCCGGATGGTCGAGAACGCGAGGGACGCGCTGCTCGAGCTCGACGTCGATGCGGAGGGCATCGAGGGGCGCGCCGCAGCGCTCATCGGGCGACTCGACGCGGCCGATGCGGAGGTCCGCAGCCTGATCGGCGAGATCCCCGAGGCCGATCGCGTGGTCGTGACCGACCATGACGCGCTCGGCTACTTCCTCGAGGAGTATGGGCTGACCTTTGGAGGATCGATCTTCCCGAGCCTTGATGTCTCGTCCGAGCCGAGCGCTCGACAGATCGAGGCGCTCGTGTCCGACATCCGGGCCTCGGGCGTCCGAGCCATCTTCACCGAGTCATCGGTCAACCCGACCCTCGCGCGTGCGATCGCTGACGAGGCCGGCGTCCGCCTGGTGGACGAGCCGATCTACACCGACTCGCTGGGTCCGGCCGGCTCGGGAGCCGATACCCTCGACGGGATGCTCGTGCACAACGCTCGCGTCATCCGGGACGGGCTCGTCGGCGGCTGAGCGCTCAGGGGTGCGCCGGTCGGGGCGCCGTGTCAGCGCCCTCAGCGGCGACCGGCCGAAGTATCCGCGCCACGGGTGGTGCCCACGCCTGGCCCGATCCGGCCGCCGACACGGGGTGCACCATCCGGCCGGGATGCCATGCAAGGTCAGTCGCTGGAGTCGCTGGTCTCGCCCGCCTCACGGCGCTGCTTGTTGACGGTTCGCGCCGCCCGCTCCTCGGCCTCGTCCTCGCTCACGCCCTCCTCCTCGTACGAGTCCTTGATGTGCTCGTACTGGCGTTCCCGCTTGTCGCTCCATTTCGCAGGCATCGGTCCCTCCTCACGTTCCGGATGCGCGTCCCAGTTGCATCGGCCGTGCCGCCCAGGCTTGGCGCGGGGCTTGCATACCACCCATGTGCACCCAAGCGACACCATATGAAGGAGAGATCGCCATGGCTTCCGTGGTCGAAAGCATCGACGTCAAGGTTCCGGTCAGCACGGCCTACAACCAGTGGACCCAGTTCGAAGAGTTCCCCAAGTTCATGGAGGGGGTCGAGCGGGTCACGCAGAAGGACGACACGCACCTGTTCTGGGAGGCCGAGGTTGCCGGCCAGGACAAGAAGTGGGACGCGGAGATCACCGAGCAGAAGCCGGATGAGCGCGTCGCCTGGAAGTCCACCACCGGCGCGGAGAACGCCGGAGTCGTGACGTTCCACCGGATCGACGACGAGACGACTCGTGTCACGCTCCAGATGGACGTGGATCCCGAGGGCATCGTCGAGAACGTCGGCACCGGCCTGGGCTTCCTGGATCGCCGCGTGAAGGGCGACCTCGAGCGCTTCAAGGAGTACATCGAGAGCCGCGGAGTCGAGTCGGGCTCCTGGCGCGGCGAGGTCGAGGCTGCTCCGCAGCGCTGATCAGATGGATCGCGAGGAGTACGTCGGTGGCGCCATGACCGGTGCCACCGGCGAGCTCACCCCCGACGAAACGGACCGGGCCTTCGATCCGGGCGAGCGCCGCGAGATCGAGGACCCGGTTCATCGCGCGGAGATGACCGAGGCGCAGGGACGGGCGGCGCCGGCGCAGCAGGGAGACCGCGGCGCACCGGAGGATCTTCCGACCGGTGAGCCGACGAACCTGGCGAATCGCGACGACGGCTACGGATCGGAGCACGGGCTGAACCCGGACGATCCGGCCTACCGGATGGAGACGCACCCCACCCCGCGGGAGCCCTCTGCCGATCGGCGCGCCGACCGCACCCACATGGGCGGCGACGAGCTCTCCGGTTCCGAGGAACGCTTCTAGCCGATCCGGCTCGGTTGCGTCAGGCCGCCGAGCGCCGCCGCTTGGCGGCTGTCTTCGTGCGCGGCTTCGCCGCCGGCCGCTTCGATCCCTTCCGGGCCTCGTCCACGCTCGCCTTCAGGGCATCCATCAGGTCGATGACCTTCGGCTCCGGCTTCCGACGCTTCACGTTGCGCTTCTCGCCGCGCATCTTGCGCTCGATGAGCTGTTCGAGGCTGGTGCGGTACGCGTCGGTGTACGACTCGGGCCGGAACCTCTGCGCGAGGCTCTCGACCAGGCTGCGTGCCATCTCGAGCTCCTTGGCGCGGACCTTCGCCTCGGATCCCTCGGGCAGGTCGAGCGCATCCGTCGAGCGGATCTCGTCCGGCCAGAACATGGTCTCCAGGATCAACGTGTCGTCGTAGGCGCGCATGGTGGCGAGCCGTTCCCGGGTTCGGATGGTGACGCGGGCCAGGGCCACGCGCTCGGTCTCTTCGAGCGCCCGCTTCAGAAGGCTGAACGGCTTCGCCCCGATATCGGTCGGCTCCAGGAAGTAGCTCTTCTCGAAGTAGATTGGGTCGATCTCCGCCGCCTCCACGAAGTCGCCGATGTCGATCGAGGTGCTCGACTCGGGCTTCGCCTCGTCGATCTCGTCGGGGTCGAGCAGGACGAAGTCCCCCCTGCTCACCTCGTAACCGCGCGCGAGCTCCTCCCAGGCCAGCTCCTCGCCGCCCTCGGTGCAGACGCGTTTTTCCTGGATCGGCGCCTCGTGCTTGCGGCAGAGGAGCCGGAGCCGGATGTCCTTCGACTCGGTTGCGGAGTACAGCTTCACCGGGATGGTGACCATCCCGAAGCTGATCGCACCCTTCCAGATCGGTCGCATCAGACCCTCCTAGCGCACCGGCCGGCTCACGGCGCTGTCATCGCCGACGTCGATCCCGTGGCGCTCGGCGGCGCGCAGGATCTTCCGGCGAGCGCGCTCCTGCGCAGCCTTCGACTCGAAGTCGGTCTGGCTGTATCGGGCGATCGCGTTGCGGACGTGCGACTCGTCATGGATCGGCAGGTGCTCGCCGCCGTCACGGTCGACGTAGGCGAACTGGGTGCTGCGGAGGTCGTCGCGTTCATCGGCGCTCAGCTTGGCCATCAGGAGATTCCCCAGTGCGAGTCCGACCGGCTGCCATCCGCATGCGGCGTGCCGGGGCGCCTCGCCGACTGAGCAAGCACTCGGCCGGTGGACCAGCGTGCGGCACACGACTTGCATTCGGGCCGGATCGTGACCGCCACCCGCCCACCCGAGCAGCCCGTACGCCCCTCCACCGACGAGCCGATCATCGTCGCCCAGGGTGTCTCTCGGGCCTTCGACGATCATCTCGCCGTCAACGACATCAGCTTCGACGTGCGCCCTGGGACGATCCTGGGCGTCGTCGGTCCCAGCGGATCCGGGAAGACGACCACCATCCGGATGCTCACCGGCACGCTCGGCCGCACCGGCGGTGACATCCGTGTGCTGGGACAGGATCCGATGAACTTCAGCCGCCGGGTTCGCGGCCGCATCGCGTACATGCCGCAGCTGTTCAGCCTCTACACCGACCTGTCGGCCCAGGAGAACGTCGGGTTCGTCGCGGCGCTGTACGGGATCGGTCCGTTCAAGCGGCGCCGCCTCATCCGGCGCGCGCTCGAGGTCGTCGACCTGTACGACGCCCGCCATCGCCTCGCGCGGGACCTGTCGGGCGGCATGCAGCGGCGGCTCGAGCTTGCCTGCGCCCTCGTCCACAGTCCCGATGTCCTGTTCATCGACGAGCCGACGGCGGGCATCGACCCGCTCCTGCGCCAGTCGATCTGGGATGAGCTCCGCGAGCTGCGCGATCAGGGCCGCACCCTGCTGGTGACGACCCAGTACGTGACCGAGGCGGAGTACTGCGACCGCGTGGCGCTCATCGTCGACGGCGAGCTGGTGGCGCTCGACGAGCCCGAGGCGCTGCGCCAGATGGTCTTCGGCGGCGACGTACTCGAGATCGAGACCAAACGGGCGGTCGATCCCGACATGCTGGCCAACGTGCCGGGTGTGACGCGCGTGCGCCAGACAGGGCCGCGTCAACTGTTCGTGACCGTCGAAGATGCCGGCAGCCTGACCCCGCAGATCATGGACGCGCTGCGTGGCCACGGCGTCGACGTCGCCGAGATCGAGGAGCATCAGCCGACCTTCGACGAGGTCTTCACCGGCCTCGTCGAGCAGCGCCGGGCCGAGCGTGGCGCGTCGGGCGAGGACCGAACGCCGGGAGAGCAGCTCGATGCGTGACCTGCAGCGGACCATCGGCCAGAGCGTCGTGCGGATGGCCTCGTTCACCGGCAAGGAGCTGCGCGAGGTCATGCGACGGCCGGCCGTCCTGGCCAGCCTGATCCTCGGGCCGTTCGTGATCATGTTCATCTTCGGGCTCGGGTACTCGGGCTACCGCGACCCGTTCGCGACCGACATCGTGCTGCCGGCCGACAGCAGCTTCCCGCGGGATCCCGAGTACTACGCCGGCCTCGCGCCGGGGCGCCTCGACGTCCGGAACATCACCGACGACGTCGCCGCCTCCGAGGAACGGCTGCGGAACCGGGAGATCGACCTGCTCATCGTCGCCCCCGAGAACGCCGCCACCGAGCTGCGGGCCGGGAGGCAGACCACGATCCAGGTGAAGTGGAACCAGGTCGACCCGGTCTACGACCAGCTGGCCGGCCTCGCGACGTCGATCCTGACCAGCAGCCTGAACGCGGAGATCATCGAGCAGGCAGCAGCGGAGGGGATCACCATCGCCGAGGCGGAGATCGCCGACCCGGTCAACGTGCCGCCCGAGGTCATCGCGCGCCCGACGAACGCCGAGACGGAGAACATCGCTCCGACCGAGCCGAACGTGCTCAGCTTCTTCGGCCCGGCCGTGTTCGCGCTCGTGCTCCAGCACCTCGCCGTGACGCTCACCGCGCTGTCCATGGTCCGAGAGCGCCTCTCCGGCCAGATGGATCGATTCCGGGTGGCCCCGGTGACCTCGATGGAGCTGCTCATCGGCAAGTACGTCGCGTATGCGGTGCTCAGCCTCGGAGTGACGGCCATCGTCGGCCTGCTGCTCGTGGGTGTGCTCGGCGTGCCCCTGCTCGGCGGGTTGGGCATGTTCGTCGGCATCGTGCTGCTGCTCACCTTCGCCTCGCTCGGCGTCGGGCTGCTCATCTCGCTCATCGCCGATTCGGAACGCCAGGCGGTGCAGCTGTCGATGCTCGTGCTGCTCGCCAGCGTCTTCTTCTCCGGGTTCGTCCTTCCGGTGAGCGACTTCGCGGAGTGGACCCAGTACCTCGCCTACGCCCTGCCTGTGACCCACGGCATCGCCACGCTGCAGGAGCACATGCTCCGTGGCGGCGTCGACTCGACCTGGATGCTCTGGGCGCTGCTCGCCATCGGCGTGGTCCTGTACCTGGGATCGCTCATCCGGCTGCGCCGCATCCTGAAGCGCGCCGACTAGTCGACGGGCGGGAGCGGGCGCGGCCGGCGCAGCATCGCCAGGCCGACCGCGATGGCCGCCAGGGCCGGCAGCGTCAGCCAGGCGACCAGCAGGCCGATGAACAGGCGCAGGGGCGGAGCGCCATCCGCGTCGTCGCCGCTCGACCCCCGCAGCGCCTCGATCCGCTCGCTGAGCGTCCGCAGCTCGACCCCGAGCGTGTCCACGTCACCACGCGTGTCGCCGAGCGAGCCGCCGACTCGGTCCAGCGCCTCGGCCAGCTCATCGGCCTGTCCCGCGCTCGTCTCGAACTCGGCCGACAGCGGCAGCAGCGGCTGGGCGCCGAAGATGGAGAGCTCCATGGCCAGGGCCAGCGAGCGCAGGGTGCCGGCTGCCTCTCGCGAGAGGAGCGCCGCCGTCCCCGCCGACAGCTCCGCCTCCTCGAGGCTGGCGTCGACGTCGGTGAACGCGTCGGCCGCGGCGTCCGTCGAGCGGACGGCGGCCGCGAGGGTGCCGTCCGCGTCCGATGCGAGTCGTTCCAGCCGGCCGGCGGTGTCCAGGCCGATGGCGGCGCCGATCACCAGCAACGCGATGCCGGCGAGCCCGTAGAGGACCAGGCCCCAGGCGAGGGTTCGCCGTGCCACCCCGTTCAGTCCTCGGCGAAGAACGGGTCGTCGCCGTAGAGCTCCAGCCACCGCCGCCGCATGTGGCGGATCGTGGCGGCGACCGCGTCGTCGGACGTCTCGGGCGGCAGGAGCGACGCGACCGCGGCGCGGACGCGCTCGTTGTTCTCCATCCCGAGCAGCGCGAGATAGTCGGCGACCCGGCGCGCCGGTGACTTGCCGTGCGCGCGCTCCCGGACGAGGACGTCCGCTTCGTGCTCGAGCGCACCGGCGTAGTCCGCGTCGCTGCGTTCGATCTCGGCCAGGAGGAGTGGGATGTCGTCGATGCGCGGGTCGGAATACGCCCAACGGATGAAGGAGTCCATCGGCCCGGGCGGCCGGTCGTGGTGGCCGGCGTGGAACTGCTGCAGGTAGGTGCGGCGTTCTGTCTCGGTGCGGGTGAGCGCGATCTGGACCAGGTGGCGCATCTCCGGGGTCCAGCGCCGAAGCGATTCGACGAACTGGCGCAGGGTCAGGCCGCCCGCCGGCTGGGGACGAAACTTGTGCTCATGGACGTGCATCACGGCGTCCGTATACTAGCCGCCGTGCGCCGAGCCCACACCCAGGTCGCCTGTCGCGTGGTGCCCGCATGCGACGCCTGACCCGAGGGGCCGCGTTCGTCGCGGCGGGCCTGCTCCTGCTGTCCTCGCAGGGCTCGGCGGGACCATCCACCGCGGCCGGGCCGCCGCTGCGCTACCTCGCCGGCGGATTCGGGACGCTCGACCCGGCGTTCATCAACAGCGCCGGCGACGTTCAGCTGCTGCTCCAGCTCTACGCCGGCCTGACCCGCCTCGACGAGACCGGCGAGGCGTACCCGTCGCTCGCCTCGGGCTGGCAGGTCAGCGACGACGGGCTGACCTACGAGTTCACCGTGCGGGACGGCCTGGAGTTCAGCGACGGTTCACCGTTGACCGCCCAGGACGTGCGTCGCTCGTGGCTCCGCCTGCTCGATCCGGCACTCGGGTCGACCGCGCCGGACGTGCTCAGCGTGGTCGCCGGCGCGGAGGAACGCATGGCCGGCGAGGCGGGGGAGGAGGCGGTCGGGATCTCCGCCCCGGACGAGGTCACGCTCGTCGTGGAGCTTCGCCACCCCGCCTCGTACTTCCTCGAGATCACCGCCACTCCGGCGACCTTCGTCGTGCCGCCGACCGCCGATGCCACGGCCACCTGGCAGCGTCCCGACGCCTTCGTCGGGTCTGGCCCGTACGTCGTCGACGGCGCCGAGGGCCCGGACCTGGTGCTTCGGGCCAACGAGCGCTACGTCGCCGGCCCACCCCCGATCGACGAGCTCCGATGGGTCGGCGGGCTGGACACCGACCCGATCAGCGCCTTCGCGAGCGGCGACATCGACCTCGTCGGCGTTCCGGGCTGGGACGCGACCTGGATCGCGTTCGACGCCGATCTGGGGCCGAGGCTCCACGTCGCCGAGCCGCTCACGATCAGCTTCATCGGCTTCGACACCAAGCGGCCGCCGTTCGACGACGCGCGCGTCCGTCGGGCCTTCGCGCTGGCCCTGGACCGGGAGCGGCTGGTGCCACTGTCGGAGGGGGCGTCGGGCCAGGCCGCCCCGAGCATCGTGCCGCCGGCCATCTGGCCGGAGGGGTTCGCGCCGACCATCGAGGCCGATCCCGCCGAGGCCCGCCGGCTGCTCGACGAGGCGGGGTACGAGGACCGCGCGGACCTGGGGCCGATCGCGATCAGCGGCGCCGGGCTGGACGTCGGCCCGGCGGTGTCCGCCTGGCGCGAGGAGCTCGGCGTCGACGTCGGGGTCGAGGTCATGGCTTTCGGCGACTATCTTTCGCTGCTCGACGAGCGGCGGGGTCCGGCGATCTTCACGATCAACTGGATCGCGGACTACCCCTCGCCTCACGGCCTGTACGGGCTGCTGTTGGCCGATGGAGCGGTGAGCAATTACGGCGACTGGGCGGATCCCGAGTTCGATCGGCTCCTCGAGGAGGCCGCGCGCGCGCCCAACGACGCGGTCGGCCCGGCCTACGCCGCGGCCGAGGCCCGTGTCGCCGACCAGGCGCCGGTGATCCCGTGGTCATACGGTGAGACGTGGTGGCTCGTGGCGGACGGTCTGCGCGGCCTCGGGAATCTCACGATCGGACTGATCGACTTCGGGAGAGTGTCGTGGGACGGCTGAGGCGCGGCGCGCTGGCCGGGCTGCTCGCCGCCGCCCTCGCCGTCCCCGGCGCCGGGGAGGCTGCCGCGTTCGACGGCTTCGGCGATTCCCGCGCGGACGCGTCGTATGGCCGGGGAATCGAGTTCACCATCGACCTGTCGGGTGGTGCGCCGCATCGGCTCGAGCTGCTGCTCCAGACTCCCGGGGACACCGGCTGGTTCGTCGTGCCGATCGAGCCGAGCGGCACGCGCGCTCGGCACCTGTGGGATACGTCCCTCGGCCATCTCACGCCGAACACCCCGGTCACCTACCGCTGGCGAGCGACCGACGAGGACGGAACGACGACGCTGTCATCGGAGGGCACGATCCGCTACGAGGACGACCGGCCGGAGCTCGACTGGCAGCGGCGCCAGCTCGGCGAGGCGACGGTCCACTGGTACGGAGACGCGGAGGCCCAGGCCATCCGCTTCGGAGAGCTCACGGCCCAGGGTGTGGCGCGCTCCGAGGAGCTCCTCGGGACGCGCCTGGCGGGTCCGGTCGACGTGTTCGTCTACGACTCGCGCGAGGACTTCTTCGGCGCGCTCGGTCCCGGTGCCCGGGAGTGGACCGGAGCGGCGGCCTTCAGCGAGCTGCGCACCATCTTCATGTGGCTCGGGGGCGGGACGGCCGCCTACCTCGAGCGGGCGATGGTCCACGAGGTCGCCCACATCGTCTTCCACGACGCGACCGACAACCCGTACCACGAGCCGGCGCGCTGGGTGAACGAAGGGATCGCCACCTGGTCCGAGACGAGCGGCGCGGACGGCGAGCGGGCGATCGTCGAGCTCGAGGCGCGCGGCGGCGGCCTGTTCGCGTTCGACGCGATCACCGAGCAGTTCCCGATCGGGGAGCGCGGTGGCCGGCTGTCGTACGCTCAGGGCACGACGATGATCGATCTGATCGTGCGCGACCACGGGGAGGCGGCACTGGCTCGGCTGGCGGCGGCCTATCGGGAAGGGGCCTCGGACGACGAAGCGCTCGAGGCCGCCACGGGGCGCACGGCCGGCGAGCTGGAGGCGGCCTTCTTCGCCGAGTTCGACGTCGAGCCACCGCGACCGATCGAGCCAGACCCGATCCTGCCATCCAACGTCGACCGCCCGGCCGCCGGCGAGGTCGACCGCGGCGGTGTGGATCCGGATGCCGGACCGGGTCCCGCAGGACCGGACGTGGATCCCAGCCCGACCGAGGAGCCCGCCGGTGGCGACACCGCAGCCGTCCTCGTCGCGCTGGTCGCCGCGGCAGTCATCGGCATCGGCCTCGCGTTCGGCGTGTCGCGCCGCGCCGCCCGACGGTCGGGCCCGTGAGCCGGCGGCTTCCCGGTCGGCGGCGCCTCACCCGTCCGCAGTGGGCGATCAGCATCGCGGCGGCTCTGGCGATCATCGGGTTCATCGGCGCCGCCCAGTGGAACAGCTCGCTGGCACGGCAGGAGTTCGTCACCTCGGCCCAGCGGGTCCTCGTGGGCGAGGCCGAGCAGGCGCAGCGGCAGCAGGAGAGCCTCCGTGCGCAGATCGAGGAGGCGGAGCTCCGGCTGCGCGAGTTCCAGCGGCGCGACGAGGGATCGCGGACCGCGCAGGAGCGCCTCAACCAGGAGGTCGTGGCGGCACGCTACGCCGCGGGCCTGACGGCGGTGGCCGGGCCTGGGGTGGTCATCGAGATCGCGGACTCGGTTCGCCCCATCCCGGCCGGCGAGCGCGACACGAACTACCTCGTCCTCGAAGACGACGTCCGCAACCTGGTGACCGCGCTGTGGGCCTCGGGAGCGGAGGCGATCGCGATCGCCGGCGGTGGCGATGCCGGCCCGCGGGAGCGGCTCGTCGCCACGACCTCGATCTACGGCGTGGGGGCGTCCATCCTGGTCAACACCGCGTTCCTCTCGCCACCCTTCCGCATCGAGGCCGTGGGCCCGGTTGGCATGCACGACCGCTTCCTGGCCCACCCGAACTACCTGTTGCGGGTCCTGCCGCGGATCGAGGCCTTCGGGCTCCAGTTCGCGAGCGAGGCCCGTGACGAGGTCCAGCTTCCGGCCTTCGTCGGGAACACGCGGCTGCGGTACGGCGCGCCGGTGCTGGAGGCTGCCGAATGAGCGGGCGAGTCGCGCAGCTCAGCCTGTTCGCGGTGGCGATCCTCATCGGCGTGCTCCTGGTCGGCCAGCTCCGCTCGCAGGCGCCGGTCATCGAGCTGTCGAACCTGTCGGCGCAGGAGCTGTCGACCCTGATCGAGACGCTCCAGGCACGGAACGTCGAGCTGAGCGACGGCCTCGCCGACCTGCGAGAGCAGATTCGGGACTACGAGCGGGAGGAGTCGCAAGGCCAATCCGTGCTGGATCTCACGCGCGAGGATCGAGACCGGTTCCTGGCCTTCGGCGGGCAGCTGCCGGTGACCGGCCAGGGGATCGTGCTCCAGGTGGAGGGCGACTTCGATCCGTCCCACGTGAACGACCTGATCCACGAGCTCCGCAACGCCGGAGCCGAGGCGATCGCCGTGGACGATGTCCGGGTCACGGCCCGATCGGTCGCCCAGTTCGGCACCGATGCGATCGAGATCGACGGGGTGCCCATCGGGCGCTTCTTCGAGATCCGGGCCATCGGCGCGCCACGGGGGCTGCAGTCCGCCCTCGAGCGGCCTGGCGGAATCCTTCGACAGCTCGGACAGCTGACCGGCGGGACGTTCCGGCTGACCGACGAGGCGAGCATGAGCGTGCCGGCCACGCAGCGCGATCTCTCGCCGCAGGCCGGACGGCCCGTCGAGTAGCCTAGGGCGCCACCACCCAGTCATGCAGCGGGAACGACCGTGAGAGAACTGATCGAACGCGCCCTCGACGCCGCGGACCGCGGCGGGGCCTCGTACACCGAGGTGCGGGTGCAGGAACGCGAGACGGAGGAGCTGACCGTCAAGAACGGGGTGCTCGAGGCAGCCACCGCCAACGCGACGGCGGGCTTCGGCATCCGCGTGCTGGTCGACGGCGCATGGGGCTTCAGCTCGAGCGCTCTGCTCGAGCCCGACGAGGCGGACCGCATCGCCGGGGAGGCGCTCGAGATCGCGCGGGCCTCGCGCCGGGCGGTGGGCGAGCCGGTCGAGCTCGACGACACGCCGCCGGTGACGGACTCGTACCGAACCCCGCACACCGAGGATCCGTTCGCGGTGTCACTGGACGAGAAGCTGCGCATCCTGATGGAGGCCGACGCGCGCATGGCGTCGGTCGACGGGGTGAAGATCCGCGAGGCCTCGATGAGCGGTGGGCGCGAGCGGAAGACCTTCGCCTCGAGTGCCGGAGCGTGGATCGATCAGGAGATTGTCGAATCCGGCGCCGGCATCGAGGCGACGGCGGTCAGCGAGTCGGAGATGCAGCAGCGCAGCTACCCCAACTCGTTCGGCGGCCAGGCGGTCACCGGCGGGTTCGAGGCCATCCGCGCCCTCGATCTCGCAGGTCACGCCCAGGAGACCGCGGAGCTGGCGGTCGCCCTCCTGGACGCGCCGCAGTGCCCGTCGGGGGAGATGGATCTCATCCTGGACTCGACCCAGGTGGCGCTCCAGATCCACGAGTCGTGTGGCCACCCGACCGAGCTCGATCGCGTGTTCGGCACGGAGGCCAGCTTCGCCGGCACCAGCTTCCTGACCACCGACAAGCTCGGCAGCCTGAGGTACGGGAGCGACATCGTCCACATCGACGCCGACGCGACCGCTCCCGGCGGCCTCGGCTCGTTCGGCTACGACGACGAGGGCGTGCCTGCCCAGAACGTCCCGCTCATCTCCGGTGGGCTTCTCGTCGGCTACCTCACCAGCCGCGAGACGGCACCGAAGATCGGCCGGCGCAGCATGGGCAGCGCCCGTGCCTGGAGCTGGAGCCACATCCCGCTGATCCGGATGACGAACATCAACCTGCGCCCCGGAGATGCCGGCTCGCTCGAGGACCTCATCGCGGATACGCGGGACGGGATCTTCATGAGCATCAACAAGAGCTGGTCGATCGATGATCGGCGGCTGAACTTCCAGTTCGGGGATCAGGCGGGATGGATCGTCAAGAACGGGAAGCGGACGCAGCTCGTGAAGAATCCGACGTATACCGGCATCACTCCCCGGTTCTGGGGAAGCTGCGACGCGATCTGCGGGCCCGAGGAATGGACGCTGTGGGGGCTGCCGAACTGCGGCAAGGGCGAGCCGATGCAGGTCGGCCACGTCGGCCACGGCGCCGCCCCGGCCCGATTCCGCAAGGTGAACGTGGGGGTGGGGCGATGGTAGGCGGCGACCGCACCGAGGTCCGGGCGCTCCTCGATCGGGTGCTGAGCTTCGTGGGCGAGGGCCGGCGGGCCGAGGCGGTCTACTTCGGACGAGATGCGGCGCTGACGCGCTTCGCCACGAACCGGATCCACCAGAACGTGCGCGAGCACGACGCCTCGGTCCAGGTCCGCATCGTGGAGGACGAGCGGGTCGGTGTCGCGTCCACGAACCGGCTGGACGAGGCCGGGATCCGCGACATGATCGAGCGTGCCGCCGCGATCGCCGCACGGTCGGCGGCGAACCCCCGGGCCGGCGTGATTCCTGAGCCCTCCGGGCCGGAGGTCGACTCCGACCTGGGGTACGTGGCCGAGACGGCCGAGGCCGACGCCGCCATCCGCGCCGAGGGCGCGCGAGCGGTGATCGCCGCCGGAGAGGCGAAGGGGCTGCAGACATCCGGCTCGTTCGCCACTTCCACGACGAGCGTGGCGGTCGCGAACAGCCTCGGCGCCCGTGCCTTCCATCGGTCGACACGCGCGTCGCTGCTGACGGTGATGATGGACGGCTTCGCCTCCGGCGCGGCATCCGGATACGCCCATACCGGTTCCGGGGACGTGCGCGACATCGACGCCGCGGCCATCGGGGCCGAGGCGGCGGACAAGGGCGACCGCATGCGTGGAGCGATCGTGCCGGAGCCGGGCGAGTACGAGGTCGTGCTCGAGGAGTACGCGGTCGGCGGGCTGCTCGAGTACCTGGCGTACATCGGCTTCTCGGGGCTCGCGGTCGAGGAGGGCCGGTCGTTCATGGAGATCGGCAAGCGCGTGATGGGGGACAACGTCCGGATCTGGGACGACGGCGCCGATCCGGCCGGCCTCCCCTCGGTCGTGGACTTCGAGGGCGTGCCGCGACAGCGGGTGGATCTGATCACGGATGGCGTCGCGTCGGCCGTGGTCCACGACGCTGCCACGGCAGCACGGGCCGGAACCCGCTCGACGGGCCATGCCCTGCCGGCGCCGAACCTGCTCGGGCCGATGCCCCTGAACCTGTTCATGGCCGGCGGAGACACGCCGCGGGAGCACCTGCTGGACGGGATCGAGCGCGGCGTGTGGGTCACGCGGTTCCACTACATCAACCCGGTTCACCCGAAGAAGGCGATCCTGACCGGGATGACCAAGGACGGGACGTTCCTCATCGAGAACGGTCGGATCACGAAACCGCTCATGAACTTCCGCTTCACGCAGTCGATCCCGGAGGCCTTCAGCGACGTCCGCGCGGCCAGCCGCGAGACGAAGCTGCTCCCCGGCGAGTTCTTCGGTGCCTACCGGGCGCCCGCGCTGCGCCTCGGGTCGTTCAACTTCACCGGGGTCACCTCTGCGGAGGGGCCTGCGTGATCGTGGCCGTCCCGCTGGATCTCCGTCTCGGTGATCGCCTGCGGCTGCGCAAGGAGCACCCCTGCGGCAGCCGCGACTGGGAGGTGGTGCGGCTGGGCGCCGACATCGGCCTGGTGTGCGAGGGCTGCGGCCATCGGATCCTGATGGACCGGCTCGACGTCGAGCGCCGCTTCACCGAATACCTGGCGCGCGGCGCGGCACCCGAACCGGAACGATGAGCCACGTCGAGCTGCCCGACGGGGATCCGGGCGCCACCGACTTCAAGGGCGTCGGCACGGTCTTCCACAACCGCGCCTTCGTCGCACTGTGGTCCGCGCAGGCGCTGAGCCAGCTGGCGAGCAACACGGTGCTGGTGGCGCTCATGGCCACCATGCGGGGCACGACCGGGTCGAACACCATGGTCGCCGTCCTGATCCTCAGCTTCCTGGTGCCGGCCGTCCTGTTCAGCACGACCGGCGGCGTCCTCGTCGAGCGCAGCAACGCCAAGGTCATCATGCTCGTGACGAACGTCGTGCGGGCCATCGGCGTCATCGGCTTCATCTTCCTGGCGCCGAGCACCCGGGAGGCCTCCATCCCGCTGGTGCTGGCCCTCAACTTCGTCATCGCCAGCGCCACCGCGGTGTTCCTGCCGGCCGAACTGACGTCGATCCCGCGCGTCGTGGAGCGTCGTCACCTCATGGTGGCGAACTCGGTCTTCATCCTCACCGTCAACGCGACCTTCGCGCTCGGATTCGGGGTGCTGGGGCCACTCATCCTCACCACCGCGGGACCGATCCCGGTCTACCTCGCGACCGCCGTGATGTTCGCGCTGGCCACAGGGGCCGTGCTCCTCCTTCCGCCGATCCCCGCCGATCGATCGGCTCCCGGCGGCGGAGCCGGGCGCGCCGCCCACGAGCTGGTCGAACAGCTGCGAGAGGGCGTCAGGTTCATCGGCCGGCATCGGCTCATCGCGTGGTCGCTGGCGTACCTCGGCATCGCCGCGTCGCTGATCGGCGTCCTCGGCGCGATCGGACCGGGCTTCGCGGAGGACATCCTGCGTCTGTCCGAGACCGACTTCTTCTTCATCATGGGCCCGGCCGGCCTCGGGGCGATCGTCGGCATCCTGTTCCTGAACAGCTACGGCAAGTCCATCCCGAAGCGGCTGGTCATCGACATCGGCCTCGTGGCGATGGGCGTCACGCTCCTCCTGCTGGCGCTTGTCGGACCGGTGAGCACGGTCTTCGGCGGTGCGGCGGCACCGGTCGAGGACGTCCTGCCCAGCCTGCTCACCCCGCTCGTCAGCGTGATCGCGGTGGTCGTGGTCATCGCGGTCTTCGCCGGCGTCGAGTACGCCTTCGTGGCGATTCCGTCCCAGACCGCGCTCCAGGAGGAGCTGCCCGCCGACGTCCGTGGGCGGATCTTCGGCATCCTCAACACCCTGCTCTCGCTCGCGTCGTTCGTGCCGGTCATCCTGGCACCGGCCGTGGCCGACATCATCAACCTGTTCGTGCCTGGCATCGGCATCCCGGTGGTGATGGGGTTCCTGGGCCTCATGACCCTGGTGGCCGGCATCGCCTCCTGGCGACGCAACGCGGGCGAGGGGCTCCACGAGCACAACCGGGTCGAGATCCCGCCCACCTCCGTGCTGGATGATGCTCCGGTGCCCGGACCGCCCGCGGTCGCCGATCCCGCCGACCCCGCCGATGCCGCCCACGCGGCCGAGGTGGGCGATGCAGGCGCAGCGGATGGGACCGATGAGGCTCCGCACCGGCATCGGCGCCGTCGCAGGCGTCCGGCCGACGATGGCAACTAGGGCCGCCGCAGCCGCCTTCCTCGTGGTCGCCGCCCTCGTGGCCTGGGTGACCGTCACCGTTCCGATCGCCGCCCGCCTGCTGCAGCTGGGGGTGGGTATCTCGATGCTCTACGTGGCCTGGCTGGCCTGGCGCGGGAGCCGGGTGATGCGTTCGGCGTACAGCTTCGGGCGCAGCGGTGCCGCGGAGCCGACCGGGTTGGCGCGCGGCATGCCCTTCGTCTCCCTGGTGCTGCCCGCGCGCAACGAGGCGGCGGTCATCCGCGGAGCCGTGGCCTCGCTCGCCGGGCAGGCCTACGTCAGTCCGGACGGAGCGCCCGCCTACGAGGTGCTGGTCGTCGACGACGGCTCGACCGATGGCACCGCGGAGGCCGCGATGTCCGCATCGAGCGCCGCGCATGTCGCCATCCGCCCGCGACCGGCGGCCGCAGGTCCCGGGACGAAGGGAGCCGTGCTGGCCCACGCGACGCCCTTCCTGCGCGGCGAGGTCATCGGCGCCATCGACGCGGACACGACCGTCTCCACGTCGTTCCTGGAGCGTGCCATGCGTGCCTGGCAGCGCGATCCGGCAGCCTCGGCGCTGCAGGTCGCGCGTCACGCCCGCAACGAGGGAGCCTCGTGGCTCACGCGTGCCCAGGCCACGGAGCAGCTCATGGACATGGCCAGCCAGTGCGGCCGCTGGGCGACCGACGGCACGGCCGAGCTGCGCGGCAACGGGATGTTCGTGCGTCGGGCGGCGCTCGAGGAGGTCGGCGGCTGGAACGCCGATGCGCTGACGGAGGATCTCGACCTGTCGACCCGGCTCGCCGCATCCGGCCGGCACATCGCCCTGGCGCCCGAGGTGGCGGTGGAGGAGGAGGCGGTGGAGACGGTCGGCGCGCTGTGGCGCCAACGGCTTCGGTGGGCGGAGGGCAGCCTTCGCCGGCTGCTCGAGCACGGGCCCGGGCTCATCGCCGGCAAGCAGCCGCTGTCGACCAAGGCCGATTTCCTGGCTTTCGCCGGCGAGTTCCTCGTGCCGCCGCTGTTCGCGACGACGATCGTCGCCAGCCTGATCACCATCCCGTTGCCACGCCCGGCCGACTGGACGGTGCCGCTGTCGCTGGTGTTCGCCTACGGACTCGGGGTCTTCCTGTTGGCGCTGGGCGGGCTGTCGGCGACCGGGATGCGCGGACTTCGGCTGGTGGGTCGGGCCACGGAGGGGGCGCTCTTCCTGTCCCATTGGCTGCTCGTCGTCCCCGTCGCGCTGGCGCGGATCGCGTTCATGCCCGGGGTGGGCGGGTTCGTCCAGACGCCACGCTTCACCGGCCGATGAGACGCGCAACGCCGAACCTCGTGGTCTGCGGGGATGTCGTGCTCGCGGTCGGGACCGAGATGGAGCGCGCCGAAGCGCTTGCGATCGCCGATGGACGCGTCGTCGCGGCCGGATCGCGTCGCGACGTGCTGCCGCTGGCCGGTGCCGCCACCCGTGTGATCGATGCCGGCCCCGCGGCCGTCATTCCGGGACTGCACGACTTCCACATCCACCTCGTCGGCCTGGCGCGCACGCGAGCGGACGTGACGCTCGACGATGCCGCGGACGCACATGAGATCGGCGTTCGGATTCGGGCGCACCTCGGAACGCTGGCCGCCGATGCCTGGCTGACCGGGCGTGGCTGGAACGAGGCCCAGCTGGCCGTCGGCCTCGCGCCCGTGGCGGAGGCCGTGGGAGAACGACTGGCCTATCTCTCCAGCCACGACGGCCATTCGGCGTGGGCCTCGCCCGCGGCGTTGCGCCGGGCCGGCATCACCGCGTCATCGCCCGATCCCGAGGGCGGCCGCATCGAGCGTGATGCGGATCGCGTGCCGACCGGCGTCCTGCGCGAGACCGCCCTCGAGCTCGTCGACCGGCTCGTCCCCCGGCTGAGCGGGGCCGCCCTGGCGCCGCACCTGTCGGCCACGCTCGCCGAGCTCGCTCGCTTCGGTATCACCGGCGCATCCGAGGCGGGGGACTACACCGCAGCGAACGGTATCGGTCCCGATGCGGCGCTCGGGGACTCCTTCTCGACCCTGACGAGCCTGGCCGCGATCCTCGACGGCCGGCTCCGGATGAGCATCGGCATCCCCGCCGAGGCCCTGCCGGCCGCGACCCAGCGCGGGCTGCGAACGGGTGTCGCCCTGGATGGGCGGCGCACGCTGCGGATGGGATGGGCCAAGGAGTACGCCGATGGAGCGCTGGGCAGCGGGACCGCCGCACTGTTCGAGCCCTCGACGTGCGGCGCTCGCGACACGGGCATCCTGCGCGTCAGTGACGAACAGCTGGACGCCCTGTTCGCGACCGCCCGGCCGGCGGGCATCGGACTCGCGATCCATGCGATCGGCGACCGCGCGACTGCGTCGGTGCTCGATGCCGCGCAGCGGGCGACGCCGCGCGCTCCGGGCTGCCCCGCCGACCGGATGGAGCATCTGCAGCTCACGCGCGCCGGCGACCGGCAGCGAATCGCTCGCCTCGGCGTGGTCGCCAGCATCCAGCCGATCCACGCCGCCGCCGACCGCGACCTCGTCGACTCCTGCTGGGCCGACCGCACCGCGGACGCATACGCGTGGCGAGCGCTCGTCGAGGCCGGATCCCTGCTCGCGGCGGGATCGGATGCGCCCGTCGAGTCCGTCGATCCCTGGCTCGGAACGTTCGCGGCCGTTCACCGGCGCGGCCCCGACGATCGACGCGGCGACTGGATGTCCGGCGAAGCGCTCCGGCTTCCCGAGGCGCTCGGCGCGTACACCCTCGGCCCGGCGCGCGCCATCGGCGCATCGGACGAGGGCCATCTCCGGCCGGGTGCGAGGGCCGACGTCGCCGTCCTCGATGCTCCTCTCGAGGCGGTGCTGGCGGCCGATGAGCGGCTTGTCCAGGTGCGCTCGACGCTCACGCTCGTCGATGGAGCCATCGTCCACGAAGGGTGATGTGCGTTGCCTCCGCGCACCCCGCCGGGTAGGATGCCCGGCAGGCGAGCAAGCGCCAGGGTTTGCGGAGGAGGTCCGATGGGCGACGAGCGACACCGATCGGCGTTCGAGATCGAGGGTGGGGGCAGCATGCCGGTCGGGCCGGGGCACAGCTCGAGCTTCGATGCCTCGAGGCTCGACTTCGGCCATCACGCCGGCCGGACGATCGCCGAGCTGGCCGACGAGGACCCCGAGTACCTGCGCTGGCTCGCGCGCCATCCATCCGGGGTGCGCTACCGCGCGGAGATCCAGCGCGTCCTCGCCTCCGCGGTCCCGCGGCCGGGGGACTGGCAGCGCTGAGTCATCCCCGATCGGTGGTATGATGGGGACCCGGCAATCATCGCCGGGACTTCGCCTGGTCGTCCGCTTCTTCTCGAGCCGGCCCCGCGCCGCATCTACGTTCGAGGAGACAGCGAGGATTCTCATGACCAATGGCACCATCAAGCGCGTGATCTCCGACCGCGGATTCGGCTTCATCGTCGATCCGGACGGCAAGGAGTACTTCTTCCACAAGGACGGCCTGGGCGCATCGCTCGATTTCGACCGCCTGATGGGCGGAGAGTCGGTCACGTTCGACGTCGAGTCGGGCCCCAAGGGCGCCCGCGCGGTCCAGGTCAACGGGGCCTGATCCGGTGTCGCGGCCCGATGCCGCGGCCCCAACTCCCGACATCGCCGACGCCTGGCCAACCGTGGGCAGGCGCTCCACGGTCCGCACGGCCGATCTGCGCGTCGTCCAGCGAGCCAGCTCGTTGATCGCGGAGCTCGGCCAGGAGCTCGATGCGCGGCTCCAGGGCGAGCAACGGACCGAAGAGCGGCTGCGGCTGCTGCGGGAGACGACGAACCGCATCACGCGGACGGCGAACGACGCGGTGCTGGCGTATCAGCGAGCCTCGCGCTCGCTGACGGCCGCGCTCGGCCGGCCTAACGCCGATGCCGCCGCCTTGGCTGTGATGCGCTCGCACCTGGACACAGCTCGGGCGCAGGTGCTCGGCGCGCTCGACGTGGCCAGCCGGCGCTACCCGACCGCGGCACCGAGCGCGGAGCTCGCCGAACCAGGTGTCGCGGGTTCGGAGGGACCCCCGTGACCGTCGACGTGCCGTAGGCGGCACGTCCCGACGCAGGGACCGACGCCGAATAGCAACCGGTCCGCCGCGCTCCGCGGCCGGTCACCGGTCCACGCTGACCGCCGGCTCCCCGGGCGGCTGCCATCCGCCCAGCGTCCGCTCGATCGCCACCGCGGCCGCGATCGCCACATCCTCCTGCCACGGCCCCGAGACGAGCTGCACTCCGACCGGCATGCCCGCCGAGGTCCCGGCACGGACGACGACACATGGCCAGCCGGTGAGGCTGTGCGGGGTCGTATAGCGCCAGACGACGTCGCCGCCGTGTCGCGGCGCGGGCTCCGGCGCGACCGGCGACAGGATGAGGTCGAACCGCTCGAGCACCGCGAGCATCGTCGTCCTGAACGCATCCCAGTCCTGCAGCACGTCGTAGACCTGTGGGGCGGTCATCTCGTCGCCGTAGGAGTCCCACACCCGCTCCGTCAGATCGTGGCCACCCGGTGGGGGAGCGCCCTCCGCCACGATGGCGCCGCGCTCGCGGAGGACCGCCGCCGCCATCACCAGCGCGCCGTCGGTCTCCGCATCGGGCGGGGCCACGCCATCAGATCGATACAGCATCACGCGCACGCCGTGCAGGTCGACCGCCGAAGGATCGCCGAGCGGAGCGGGGACGCAGCCTGCGTCGCTGCCGTCCGGGCCGGCGAGGATCGATAGCAGCGTGCCGAGGTCGTCGGCGCGCCGCGCCATCGGTCCGGCCTGCGTTCGCGGGTCGCGCATGCTCCCGAGCTGGCCACGATCGTCGAGCACGCCGGTGATCGGGATCCGGCCGGCCGTCGGCTTCAGCGTCGCGATCCCGCAGAAGTGCGCGGGCACGCGCAGACTCCCGCCGGAGTCGCTGCCGATGCCACAGGGCGACAGGCCCGCCGCGATCGCGGCCGCCTCGCCTCCGCTGCTGCCTCCCGGCGACCGCCGCTCGTCGTACGGGTTGAGCGTCCGCCCGTGCAGATCGTTCTCGGTCACTCCGCCCGATCCGCCCGGCGGACAGTTCGTCTTGCCGAGCAGGATCGCCCCCGCCGCTCTCATCCGCCCCACCACGGTCGCGTCATGGTCGGGGCGACTGTCCGCCAGCTCGATCATGCCCAGCGTGGTGGGAAGCCCGGCCGCCTCGATGATGTCCTTCGCGGTGAAGGGCACCCCATGCAGCGGCCCGATGGGCTCGCCGCGAGCCAGCGCGCGATCGCGGGCGTCCGCACTGTCGAGCGCATCGTCGGCAATGGCGACTATGGCGTTGAGGGTCGGGTTGCGTCGTTCGATGGCCGCCAGGTGCTCCTCCATGACCTCGCGCGCGCTGACGTTGCGGTCACGGATCAGCCGCGCCAGCTCGGTGGCCGACCGGTGGGTGAGCGGCACCGGCGCTTCGTGTGGGTTCGTGCTCATGACGGCGTGTGACGGATCGGCATTCGCATCGCGGATGGTACGCGGCGCGTCCATCCGGTCGGATCCGACGACCGCTGTGCCGCCGCACCGGGGCCGCCTGTCGTGCTCGGTCGCCGGATCTGGTAGCATCCCGGACGACTCGCATGCACC
>DATHTR010000024.1:0-13190 GCA_035463095.1 Candidatus Angelobacter sp. | reverse complement strand
GGCCCGCGGCCGCTCCCCTGCGCCATAATCGACGCCCGGCGCCGCCCGTCGTGCCCGAGCCTGTCAGCGAAGGAGCCCGCGAGAATCCGATGAAGCTCGTCACCGCCATCGTGCACAACGAGGACGCCGCCACCCTCGTCGACGCGCTGCTCGAGAAGGAGTACCGGGCCACGCGCTTCAACTCGTCCGGTGGCTTCCTCAAGCAGGGGAACGCCACCATCCTCGTCGGCGTGGAGGACGGCCAAGTGGACGCCGTCCTCGAGATCATCAGCGCCAACTGCCACTCGCGGAAGCAGTTCGTGAACCCGATGCCACCGATCATGGAGCCGGGCGAGTTCTACATGCCGTACCCGGTCGAGGTCGAGGTCGGCGGCGCGACGGTCTTCGTCCTACCGGTGGAGCGCTTCGAGCGCCTCTAGCGTGGCCTCCGAGTACGCCTGGATCGGCAAGCTCGAGCCCGATGCGCCGGACGTCGTCGCCTGCTGGCGTGCCCTGGACGGCGGCTTCTCCGGGCTGAAGGCGCTCCGCCGCGAGCTCCGAGCCCGCGTCGTGGATGGTTCGGCGGCCCGCATCCTGGCGCAGCAGGAGGCCGTGGGAGACGCGCTCGAGGGGATCGTTCGCTCCCTGCCAGAACCCCTCCTGCGCGCCCCCGGCGGCGAGGAGGACTGGAACGTCGCGCAGGCCTTCGCGCACACCACCGCCGCCCGGCGCTTCCTTGCGGCCTGGGCCGCCCTCGACGTCGAGGGGCCGTGGCCGGAACGCGCGCCGCGCATCACGCCGTCGGTTCCCGGTCGGGCCGATGCGGGGCGCGAGGAGCTCCTCGTCCTGCTCGACAAGTCTCGACGCTCGCTGCGCCAGGCCGCTGAGCGCATCGCCGGGCACGAGACGCAGCGCTGCGGCATGGAGCACCCGCTCGTCGGGCGGCTGCGCTGCGGCGACTGGCTGCTCTTCGTGGGCATCCACGACCTGATGCATCTCGAGCAGCTCCATCGGCTCCGCGACGGAGCGGATGCCTGAGCGTCCGGCACCTCTCGTCCTCGTCACCCTGCCGCCCACCGGGCAGCGGTTCGGGACCCACGAGGCGATCGCGGCCGATGGCCAGCGGCTGCTCGCGGCCGAGCTGAGCCGGCGGCTGGGTCGACTCGGGGCCGCGGTCGCGCCGCTTCCATCCGAGCCGTCCGAGTCCTTTCACTGGGGCCGATGGTTCACCGCCGCCGCCCGCGCCGTCCTCGCGGACGCCGAGGGTCCGGTGGATGCGATCGGCTACGCGGGCGGTGGATCGCTGGCGCTCCTGGCCGATGACGCGCTCGATCTGCTCCTTTCCCCGATCGCGGGCGAGGTCATCACGAACAGCCGCTTCAGCGCGGATGCCTTCGTGGTGGCCGGCGACCTCGATGCGGCCCTGACCGCGCTCGAGGCCTGCCGGACGGACAACGCTGCGCCCCGCCGCCTCGAGGAGGCCGGCTTCGCGCTGCGCGACCTGGGAGCAGCCGCCTGGACACGCTTCGACGTCGACACGACGCTCGACCTGGCGCTGCTGCGGCTCGCCACCAGGCTCGATGGCATGCGCCCGGTGGACGGCTCCGTGCGCGGGTACCTCGACATGGCTCGACTGCCGGGGGACCGGCGACTCGAGGTCCCCAGCCTCGAACGCATCGGGGAGGTGATGCGCGATCGGTCCGCCGAGCTCGTGGTGGCCGGGCGCGTGGGCGGCGCGACCCTGGCCGAGCTCGAGACGGAGACCGCCTGCCGCGTCCGTGCCTTCGTGGAGGAGCGCGGTATGCGGTCGGCCCGCGAGGGGGCGGTTCGGCCCCGATCGGTCCTGGCGGCGCTCATGGGCCGGTCATCGGCTGCTGAGCTGGTCGCCACGCTCGCATCCCTCGGCGACGCGGTGGTCCTCGACACGCGCGTCCTCATGGCCGCGGTCGCGGGCTCGGCCGAAGCGCGCGGCTGGCCCCCCGCCGAGGAGCGGTTCGCCTCCGACTTCGGCGACGCGGCCGGCGTCTCCACCGCGTGGCTGCGAGAGCTGACCGAGACGGCCGCCTCGGCTCACATCCCGTTCCTGTTCGGCGGTCATGCGCTGGTCAGCGATGGGCTGCGCCTCATCATGCGGGCCGCCTGGCAGGGCCGCTGAGCCCGCGCGTCGTTTCACCCTGAGAGGCATCGGTCGGCGACGGGTGACGAAGACGCCCCGGGGAGCCGGATGGGGACGCTCCCACGCACGCGGAGGGCCCTGCTAGACTGGATTCCGCAGCAGGCGAGCCAGTCCGTGCTCGACGCTGCGAACCGACGTCCACCGACCTGAAACCTGCCGGGCCGCGGCCCGGACCAGCAACGCACACCGCGCGTGCACCCGGAGTTCCAGATGGATCACACCGGCCTGCTCTACGTCATCGGATTCGGCTTCGCCGCGACGCTCTTCGTCTTCGGCACCATCCTGTTCAGCTGGCTGATCACGCATCGCCGCCGACGCCCGCAGAAGGGCCTGCCGTACGAGTGCGGGATCGACACGATCGGCGACACGTGGAGCCGCTTCGGCCTGGCCTTCTACCTGTACGCCCTGCTCTTCGTCGCCTTCGACGTGGAGATCATCTTCGTGTACCTGTGGGCGATCAGCGTCCGTGCCATCGAGATGCAGGGGATCATCCTGATCGGCATCTTCCTTGCGATCCTGATGTGGGGCGAGTTCTACGCGTGGAAGAAGGGTGACCTCCGATGGCAGTAGACCGACCGACCACCACATCGCCCGAGCCGGCGCCCGGATCGGGCCAGCCGCCGATCATCATCCCGGACCAGGCCGGTGACGACGACCTCCTCCGCGAGTTCAGGATGGAGGAGCACCCGCAGGGCGGGTTCCACGGCCTGCTCGAGGTGATCCCGACCAAGGCCGACTACGTCCTCGACCTGATCCGGGCCAACTCGCTGTGGCCGCTGCTCTCGGGCCTGAGCTGCTGCGCCATCGAGATGATGAGCACGGCCACCAGCGTGAACGACATCGACCGCTTCGGCATGTTCCCGTTCCGCGCCAGCCCGCGCCAGGCGGACGTCCTCATCGTGGCCGGCACGCTGACCACGAAGATGGCCGGGCCGCTCGTTCGCCTGTGGGAGCAGATGCCCGAGCCGAAGTGGTGCGTGGCGATGGGCACCTGCACCACGTCCGGCGGCCGCTTCAAGCGTTCCTACAGCGTGGTCCAGGGCGTCGACCGGGTCATGCCGGTGGACGTCTACGTCCCGGGCTGCCCGCCGCGGCCGGAGGGCCTCATCTACGGGATGATGAAGCTCCACGAGCTCGTCAAGGAGCGTCGCGGACAGTGGCGGACCTACGTCGACCGCGGACCGCAGCGCACGCGCTGGGAAGGAGACGTCCGCTGACCGTCCCCGTGGCGGCGGGCGCCCTGGTGCGCCTGCTCACCGAACGCCTCGCCGACGACCTGCGCGACCTGTGGACCGACGAGGACACCGTCGAGTTCCAGGTCGACGGTGCCCGTGCCGTCGAGGTGCTCACCACGCTCCGCGACGATCCGGAGCTCGATTTCTGGATGCTGGCCGACGCCGCCGCCGTCGACTACGGCCCGGGCAATCGGTTCGAGGTCGTCTACCACCTCTACTCCGACAAGCATCCGGCCTGGGTTCGCGTCCGCGCCCACGTGGATCGCGCGGATCCGCGCCTCCCGAGCATCACCGGGCTGTGGGAGGGCGCGATGTTCCACGAGCGCGAGATGTACGACATGATGGGCATCGTGTTCGAGGGCAATCGCGACCTGCGGCGGATCTACATGTCGCCGGACTATCGCTCCTTCCCCCACCGCAAGGATTTCATCCTGCCCGATGACGCCGCCGACTCCCCGGCGGCCGGCGTGAACCCGCTGGAGCGCCCGGAAACGTGGGACCTCGCCCGCTTCCGGCATGCCACCGACGCGCCGGCCGTCACCTTCCCGCCCGCCGACCAGCGGGCCGATGCACCGGCCGGCGGACCGGAGGGCGGCGAGTTCAGCGACTCGGAGAGCCGTCCGCGATGACGACGACCGATCCCGACGTCCGCATCCCCGACCCGATCGAGCTCGACCGGGCCGAGGAGGAGCGCCTCCGCGCCGCCGCCGGTCTGGCGCCCGTGCATGCCGAAGGCGGCGAGTATGCCGGCTTCGACACGGTCAACATCCCCGACCGGCCGCCACAGACCGATCGCGAACGCGACGTCTACTCCCTCGACGAGGGGGAGATGCTCGTGAACATGGGCCCCCAGCATCCGTCCACGCACGGGGTCATGCGGCTGGTGGTCAAGGTGCGCGGCGAGGTCGTGGTCGACGTCGACCCGGTGCTCGGGTACCTGCACCGCGGCATCGAGAAGCTGTGCGAGAACGCCACCTACACCACGGTGCTCACCTACGTCGACCCGATGGACTACCTGTCGACGATGCACAACGAGCACGCGCCGGCCATCGCCTTCGAAAAGCTCTACGGCATCCGGGCCCCGAAGCGGGCCGAGTACATCCGCGCGCTCGTCGTCGAGCTGAATCGCGTCTTCAGCCACGGCCTGATGATGGGCTTCCTGGCCCTGGACATGGGCGGCCTGACCCCGATCCTCTACAGCTTCATCAACCGCGACGAAGTCGTCGACATGCTGAGCGCCATCAGCGGGCAGCGGATGCTCTTCAACTTCTTCCGCGTCGGCGGCGTGAACTGGGACGTCAACGACGAGTTCCTGTCGCGTCTCGGGACGTGGCGCAGCAACGTGCTGCGCAATATCGAGATGAACGAGCGGATGATCACCGAGAACGAGATCTTCACGGCTCGAACGAAGGGCATGGGCGTCCTGAGCGGCAAGGAGGCGATCGCCCTGGGCGTGACGGGCCCGAACCTGCGAGCATCCGGCGTGCCGTTCGACGTTCGCAAGGCCCATCCGTACTCGGTGTACGACGAGCTCGAGTTCGACGTCATCACGCAGGAGACCGGCGACTCGTACGCGCGGTACCTGCAGCGCATCGCCGAGATCAAGCAGAGCATTCACCTGATCGACCAGATCATGGAGAAGATGCCGCACGGCCCGGTGCAGGCCCAGGTGCCGGGCATCATCCGTCCCAAGCCGGGTCGCGCGTACGGGGCCGTCGAGTCGCCGCGCGGCCTGTACAGCGTCTATGCCATCAGCGACGGCGGCCCGACCCCCTATCGGTTCCGGATGCGCGACCCGAGCTTCATCAGCCTCCAGGCGATCCCGAAGGTCATGCCCGGAAAGCTGCTGGCTGACCTCATGGCGGTGATGGCGAGCTTCGACCCGGTCATGGGAGGCGTCGACAAGTAGCCATGGATTGGGAACTGCTGCTCGGCATCGGCCGGTTCGTCCTGGCCACCACGCTCCTGCTCCTGCTGACCGTGCCGACCGCCTTCATCATCATCCAGATGGAGATGAAGATCATCGCGCAGCTGGCGCTGCGCTACGGCCCGAACCGCATCGGGCCGAAGGGGATCTTCCAGTCCACGATCCACGGCTTCAAGGTGCTCGCCAAAGAGGACGCGGTCCCGGACCAGGCGGACCGGGCGACCTTCACCCTCGCCCCGTGGATGGTGTACATGGCCGCCGCCATGAGCATGCTCGTCATGCCGTTCGCGCCCGGCGCCATCGCGGCCGACTTCAACATCGGCATCGTCTACTTCTTCGCCGTGCTGGGCCTGTCGGTGGTCGGCCTGCTCGTCGCCGGCTGGGCGAGCTACAACAAGTACTCGCTGCTGGGCGGCCTGCGCTCGGCGGCGCAGATGGTGAGCTACGAGATCCCGCTGACCCTCTCGGTCGTCGGGGCGGTGATCCTGGCCGGCACGCTGAGCTTCAGCGGAGTCATTGCCTGGCAGCTGGAGCACGGATGGCTCTTCGTCTGGCAGCCCATCGGCCTCGGCATCTTCTACATCGCGTCCCTGGCGGAGATCAACCGCACCCCGTTCGACATGGTCGAAGCCGACTCGGAGCTCGTGGCCGGCCCGTTCACCGAGTACTCCGGCATGCGCTTCGGGTTCTTCTTCTTCGCCGAGTACGTGGCGCTGTTCATCATGAGCGGGATCCTGATCAGCCTGTTCTTCGGAGGCTGGCTCGCGCCGTGGCCGTTCCCGGCCCAGCTCGATGGCTTCGCCGGCACGCTGTACGGGATCTTCTGGTTCTTCCTGAAGACCTACATCTTCGTGGCGATCGCGGTGTGGCTGCGCGGCACCCTGCCGCGGGTGCGCGTCGACCAGCTGATGGGCATGGCCTGGAAGGTCCTCCTGCCGCTCGCCCTCGTCAACCTGTTCATCACGGCCATCGCCGTGGTGGTCCTGGACCTGTAGGAGGCGACGGACCGATGGGCTTCCCCGGACTCGGCATCGCCAAGGGCATGGCGACCACGTTCAAGAACTTCTTCAGCCCCAAGGTGACGCGCCAGTATCCCGAGCAGCGCCCCGAGATCCCCGATCGGTGGCGCGGCCGGCTCGACCTCATCTACGACCCGTTCGGCGAGCACAAGTGCGAGGTCTGCTTCCAGTGCGCGCAGGTCTGCCCGGTGGAGGCGATCGACATGAGCGGCTTCGACTCGCAGGGCAACCGCATCCGCTACGGCATGCCGGAGATCTACGACGAGCGCAAGGATCCGAACGCGTACCGCCGCGCCGGCCTCGCGGCGCGCCCGATGCGCAACCCGGCGCGCTGGGACGAGGCGATCGACACGGCCTGGGTCAACGACACGATCGACGGCTTCGGAGGACGACCCGAGGCGCTGGTCGCAATCTTCAGCGCGGTGCAGGACCGGTTCGACTACCTGCCCGAGCGGGCGCTGCGCGCGATCAGCGATCGGATGAGCATCCACTGGGCCCAGGTCTTCGGCGCGGCGAGCCTCGGCGGGTTCCGGCTGCTCCCGGCCGATGGGCACCTGGTCACCGTCTGCGACTGCGCCTCCTGCCGGTTCGCGGGCGGCGACCGCATCCTCCGCGCGCTCGAGGACGAACTCGGCATCCGCGCCGGGGAGTCGTCCCCCGACGGCCGCTACACGCTCGAGGTCCGGACCGACGTGGGCGCCGGGGCGATCAGCCCGGCCATCCGCGTCGGCACCCTCGTGTACGGGCCGGTCGACGTCGAGCAGGCGCGCCACGTCGTCGAGCATGCCGGTGCGGCCGGCGCCGGGGTGGCGAGCTGATGGCGGCCGGCCTGTCGCCCCAGATCCGGATCCTGTCCGGCGGCGAACGACGCCTGCTGACCGACATCGGTCGCGTGGATCCGACCAGCCTGGCGAGCGCACGCCAGCATGGCTCGTACGCGGCGCTCGAACGGGCGGTCACGAAGCTCGCCCCCGAGGAGGTCATCGGCGAGATCGAGGCCGCCGGCCTCCGCGGCCGCGGCGGCTCCGGCTTCCCCACCGGCGAGAAGTGGCGCATCGCCCGCGACCAGCCGGCCGATCGAAAGGTGGTGGTCGCCAACCTGATGGGTGCCGACCCGAGCGCGCTCGGCGACCGTGCGCTGGCCGAGGGCCACCC
Organism: Candidatus Angelobacter sp.; assembly: GCA_035463095.1. Taxonomy (GTDB): domain Bacteria; phylum Chloroflexota; class Limnocylindria; order QHBO01; family QHBO01; genus JACDBZ01. Next base: position 5,699 of record DATHTR010000024.1, on the reverse strand, counting down.
GCATCTCGTGGTCGAGGGCCTGCTCATCGCGGCCTACGCGGTCGGTGCCGCCGAGGCGATCATCGCCGTCCGGCGCGACTGGGCCGATGCGGTCGAGCGACTGCGTACCGCCGCGCGGGAGGCGACCGAGGCCCGGCTCGCCGGCTACCTCGTGCTCGGCACCGACACCAGCATCCAGCTCACCGTGTGGGAGGGCTCCGGCGCCTACGTCGCCGGCGAGGAGACCGCGCTCCTCAATGCGCTCGCCGGCGACCGCGGCATGCCCGCCATCCGACCTCCGTACCCGGCCACGCGTGGGCTGGGCGACGCGCCGACCGTCGTGCAGAACGCCGAGACGCTGGCCCACGTGGCCTGGATCATCGCGCACTCGCCGGACGCCTTTGCCTCGACCGGCCGCGAGCGCAGCCATGGCACGAAGCTCGTCACGATCATGGGTCGCGTGGCGCAGCCCGGGCTGGCGGAGGTTCCGCTCGGGATCTCCCTGCTCGACCTGCTCGACCTGGCAGGCGGCGGCACCGGGACCACGAAGGCGCTCTTCGTCGGCGGACCGGGCGGCGGCGCCATCGACGCCGGCTCGCTGAACCTGCCGTCTGACTACGAATCCCTCACCGACGCCGGCGCGATCATCGGCTCCGGATCGGTCCTCGTCACCGACACGGCCACCTGCATGGTCGACACGGCGCGCTTCTTCGTGGACTTCAGCGCCCGGGAGGCCTGCGGCAAGGCCGTGCCGTGCCGGATCGGCACGCTCCGACTGCGCGAGACCCTCGACCGCATCCTGGCCGGAACCCCGCGGCCAAACGACATCGTCCTTCTCCGTGAGCTGTCACGCAAGGTGAGCGACACGGCGCTCTGCAAGCTGGAGCGCCTGGCATCGGGCCCGATCCTGACCACCCTCGACCGATTCGCCGAGGAGTACCGCGCCCACGCCGAGCGGGGCGAATGCCTGGCAGGGGCCTGCCGCACATCGGACCTCCCGCCGCTGCTCGAGCCGCTCGAAGGGCTGGCTCCGGCATCCGACGGCGAGCGCCGCTAGAGTAGGGATCGATGGGCTTCGGACACACGAACGGCCACGCGGCCGGCAACGGCAACGGCACCGGGTCGGGCGACGGGCAGGTCACCGACTACACGCCCCTGTGGCCGATGGTGCCCGGCACCCGCACGGTCAGCGTCACCATCAACGGAACCCAGGTGGAGGCCGAGGAAGGCCAGACCATCCTCCAGGCCTGCCGCGTGCTGGGCATCGACGTCCCGACCCTGTGCTACGAGCCGAAGCTCGCCCCGTACGGCGCCTGCCGCATCTGCGCGGTCGAGGTGGAGGGCCGCGACGACACCCCGATCTCGTGCGGCACGGCGATCACCGACGGAATGGTCATCACCACCCACTCCGACCGGGTCATCGAGAATCGGCGGATGGTGCTGGAGCTCATCTTCAGCGACCACGACGCCTACTGCCTGCCGCCCTGCCAGTTCAAGTGCCCGACCCGCGTCGACATCCCGGGCTACCTGAAGCAGAACACGCTCGGCAACTGGGAGGAGGCGACGCGCATCCTGAAGCGCTCGCTGCCGTTCCCGGCCATCCTCGGACGCGTGTGCCCCGCCCCGTGCGAGACCCATTGCCGGCGCGAGGAGGTCGACACCGCCATCGCCATCCGCGACTCGCACCGCTACTGCGCCGACCGCGTGCTCGAGGTCGACGCCCCGGCGCCGATCCCGTGGCCGAAGGACCCGCCGACCGGGCGCAGGGTCGCGATCATCGGCGCCGGTCCGGCCGGCATGGCGGCCGCGTACTACCTCCAGCTGCGCGGCCATGCGTGCGACGTGTTCGAGGCCGAGCCGGAGCAGGGCGGCATGCTGCGCTACGGCATCCCGCAGTACCGCCTGCCGAAGGCCTGGATGGATCGCGAGCTCAACCACGTATGGGAGCTCGGGGCGCAGCTCAAGCCGAACATGCGGCTCGGTCGCGACTTCCATCTCGGCGACATCATCGACGAGTACGACGCGATCTACGTCGGCATCGGCTGCTACAAGCCGAACGAGCTGGGCATCCCCGGCGAGGACGCCCACGGGGTCGTCAATGCGCTCGAGAACCTCTACAACTCGACCCGCGGGGTGCCGGTCCCGCGTCTGAAGGGCGCGCGGGTCGTCGTCATCGGCGGCGGCTTCACGGCCATCGACTGCACCCGGACGAGCGTCCGCCAGGGCGCGGCCGAGGTGACCCTGGTCTACCGCCGCGACCTCAAGGACATGCCGGCCGCCGACGAGGCGCACGAGGCGACGGAGGAAGGCGCGCGGCTCATCTTCCAGGCCGCGCCGACGCGCATCGTGACCGACGAGACGAACACGGTCACCGGCGTCGAGTTCCAGCGCATGAAGCTCGGCGAGCCGGACGAGCAGGGGCGGCGACGGCCGGAGCCGATGCCCGGCACCGAGTTCATCATCGAATGCGATACCGTCCTCGGCGCCATCGGCCAGGGACCGGACCTGGGCTGGATCGAGTCCGAGCCCGACGAGATCCGCTCGAAGCTCGAGGTCAGCCGGCGCGGCACGCTGGTGGCCGAGGAGCACATCTTCCGCACCGACGTGCCGAAGGTCTTCGCGTCGGGCGACGTGCGGACCGGGGCGGCGACCGTGGTCGAGGCCATCGGCGAGGGCCGGCGCGCCTCGTACGCCATGGATTACTGGCTCCGCGGCCACGACCTCGACGACCCGCAGATCCGCCGCGTCGTCACCGAGCCGCAGCCCAACTTCCTGACCATCGTGCCCTTCACCGACGACGTGAAGGAACCGCGCGCGATCATGGGCAAGCTCGGCCCGGAGCATCGGTCGGACAACTTCAACGAGTACGAGCACGGCTATACCGGCGACCAGGCCATGGCCGAGGCGTCGCGCTGCCTGCAGTGCACCTGCGAGGCGATCGGGCACTGCGACCTGCGCGAGGCGGCGATCGAGTACGAGACGACGCTGAACATGGCGATCGACGAGCGCTCGATCCAGGACAACCCGTACGTCGGCCTCAACCACGGCTACGGTCGCGACGAGACGCACTCCTTCATCCTGCGCGACTACTCCCGCTGCATCGACTGCGGGCGCTGCGCCCAGGTGTGCAAGGAGATCGTCGGCGCCGGCTGCTACGACTTCATCGGCAAGGGCTTCGACTCGCTGGTCACGACCGCCGACTACGTCAGCCTCAACGAGACGCCGTGCGTCTCCTGCGGTCGCTGCGCCGAGACCTGTCCCGTCGGCGCGCTCATGCCGCGGCCGCGCATCCTCGAGACCTACCAGCTCGACGTGTCGCGCTGCATCTTCTGCGGCATCTGCGCCGATGCCTGCCCGTACGACGCTCTGCGCTGTGGGCCCGAGTTCGAGTTCAGCGAGTACCAGCGCGACCTGCCCATGCTCGACATCCTCGAGATGTCCGACCGGGAGCGCCCCACCCGCTAGACCCCGTGTGCCGTCGCGAGCCGTGACGGTGGCGCCGTGGCGCGAACCCCCCATGACCCATGGGGAAGCCCATGACGGCGACGGGCGCTCGCGTCACGCTCAGGATCCGCTGTCCGCGAGCCCATCGGCCGCACAGTGCGCGCCCGACACGCACTCGGAGGGGTTCCGTATGATGCGGCGCGATGCCCACCCTGCTCGTCACCCTGGACCTGGGCGGAACGTTCGTCTTCGCGCTCAGCGGGGCGCTGGTCGGGGTGCGGCATCGGCTCGACCTGTTCGGCGTGTTGGTGCTGGCGTTCGCGGCGGCGACGGCCGGCGGCATCCTGCGCGACCTCGTGATCGGGGCAGTGCCACCGCCGGCGATCGCCGACCCGCGGTACCTGCTCGTGCCGGCCATCGCGGGACTGGTCACGTTCTTTTGGCATCCGGTCGTGAAGCGCCTCCAGACCACGGTGCTCGTGCTGGACGGGGCCGGATTGGCGCTGTTCGCGGTGTCGGGTGCCGTCAAGGCGCTGGAGTTCGGCCTCGGACCCGTGGCGGCGGTGCTGCTGGGTGGATTGACCGGCATCGGCGGCGGCATGGTGCGTGACGTTCTCGTCTCCGAGGTGCCGACCGTGCTGCGGGCGGAGCTGTACGCGGTCGCGGCGCTGGCCGGCGCAGCGGTGGTGGTGGCCGGGGACGCGATCGGCCTCCCGGCACCGGCGGTGGCGGTGGCCGGCGCGCTCGTGTGCTTCGGCCTCCGCATGGTCGGGATGCGGCGTGGATGGAGGCTGCCGACGCCGCGCCAGTAGAGTGCCGGTTCCCCGCAATGCTCCAGCTGGGAGCGTTGTGGGATGGCTGCCGCTCGCCCGCCTCCTCTGCGTGCTCGACTGCCCGGCTCCGCGAACCGATCGGTCGCGCAGCGCTCGTCAGGCGAGCGTCGCGCGGAACCGTCGTCGGGAGCCCGGGAGCGACCGGCGCCCGTGCCGCGGTCGAGGCGGCTGCGCTAGAATCGAGCGCGGCCCCCGGTGCGGGGCCGTTGAGCGCTCGAACACCCAACGGAGCCAACGACCCTGGACATTTCCAGCGTCCTCTTCTTCCTGCTCGCCATCGGCGTGGTGGGGGCCGGGATCGCCGTCGTCACGCTGCGCAACATCATCCACTCCGCCGTGGCGATGATGGTCTGCTTCGGATCACTCGCAGGCATGTACGCGCTGCTCGGCGCGCCGATCGTGGCCGCCGCCCAGGTCCTCATCTACCTGGGCGCGATCAGCGTGCTCATCCTGTTCGCGATCATGCTGACCCAGGCAGGAGACGCGAACCTGCCCGCCCCCTTCCACCGTCAGCTGCCGATCGCCATCGTCGTCGCCCTGGCCATCGTCGGGACCGTGGGCTGGGCGGTGGTGCAGACCGACTGGGGGCTGGCCGCCGAGGCGGCGCACGCCGCGGTCGAGACCATCGCCGTCACGCTACTGACCGACTTCGCGCTCCCATTCGAGATCATCAGCCTGCTCCTCCTGGCCGCGATCATCGGCGCCATCTACCTGGCGCGGCGGCCGGAAGAGGACGAGCGAGCGAACTGACCGATGGGCATCGAGGGCTACCTGATCGTCTCGGCGCTGCTGTTCGGCATCGGTGCCTTCGGGTTCATGGCGCGCCGCAACGCGATCCTGATGCTGATCAGCATCGAGCTCATGTTCAACGCGGTGAACCTCAGCCTGGTGGCGTTCAACGCCTACCTGCCCGATGAATCCGCCGGCGGAGCGGTCTTCGCGCTCATGATCATGGCGGTCGCCGCCGCCGAGGTGACGGTGGGCCTCGCGCTCGTGATCGCCATCATCCGCACCCGGCAGACGGCCGAGGTCGACCAGTACTCGGACCTCAAGGAATAGGCGCGGACCGATGGAGCTGCTGATCGCCCTCATTCCCGCGCTGCCCCTGGCCGGGTTCCTGTTCGCCGTGCTGGTCGGCCCGCGCCTCGACCACGTGCCCGGCCATGGACACCACGGCGGCCACGAGGGTCCCGGCGACCACGACGAGCCGCACGGTGCCGAGGCCGCGGCCGACCACCCCAAGGATGCCGAGGACGAGGCGACGCGCGCGGCCCACGCGACCGCTGCCACCCACGACGACCACGGCGCCGTCGACGAATCGGCGTTCCGCTCGGTTCCGACCGAGGAGCAGCAGCGGGCCACGAGCCCGCATGCCGGGCACGCCGATGACCTCGCCAACGCGGAGGGCGCGGCCGGGGTCATCCCCGAGGCCCACAACGACGG